>CAYVOP010000141.1:0-8162 GCA_964453105.1 uncultured Aquabacterium sp. | reverse complement strand
TGCTGCACGTGCTCGACTACCGCCGCGTGCGCACCATCATCATCGAAGAATGCACGGCGGTGCATGTGAACCTGTTGGAAACCTTGATCGGCAAGCTCTGCAAGCGCCTGATGGATCTGCCTGGCGTGCTGGGTGTGCGCGTGAAGATTGCCAAGCTGGAAATCTTCGACGACTGCGAAGTGGCCATCCGCATGGAAACCGGCCAATGGTGAGGTGATCTGAGGTGAAGCGACGCCTGATCGCTCACCTCGACATGGACGCCTTCTATGCGTCGGTCGAGCTGCTTCGCTACCCCCAGTTGCGCGGTCAGCCCGTCGTCATTGGCGGGCGGCGCGACCAGCGCCCGCAGCAACTGCCCGATGGCAGTTGGCACTACGCCCGCTTGCGCGACTATGTGGGGCGGGGCGTCATCACCACCTCCACCTACGAGGCGCGAGCCTTGGGTGTGCACTCGGCCATGGGCATGATGAAGGCCGCCGCTCTGGCGCCGGATGCCATCTTGTTGCCGGTTGACTTCGATGCCTACCGCCACTACTCGCGTCTGTTCAAACAGGCCGTCACACAAATCGCCCCCGTCATGGAAGACCGGGGCATTGACGAAATTTACCTGGATCTGACCGATGTGGATGGCGCGCAAGACAGCACCCCTGACGACCCCTTGGCGGGCATTCGTGATCTGGCGCAGCGCATCAAGCAAGCCGTGTTCGACGCCACGGGTCTGACCTGTTCGATCGGCATCACGCCCAACAAGCTGTTGTCCAAGATCTGCTCCGAGCTCGACAAGCCCAACGGCCTGACTCTGCTGACCATCGACGAGGTGCCCACACGCATCTGGCCCCTGCCGGTCAAGCGCATCAATGGCATCGGCCCCAAGGCCACGCACAAGCTCAAAACCCTGGGTGTAGAGACCATTGGTCAGTTGGCTCAGTGCGAACTCGACTGGCTGATTGACCACTTCGGCGGCAACTACGGTCAGTGGCTATATCGGGCAGCTCGGGGAGACGACAACCGCCCGGTGGTGACCTACAGCGAGCCCAAGTCGCTTAGCCGCGAAACCACCTTCGAGCGCGACCTGCACCCCAAGCACGACCGCGAGCAACTTGGCTCCGTGTTCACCAGGCTGTGCCAGCAAGTGGCGGCCGATCTGGTTCGCAAAGGCTATGTGGGCCGCACCGTGGGCATCAAGCTGCGCGACGATGCATTCAAAACCGTCACCCGCAGCATCACGCTGCCGCACCCCACGCGCGATGCCGCCACCATTCGCCACTGGGCTGGGCAATGCCTGAAAACCGTGCCGCTGGAGCGCCGCTTGCGCCTGCTGGGGGTGAAGGTCGAAAACCTGCAAAAAGGCGACGGCACCGAGCCCCCGACTTCGGATCGTGAGAAAGGTCCGCAAACCTTACCCTTGTTTGATGGGGTTTGAGCCCCCAATCCATCACTTTTGAGCTGAATCCTCTGGCTTTTCCGCCCTTTTTTGCCTGGATCGGCGAAAATCGCGGCCCATGAAAGACGCCGCCCGTAACACCCCTCCCGTTTCTGCTTCCGACCTCGCCGAGGCCCATCACATGGATGACGCTCTGGCCGTGGCCGCTGCCGCCATGTACGCCGAAGCCGTGCACCATGGCGATGCCGCCAACGATGACGAAGCTGAAAAGAAGGCCGCCCGCCATGCCTTCGAAATGAACAAGCTCAGCAAGAAGTTGCACCGCTTGGTGGGGGAAGCCATCACCGACTACAACATGATCGAAGACGGCGACAAGGTCATGGTGTGCATGTCGGGCGGCAAAGACAGCTACGGCATGCTCGACATCCTGATGAACCTGCAAAAGCGGGCACCCATCAAGTTCGAAATCGTGGCCGTGAACCTGGACCAGAAGCAGCCCGGTTTCCCCGAGCACGTGCTGCCCGAGTATCTGACCAAGGTCGGTGTGCCCTTCCGCATTGAAGAGCAAGACACCTACAGCGTGGTCAAGAAAGTCGTGCCCGAAGGCAAGACCACCTGCTCGCTGTGCTCGCGTCTGCGCCGTGGCATTTTGTACCGAGTGGCCACCGAGCTGGGCTGCACCAAGATCGCCCTGGGCCACCACCGCGACGACATCCTGCAGACCATGTTCATGAACATGTTCTTTGGCTCCACCCTCAAGGGCATGCCGCCCAAGCTGGTGACCGACAACGGCGAACACGTGGTCATTCGCCCCATGGCCTACTGCCGTGAGCAAGACCTGGCCAAGTTCGCCGAGCACCGCGAGTTCCCCATCATTCCCTGCAACCTGTGCGGCAGCCAGGAAGGCTTGCAGCGCCAGCAAATGCGCGAAATGATCAACGAGTGGGACCGCAAGTTCCCAGGTCGGGTCGACAACATGTTCACCGCCTTGTCGAACATCATTCCTTCGCACATGATGGACCGCAAGCTCTACCCCTTCGAAACCATCAAGGCCACTGGCGCCCCCATGAAGGGCGGCGACATCGCCTTTGACGAAGACGAAGGCTGTGGTGACCCGTCTGATGGCCTGCCCGCCGAGACCAAGATCTCGCTGAGCGCCATTCCTATCCGCAAAGCCGACTGAGGCACCGCCCATGCACGCCACGCCCCAAACAGCCACCCCGATTGCGCCCAGCATGGCTGCTGCGCTGGTGCTCGGTGTGCTGTTGTTGGGCGGTTGCGCCGCCCCTAATGCCGTCACCAGCCAGGTTTCCAGCTATGGCAGTTGGCCGGAAGGCCGCAAGCCTGGTCGCTATGTGTTCGAACGGCTGCCTTCCCAGCAGACCCGTGCCGAGCAGCAAGACCGACTGGAGGCTGCGGCCGAACCCGTCTTGGCCACAGCCGGCTTTGAGCGTGTGATTGATGGCAATCAAGCCGATGTGACCGTGCAGGTGGGCGCCCAGGTGGTGGTGGAACAGCGTCGAGCGCCTTACGACCCCTTCTGGGGCCCTTGGGGACCCGGCTTTGGTGGCTGGTGGGGGCATGGCGGCCGTGGTGGCTTGTCGCTGTCCATGCAGTTCGAGCCGCCCTACGTGCAAATGCAGGTCGATGTGCTGATTCGTGACAAGCGATCCAGTCAGGTTCTGTACGAAACCCATGCGCGTCATGATCGCGTCGGGGCCGCTGACGACCGCATGTTCCCCTATCTATTCGAGGCCGCCCTGAAGGACTTTCCTCTGCAGGCCATCAGCCCCCGTACCGTGACTGTCACGATCCCTTCTGACAATCGCTGAACCGATATTCAACCAGGTTGTTTCTTCACATGTCGCTTTCCATCGTCATCATGGCTGCGGGCAAAGGCACCCGCATGAAGTCGTCTCGTCCCAAGGTGCTGCACAAGCTGGCCGGGCGCCCTATGCTCGCGCATGTGATTGGCACCACCTCCACCTTGTCAGCGCAGCAGCAAGTGGTCATCACCGGCCACGGGGCCGACATGGTTGAGTCAGACATGCGTGCCGCGTTTGCGCAAGCCCCCTTGCAGTTCGTGCGCCAGGAGCCTCAGTTGGGTACCGGCCACGCCGTGCAGCAGGCCGTGCCCGTGTTGCCTGACGACGGGATCACCCTCATCCTCAATGGCGACACGCCCCTGATCGAAGCCAGCACCGCGCAGGCCTTGGTGGACGCCTGCCGTGGCGACCACCTGGCCTTGTTGACCATTCACCTGGACGACCCCACCGGCTACGGCCGAATCGTGCGCGATGCCAGTGGTGTGAAGGTGCTGGGCATTGTTGAGCACAAAGATGCCAGCGCCGAGCAACGTGCCATTCGCGAGGTGTACACCGGCATGATGGCCGCGCCCACGGCCAAGCTCAAGCAATGGCTGAGCCGCCTGAACAACAACAACGCCCAAGGCGAGTACTACCTGACCGACGTGGTAGCCATGGCCCAGGCAGACGGCGTGCCCGTGGTGGCTGCCCAGCCTCGTGACGAAGTCGAAGTGCTGGGTGTGAACAGCCCCGCGCAACTGGCTGACCTGGAGCGCCGCCACCAGCAGGCTCAGGCCAACAAGCTGATGGAGCAGGGCGTTCGCCTGGCTGATCCTGCGCGTTTCGATCTGCGTGGTCAGTTGAGCTGTGGGCAAGACGTTGACATCGATGTCAACTGCATCTTCGAAGGCCAGGTCAAGCTGGGCAACAACGTGCAAGTCGGCGCCAACTGTGTCATTCGCAACGCGGTCATTGGCGACGGGGCCGTCATTCACCCCTTCACCCACATCGATGGCGACACCCTGGGTGCGACGGTGGGCGCCGGCTCACTCATCGGGCCTTTTGCTCGTCTGCGCCCTGGCGCCGAGTTGGGTGAAGAGGTGCACATCGGCAACTTCGTTGAAGTCAAGAACAGCACCATGGCCAAGGGTGCCAAGGCCAACCACCTGGCCTACCTGGGCGACGCCACCGTGGGCGAGCGCGTCAACTATGGTGCCGGTGCCATCACCGCCAATTACGACGGGGCCAACAAGCACCGCACCGTCATTGGCAACGATGTGCATGTGGGCTCCAACTGCGTGCTGATCGCGCCGGTCAATCTGGGTGAAGGCGCCACCATTGGCGGCGGCAGCACCATCAGCAAAGATGCGCCGGCTGGGCAGCTCACCGTGGCGCGAGCCAAGCAGCTGTCTCTGGCCGGTTGGCAGCGTCCTCAAAAAGCCAAGCGCTGAGCATGAGCCACTACGCGCGCCTGAAGGTCACCCAAGATGCCCCGGTTGAGGTCATCCGCGCGGCCTATCGTGTGTTGGCGGCCAAGTACCATCCCGACCGTCAGGCGGCGGCGGAGGCGAGCGGTGACTCAGCCCATGCCGCCAATGCTGAAATGGCCGCATTGAACACGGCCTACCAAGTCTTGGTGCACCCCGACCGACGCCGTGAATACGATGGCCTGTTGGCCGAGAAAAAGGCCCTGCACAAATCGCGTGCGGCGGCCAAAGCCAAGCAGGCTGCGGTCGTAGAGCCCGAACCCGTCAACGCCCGAGTTGACATGGAATGGTTGCCGCCCAAGTCGCCCGAAGAAGAGCAGCCCTGGCACCGTTCGCGCCGGGCCATGTTCCTGGGGGGCTCGCTGGCGGGCGTGGTGTTGGTGGGCGGGGCGTTCTGGATTTCGCACCTGGTGGTGCAACACCAGATGGAAAAGGCCCTGTCGGAACAATACGCGGCCAGTCCGGCCCATGTGCTGCCGGCCGATCCGGCTCAGTCACTCGTGCCTATGCGCTTGTTGCCTGGTGTGGATGGCGTTCCGCTGCATCACACCTCGGCGTCGGCTGTGATCGATGCTGATGCGGCTTCTGGCGTCCTGCCTGCGCGGCATATGCCCTCGGTCACCGACTTGTCCAAACTGAGCAACGAAGAATTGGCTCAGTTGCTGCCAGAGTTAGATGGCGCGCCCGTACCTCGGCGGCGCCCACCGCACCATCCCTTGGATGGTCAACCGCTGAACTTGCGCCAGGACGGCCAGTTGATCGAAGTACTGCCCAATTCAGTTCGCTGAACTTGGGCTGTGGCTGCCCGTTGTGGGTAGAGGCAGTTGCGGGTGAAACTTCGCCCGCTTGATCGAGAAAAAGGCCCGCACATTGCGCACACGGGCATCTTCCGTGAACAGCCGTTTGGCCAGGTCCTGGTAGGCCGGCATGTCGGCCACCTGCACCACCAGCACAAAGTCAGGGCCGGGTGACACGCGCCACACCTGCTGCACCTGCGCGTCTTGCGTCACTTTGGCTTCAAACGCGTCCAGCGCCTCCTGGGTTTGCACATCCAGGCTGATTTCCACCAGCGCTGACAAACCCCAGCCCAAGGCATCGGCCAGCCGTTCGGGCGACAAGATGGCCACCTGTCGTTCAATGAAACCCTCCTCCCACAGGCGCTTCACCCGGCGGTGGCAGGTGGCCGCTGACAGGTGGGCCGCATCAGCCAAAGCCTGGTTTGACAGGCTGGCGTCGTGTTGCAGCAAGTTCAGCAGCCGCAGGTCAATGGCATCCAGATGCGGGGTGGATTGCATGGTTGTGAGTGAATATTTCAAAAATCAACTGCAAACGAGAGATTTGATTGTTCAAATTTCACGAATGGTTGATTGTTTCGTAAATTTATAAAAAAAGAAAGAACATTTCTTTGTGGGCTGGATACGATCGCGAACCATCTGATTAATCTGCTTGCTAGGGAGACAGACCCATGTGTGGCATCGTCGGCGCCGTTGGTTCGCGCAACATCGTTCCAGTTCTGGTTGAAGGCCTCAAGCGCCTTGAGTACCGTGGGTATGACTCCTGCGGCGTAGCAGTCTTGCAAGACAACCAGTTGCGTCGTACCCGCAGCACACAGCGCGTGGCCGAACTGGCTTCGCAGGCCGAGCAAGACGGCGTGAACAGCACCCTGGGCATTGCCCACACCCGCTGGGCCACCCACGGCGTGCCGGCGGTGCACAACGCCCACCCGCACTTCTCGCACGGCCCTGGCGCTGATGCCGCCACCACCAAGCCTGGCCGCATTGCGCTGGTTCACAACGGCATCATTGAGAACCACGAGGAACTGCGCCGCGAACTTCAGGCCAAGGGCTACGTGTTCCTGAGCCAGACCGACACCGAGGTCATTGCCCACCTGGTGGACCACCTGTACGACGGCGATCTGTATGCCGCAGTCAAGGCCGCCACTCTGCGCCTGACCGGCGCTTACGCCATTGCCGTGTTCTGCCGCGACGAGCCGCAACGCGTGGTGGGCGCCCGCCAAGGCTCACCTTTGATCATGGGCGTGGGTGGTGTCGATGCCAGCGAACGCTTCCTTGCGTCTGACGCCATGGCCCTGGCTGGCGTGACCGACCAGATCGTGTACCTGGAAGAGGGCGATGTGGTGGACCTGCAGCCCGGCCGCCACTGGATCGAACACATTGCGCCCGGTGCCACCGCGCACACCCGTGTGGATCTGGCAGAACGCCCTGTGCGCACCGTCACCGCGCACAGCGGTGCGGTCGAGTTGGGCCCCTATCGCCACTACATGCAAAAGGAAATCTTTGAGCAGCCGCGCGCCATTGCCGACACGCTCGAAGGCGTGCATGCCATCACCCCCAGCCTGTTTGGTGACAACGCCGCTGAAGTGTTTGGCAAGATCGACCGCGTGCTGATCCTGGCTTGCGGCACCAGCTACTACTCAGGCTCTGCCGCCAAGTACTGGTTGGAATCGATCGCCAAGATTCCCACCCAGATCGAAGTGGCCAGCGAATACCGCTACCGTGACAGCGTGCCCGAGCCCAGCACCCTGGTGGTCACCATCAGCCAGTCGGGTGAAACCGCTGACACCATTGCCGCGCTGAAGCACGCACGCAGCCTGGGCATGGAGCACACGCTCACCATCTGCAACGTGTCCACCAGCGCCATGGTGCGCGAATGCAAACTGGCCTACGTGACCCGTGCCGGTGTGGAAATTGGTGTGGCCTCTACCAAGGCCTTCACCACCCAGCTGGCTGGCCTGTTCCTGCTGACCCTGACGCTGGCCAAGCTGCGCGGCCACCTCAGCGCCGAGCAGGAGACCGAACACCTCAACGCCATGCGCCACCTGCCTGCGGCCTTGCAGTCGGTGCTGGCGCTGGAGCCTCAGGTCATGGCCTGGGCCGACTCATTCGCCCGCAAAGACAATGCCTTGTTCCTGGGCCGCGGCATGCACTACCCCATTGCCCTGGAAGGCGCGCTCAAGCTCAAGGAAATCAGCTACATCCACGCCGAAGCCTACCCCGCGGGTGAACTGAAGCACGGCCCCCTGGCCTTGGTGACCGCCGAAATGCCCGTGGTGGTGGTGGCCCCGAACGATGCCCTGCTGGAAAAGCTCAAGAGCAATATGCAAGAAGTGAAGGCACGTGGTGGTGAGCTGTATGTTTGCGCTGATGCTGACACGCAGATCCAAGCTGAGCCCGGTATCCATGTGATTCGCCTGCCTGAGCACTATGGTGCTTTGTCACCCATTTTGCATGTGGTGCCGCTGCAGTTGCTGGCGTATCACACAGCTTGCGCGAAGGGTACAGATGTGGACAAACCTCGTAACCTTGCTAAGAGTGTTACTGTTGAATAAAAAAGGCCCTGCGGGGCCTTTTCCTATGGTGATTACAAGACTTTGTTCGGCATCATCGCAGCCCTTTTTCGGGTAAATCGGGGTAGGCAAGGGATGACGTCGTGAATTTCAAACGAGCAATATTTTCTCTGGGAGGC
>CAYVOP010000140.1:0-8186 GCA_964453105.1 uncultured Aquabacterium sp. | reverse complement strand
ATGTTCATCTCGCGCAAACAGACGAAAGGTTCGCACGACCGGGGAGCTTGGCCCTGGCGTCGTTCACTCTGACTCGTCCTGGTTTGTCGCGACTGCGCCGCCCCGATCATCGGCGGCAGCCCTCCGCGGCTCACGGAGTCCCCTACCGATTCGCCCATCCTGGTTTTGCCATCGGATGCCGCTTGCCGGTTTTGATTCCGACTTTCCTATCTTCCCAGGTTGCGCCCTTTGATGACGGCGCATGACCTTGGGCTTGGAGGCCTTACATGATCACTGAACAAGAATTCCTCGCTCTTGCCGCGCAAGGGCACAACCGCATCCCTCTGGTCGCGCAAGCGCTGGCCGATCTCGACACCCCCCTGTCCCTGTACCTGAAGCTCACGCAGGGACAAGCCAACAGCTTCCTTCTGGAATCGGTTGTGGGTGGCGAGCGCTTTGGTCGTTACTCTTTCGTCGGCTTGCCTGCTCGCACCCTGGTTCGAGCCACCGGCCGTCAGGTCGAAGTGGTGGCCGATGGCCAGGTGGTGGAAACCTTTGAGGGCAATCCGCTGGATTTCATCGCCAGTTACCAGCAGCGCTTCCATGCCGCTGTGCCCAAGGGCTTGCCCCGCTTCTGCGGTGGTTTGGCCGGCTACTTTGGCTACGACACCGTTCGCCACATCGAACACAAGCTCGCCGGCGTGCAAAAACCCGGTGGCATCGGTACGCCCGACATCCTGTTGCTGCAGTGTGAGGAACTGGCCGTCATCGACAACCTGGCCGACCGCTTGTTCCTGATCGTCTACGCCGACCCGGCACAGCCTGGAGCATATGCCCAAGCTGCGGCACGCATTGCCCAGTTGCAAGCCCAGTTGAATCAGAGTGTGGCCGCGCCCGCCATCGTGCCCGGCGAGTCGCATGAGGTCGAGCGCCACTTCGCCAAGGCTGACTTCGAAGCCGCCGTGCTCAAGTGCAAGGAATACATCGCCGCCGGCGATTGCATGCAGGTTGTCATTGGCCAGCGTTTGCAAAAGCGCTTCACCGCATCGCCGCTGAGCCTGTACCGTGCGCTGCGCTCGCTCAACCCCAGCCCCTACATGTACTACTACGACCTGGGCGATCACCAGGTCGTGGGTTCCTCGCCTGAAATCCTCGTGCGCCAGGAGCACAACGCCGAGGGCGGTGAAACCGTCACCATTCGGCCCATCGCGGGCACGCGTCCACGTGGCGCCACGCCCGAGCAAGACGCGATCCACGAGAAAGAGCTGCTGGCTGACCCCAAAGAGCGCGCCGAGCACGTCATGCTCATTGACCTGGCCCGCAACGACATCGGTCGCATCGCCAAAACCGGCACCGTCAAGGTCACAGAGGCCTTTGGCATCGAGCGTTACTCGCATGTCATGCACATCGTCAGCAATGTCGAAGGCCAACTCAAAGACGGCATGACCGGTCTGGATGTCCTGCGCGCCAGCTTCCCCGCCGGCACGCTCAGCGGGGCGCCCAAGATCCGCGCCATGGAAATCATTGACGAGCTGGAGCCCGTGCAGCGCGGCGTTTACGGCGGTGCTGTGGGTTACCTCAGCTTTGCGGGCGACATGGATGTGGCCATTGCCATCCGTACGGGGGTCATCAAGGACCAGACCCTCTACGTGCAAGCTGGTGCCGGTGTGGTGGCCGATTCGGTCCCCGAACTGGAATGGAAAGAAACCGAGGCCAAGGCCCGTGCGGTGGTCCGCGCGGCCGAGATGGTCGAACAAGGTTTCTGACATTCACAGGACACGAAAGGACACCACCATGCTGCTCATGATCGACAACTACGACAGCTTCACCTTCAACCTGGTCCAGTACTTCTGCGAGTTGGGTGAAGAAGTCAAAGTCGTGCGCAACGACGAAATCACGCTCGACGGCATCGCCGCCCTCAAGCCCGATCGCCTGGTTTTCTCGCCAGGCCCCTGCTCGCCGGCTGAGGCCGGTATCTGCGTGCCGGCTCTCCAACGCTTCCAAGGCCAGCTGCCCATCCTGGGTGTGTGCCTGGGGCACCAGAGCATCGGTGCCGCGCTGGGCGGCAAGATCGTTCGGGCTCGCGAGCAAATGCACGGCAAGACGGCCGTGATCACCACCGATCAAAAGGGCGTCTACCAAGGCCTGCCCAAACAGTTCACGGTGATCCGTTATCACTCCCTGGCCATCGAGCGCGCGACCTTGCCCGAGTGCCTGGAAATCACTTCGTTCACCGACGATGGTGAAATCATGGGGGTGCGTCACAAAGCGCCGCAAACCGACCCGAACTTCGCACCGCTGGAAGGCGTGCAGTTCCACCCCGAGTCCATCCTCACCGAGCACGGCCACGCCATGCTCCAGAACTTCCTCAACATGTAAGGAATCCGTGATGACGCAACTCACTGATGTCCAGGCGCTGCAGCGCGTCGTCGAACACCGCGAGATCTTTCACGACGAAATGTTGGGCTTGATGCGCCGCATCATGCGGGGCGAGATGTCGCCCATCATGATGGCGGCCTTCATTGCGGCCTTGCGCGTCAAGAAGGAAACTGTGGGTGAAATTGCCGCTGCAGCCCAGGTCATGCGTGAGTTCGCCACCCCGGTGCATGTCGAAGACAAGACCCATCTGGTTGATCTGTGTGGCACCGGCGGCGACGGGGCCCACACCTTCAATATCTCCACCACGGCCATGTTTGTGGCGGCTGCAGCCGGTGCGCGCGTGGCCAAGCACGGTGGGCGCAGCGTGTCGTCTAGCACCGGCAGTGCCGACGTGCTGGAATCTTTGGGCGTCGCCATCAACTTGCAGCCTGAGCAGGTGGCGCGCTGTTTGCACTCCACCGGTATCGGATTCATGTTTGCGCCCAATCACCATGGCGCCATGAAGCATGCGGCGCCGGTTCGCAAAGAACTGGGCATTCGCACTCTGTTCAACATCCTGGGCCCCCTGACCAACCCGGCTGGCGCGCCCAATCAGGTCATGGGGGTGTTCCACCCAGACCTCGTCGGCATCCAGGCCCGTGTCCTGCACCGGCTGGGGGCCGAGCATGTGCTCATCGTGCATGGCAGCGATGGCCTCGATGAAATCACCCTCTCAGGGCCCACCATGGTGGCGGAGCTCAAGAACGGCAACGTCAACGAATACACCATCTCGCCCGGTCAGTTCGGCATGGGCGAACACGACGGCTCCATGCTCAAGGCCAGCACCCGAGAGGCCTCTCGCGCCATCGTTCAGCGTGTGTTGGCCAATGAACCCGGTCCCGCGCGAGACATCGTTCTGCTCAATGCCGGGGCCGCCATTTATGCGGCCAATGTCGCGGAGTCCTTGGCAGAAGGGGTCGAGCGCGCCCGCGAAGCCCTGGCCAGCGGGCGTGCCGCCCAGACGCTGCAGCAGTTCATGGCCATCACCAACGAACTGGCCGGCGCCCAGGGCTGATTCAGGTCGGTCCCTGAACTTCGCAGCGGTTGCGGCCAGCGTGTTTGGCCGCGTACAGCAGATGGTCAGCGGCATGCAGCAAATCCTCGACCCTGCCATGCGGGCCGGGCAGGGTGCTCGCCACCCCGATGCTCACCGTCAACGGAATGTGTTCCCCGTTGACCTGGCAGTCCAGCGCCTCCACGCACTGGCGCACCGTTTCCGCAATGTGAGCCGCGCCGGTCAAATTGGTTTGCGGCAGCAGCGCCAGAAACTCCTCGCCCCCATAGCGCACCGCCAGATCGCCTGGGCGACCCAGCAACTGCGCCAAGGTCTGCGCCACCAGGCGCAAAGCCTGATCGCCAGCCGCGTGGCCAAATCGATCATTGACCTGCTTGAAATGGTCCACATCGATCATCAACACCGACAGGCTCTGGTGCCACCGTTGGGCCTGGCGCCATAACTCGGGTAGCCGCTCGTTCAAGTACAGACGGTTGTGCAGCCCGGTCAGGGCATCGCGCACGGTCAGCGCATGCAGTCGCGTGTTGGCGTCGGTCAGATCCTGCAGGGCTCGATCCAGATCCATGGTGCGAGAGCGAACTCGTTCTTCCAGTTCGTTTGCATGGGCTTTTTGCAGGCGCTCGTTGGCCTCTTGCGCCAACTTCAAACGATGCGCCAGCGCATACGACAGCAAAGTGACTTCCAGCAGCGACCCAATCTGAAGGCCGTACTCCGTCAGGAAGCTAGTGGGCACCAAATCATAGGCCTGCAGCGCCGCCAGCAGCACCCCCACCAGCAAGCCGCCAAACGCCGCCAGGAAATAGAACGCTTGTTGCTGTCCTCGCTGCAAGATCAACGTGGCAATGGTCAGGTGCAGAACGGGCGCCAGAATGGTAATGAGCGTGCCCAGACGGATGGGCACCGTATAGGCCATCGTCAGCCCCCCTGCCGCTACGGCCAGAAAGCCCCACAACGAAACCCGCACCACCCGGTCCATCTTCGGCCAATGCTGTTTCAACGCCAGAAACTCCCGGCTGAACTGCGTCAACATGGCCCCGGTCAAGCCCATCAGAATTGGCGCTGCCTGGTTCCCCCAATTGGGAGAATCTGGCCACAAGAATTGATAAGCCATCCCATTGAATGCCATCTGGGTCAGCCCAAACAACACCAGGTAGGCCACGTAATACAGATAGGCCCGTTCGCGTAACGACGTGAACAACAGCAGGTTGTAAACCAGCATGGCCAACAACGCACCCGCGTAGACACCTTGCAGAACATGTTCCCGGGCCATGCTGCTGCGGAACGCTGCGGGGGTGCTCAGCACCATGGGGGCTTGAATTGACCCCTGGCTTTGCACTCGAACGTACACCGTCACCTGCTCGCCGGGCGGCACCTGAAAACTGAAGAAGAAATTCCGATCATCAATTTCCCGGCTCGCGTAGGGACGCCGGTCGCCCGTCTGACGCTGATGCACCGCCCCGTTGGCCGACACGAAGTACACATCCAGGTAATCGATCAAGGGATAGCGCACCCCCAACAGCCAGTCCCTTTGGTCGGTGTGTGGGTTGTGCAGCGTCGCGCGCAACCAGAATGCCGATCGGCTGTACCCGAAATTGGGATCGGCCTGATGGGTGGGGCTCCAGCCCTTGGGGAGCTGCCTGACTTCTGTGAAAGTCAAGGCCCCGCCTGCGTCTTCCAGTGCCTCCCAGTGCATGCCCATGTGTGACACCGAGCCTGAAGCCGGCAATGCCAGCGACCCGGCGTGTGCCATGCCGCTCCATGCCAGCAGCCAGCCCCACACCAGCAGAGAACTCCAGCTACGCAGCCATCGCAAGGGCTTACCCAATCCCATCCTCCCTGTCGTCATCCGATCATTTTCGGCACATACCGGGCAGAACCAAGGCAGTAGCAATCCAATTGCCGAGGGCAATCCCCACGAACAGGCATCCAGCGTCGATAATTGACAAGATTCACCCCCTCTTGCTCTCCTATTCTGGCGTTGCCCATGTCCGACATCCTGCAGAAAATCGTCGCTGTCAAACACCAAGAAATCGCCGCAGGCCTGCCGGTCAGGCCGCTGAGCCAAGTTCGTGCAGAGGCCGAGGCACGTAACCGCGAGCAGCAAGACCTGCGCGATTTCGTCGGGGCCTTGCGCGCCCAGATCGCAGCCGGTCGCCCAGGGGTCATTGCCGAAGTCAAAAAGGCCAGCCCCAGCAAAGGCATCTTGCGTGAAGACTTCCGCCCAGCCGAAATTGCTGCCAGCTACGCCCGTCATGGCGCCGCCTGCCTCAGTGTGTTGACCGACGAACAATTCTTCCAAGGTTGCCCCGCCTACCTGCAACAAGCGCGTGCGGCATGCGACCTGCCTGTGTTGCGCAAAGACTTCATGGTCAGCGACTACCAGGTCTACGAGGCCCGGGCCATGGGGGCTGACTGCATCCTGCTCATCGCCGCCTGCCTCGACGATGCCCAGATGGCTGACCTCGAAGCCTGCGCCCTCGATCTGGGCATGGCCGTTTTGGTCGAAGTTCACGACGCCGAAGAGCTGGGCCGGGCGCTCAAACTCAAGACCCCGCTGGTGGGCATCAACAACCGCAACCTGCGCACCTTCGAGGTCACCCTCGACACCACCTTGGGCATGCTTGGCCAGGTCCCGGCCGATCGCCTGCTGGTGACCGAATCCGGCATCCTGGGGCGGGCGGACGTCCAACGCATGCGGTCGGCGCAGGTCAACGCCTTCCTGGTGGGCGAGGCCTTCATGCGTGCCCCTGATCCCGGTCGGGCCTTGGCCGAACTGTTCGCCTGACCTCACTCATGCCCATGTTCGAAACGCGGGAGCCTCAATGGCTTGAGGCCCAATTTGACTTGGTGCCTGCAGCCTGGCACCCCTGCACCAAGGCCTTCCGTAGCAGCCCGCAGGGGCGTCAGCTCATCGATCGAGTGCAGGCGGCTGGCGAGGTCTATCCGCCTCAAGTCTTCAGTGCCCTCCAGCACACCCAACTGTCTGACGTGCATGTGGTCATCTTGGGGCAAGACCCCTACCACGGGCCGGGGCAGGCGCACGGACTGGCATTCTCAGTCCCCTCCGGCGTGGCCATTCCACCCAGCCTGCGCAACATTCGAAAGGAACTCACGCGCGATCTCGGTCTGCCCATGCCTGATCACGGTTGCCTGCAGGCCTGGGCCCAGCGCGGCGTGCTCTTGCTCAACACCGTCCTCACGGTGGCACCAGGCCAGGCGGCCAGCCATGCAGGCTGGGGGTGGGAGACCCTGACTGACCGTCTCATCGAAGCCGTTGCCGCGCGCCCGCAGCCTGTGGTGTTCATGCTCTGGGGTGCGCACGCGCAAAAAAAACAGCCGCTCATCGAAGCGGCTGCTGGTGCGGCGGGGCACAAAAAGTTGATTCTCTTGGCCAACCACCCCTCACCCTTGTCGGCCACGCGAGGGCCTCTGCCCTTCATCGGCTGTGGGCATTTCCGTCAGGCCCAGGCCTTTCTAGCCGACCAAGGCGTCTCGCTTGATTGGGCGCTGACTTAGTCGAAGTAGTAGAGGATCATTGCGCCAACGTGATCGGCGTTGAACTTCTCCTCAAATTCCTTGAACTTGCCGTGTTCCTTGACTCCGCGCATCTTGAGTCCCCAGTTTGGGCTCATCATGTACTCGGCTTCGAGAATCAATGCGGGTGAAAACGACACCTCCCACTTCCTCGCAGGCAGCGGGGTGTCGCCACTCTTAAAGCCGGCCTGTCGATCGAGTACGCCGCTCAAAGCTTGGCGAATGCCAACGCCCAGCCACCAGCTATTGCTGGTGCGCCAATGTGCAACCAATTCAACAGGGATGCGGCGGAACGACGCGTGGCCGTGTAGGCCGTTGGCTTGGTCGTTGTGATATGCCGCCATGGCTTGCAGTCGTACGGTGTCGCTCAATCGCATCTGAACGCCCAATCGCAAATCCAACCCTGCTCCGCCACTCAAGTCTTCTTCGTAGGACTTTCCGTCTCCATTCTCGGGAACCAGTGTAATGGGCACGATCGTGTCGCCGCCAAACGTGTAGCCGGCACCGGCAATGAACTGAAATTTTCGAACGCTGGCGTCCTGAGCAAACGCGCTGGTCCACGCACTAGCCAGTAGCGCTGTTGCACAAATAACACGGTGAAGCAGCATGTCTCCGAGCCTCCCTTAATACAAAGACACATTCAGCCGCTCAGCATAGAGGACGAGGCCTACTCCAGGGGTGGGGAATGCGCGCAAAAGGTCCGCATACCTGTGTCTGGGGCCCGAATGTAGGGGGCTTGCAGCGAAGAAACCAACATTTTTGCGAAACGCTTGCAAAAATTTGGGAAGCTGTGATAAAGTCTATGGCTTGCCTTGGAGGGGTGCCCGAGTGGCTAAAGGGGGCAGACTGTAAATCTGTTGGCTTACGCCTACGCTGGTTCGAATCCAGCCTCCTCCACCAGGCAAACCCATACAAATGGAATCACTCCCGGGCGGGAGTAGTTCAATGGTAGAACCTTAGCCTTCCAAGCTAATGACGCGGGTTCGATTCCCGTCTCCCGCTCCAGATGCTTGTCAGTTCCGGTTTTTTGTGTCGCCCTTGTGGCTCAGTGGTAGAGCACTCCCTTGGTAAGGGAGAGGTCGCGGGTCCGATTCCCGCCATGGGCACCAATCTTTGTGGTGCGGTCTGTTGATGGCTGCGTCGTAATCCTGTTGTTTGGCTATTGTTTTTTCCGGAGTCGAAAAAATGGCAAAAGAGAAATTTGAGCGGACCAAGCCGCACGTCAACGTTGGCACGATCG
>CAYVOP010000139.1:0-8309 GCA_964453105.1 uncultured Aquabacterium sp. | reverse complement strand
AAGTGGCCACCTTGATTTTGCCGGCCGACGTGTCGTGGGGCGAGGGCGGTGTGCCTGCCGCGCCGCCCGTCGTGAAGCCCGCCCCTTGCGCCGACGAAGTCGTGCTGGCGCAGGTGGCCCAGGTGCTCCAGTCGGGGGGCAAGACCGCCATCTTGCTGGGGGGGCGGGCCCTGCGCGCCCCTGCCCTGATGGCCGCGGCGCGCATTGCCGCGAAGACGGGGGCCAAGCTGTTTGCCGAGGTGTTTCCCACCCGCATTGAGCGGGGCGCTGGCCTGCCGCATGTCGAGCGCATTGCCTATCTGGCCGAGTTGGCGTCAGTACAGTTGGCGGGTTACGAACACCTCATCCTGGTCGATGCCAAGGCCCCTGTGTCCTTCTTTGCCTACCCAGGCAAGAAGAGCTACCTGGTGCCGGAGGGCTGCCAGGTCCACACCCTGGCGGGCTTCACGCAAGATGCGGTCGGGTCGTTGGAACGACTGTGCACCCATCTGGGCGCCGACGCGGTGGCCCCTGTGTTGCAAGAATCGGTGCGGCCCGATCGTCCGCGTGGCAAGTTGACCGCTGAAAAGGTGTGCAAGGCCATTGGGCATTTGCTGCCCGAGCGCGCCATCATCGTGGACGAAGCCCAGACCTCGGGGGTGATGCTGCCCAGCTTCACGCGCGGCACGCCGCACCATGACGTGATCACCCTGACGGGCGGCGCCATTGGGCAAAGCCTGCCCAACGCGGTGGGTGCGGCCATCGCCTGCCCGGATCGGCCTGTGCTGGCTTTGTGTGGCGATGGCTCGGCCATGTACACCATCCAGGCTCTGTGGACCATGGCGCGCGAAAAGCTCAACGTGACCACGGTGATTTTCAACAACCGCTCCTATGCCATCTTGAATGTGGAGCTGCAACGCGTGGGCGCCACCGGCAAGGGCGAAAAAGCCTTGTCGCAACTGGACCTGAACAACCCAGGGGTGGACTTTGTGCAGATGGGCAATGGCATGGGCGTGCACTCGGTGCGGGCCACCACGGCAGAAGAGTTCGCCAATGCGTTGGAATACGCGCTGCGCAGCCCCGGGCCGCATTTGATCGAGGCGGTGGTGCCCAATGCCTTTTCCGGCCTGAAGCTCAAGCTCTTGCCGCATGTGCTGGGCTCGCTCGACAAGTTGCCGCAGGGGCTGGCCCGAGCCATCAAGCGCAAGGTGGCGCCGTGAGTGGGGCGGCGTACCATTGGGGCCATTGATTGATTGAAAGTGCCTCCATGAGTACCTTGCCCCCCTGCCCCAAATGTGCCTCCACCTACACCTATGAAGACGGCACTCAACTCGTCTGCCCCGAATGCGGCCACGAATGGAGCGCCACAGCCGAAGCCGAGGCGGCGCCTGCGGCCCGCGTCTGGAAAGATGCCCACGGCAACGTGCTGCAAGATGGTGACACCGTCACCCTCATCAAGGACTTGAAGATCAAGGGTTCCTCGTCGGTCATCAAGGTGGGCACCAAGGTCAAGAACATTCGCCTGCTCGACAGCGATGACCATGACATCGACTGCAAGATCGACGGCTTTGGCCCGATGCAGCTGAAGTCGGAGTTCATCAAGAAGGCTTAAGCAAGCCGACCCGCTTTGCCGCATGCCCGCCGCTGCCCTGCCTCAGGTCTTGCCCGATCGTTGCACGGGCTGCGGCCGCTGTGTGGCGGCCTGCCCTCCTCATGTGTTGTGGCTGGAAGCGCAAGGGCCCGAGGGCCAGTGGCGCAAGCTGTCGG
Organism: uncultured Aquabacterium sp.; assembly: GCA_964453105.1. GTDB lineage: Bacteria > Pseudomonadota > Gammaproteobacteria > Burkholderiales > Burkholderiaceae_C > Aquabacterium. The sequence continues at coordinate 6,563 of CAYVOP010000139.1, read as the reverse complement.
TGTTGCACGACCCTGCCGGATGCACTGGCTGCGCGCGCTGCGCTGTGGTCTGCCCGTTTGATGCCATCGAGATGGTTCGCGTGAGGGCGCCCGATCGTTCCTAGCGCTTACAGCGCGTGCGTGACCAGGCGGAAGTCCGGGTCTTCCGGATAGGGCTTGACCGTGAACCCCAGGCTGCGCATCAGCCGCAGCATGCCGTCGTTGTTGGTCAGCACCAGCCCGATGATCTCGGTGAGGCCCCGTTCGCGGGCCACATCCATGATGCTTTCCATCAAGCGGCTGCCCAGGCCCTTGCCGCTGAAGTCATCGGCCACCACCAGTGAAAACTCACAACTGGTCTGGTCGGGGTTGATGATGTAGCGCGACACGCCCACGATGCGCTCGCGGTCGACCATCTCGCCATCCGCTTGGGCCACCCGTTCCTTGTAGACGGCGACCAAGGCCATCTCCCGGTCGTAGTCGATCAAGGTGAACTTGGCCAGCATGGCGGGTGGCAGTTCGGTCAGCGAGGACACGAAGCGGAAGTAGCGGCTTTCCGGCGAGAGGCTTTGAACCAGCTCTTGCAGCATGTGCGCATCGTCGGTGTGGATGGGGCGCAGCGTGTATTCGCCGCCGCCACGCATGGGCCAGACCTGCTCCAGCCGGGCCGGGTAAGGTGGAATGGGCAGGTGGCTGTAGGCGCCAACCCGTCCGCCAATCGCTTGCGGGGCACTGTCGATGACGATGCGCGCATCGACCGCGACCGCACCATGCTCGTCGATGATGATGGGGTTGATGTCCATCTCGCGCAGCTGGGGCAGTTCGCACACCATCTCTGACACACGCAGCAAGATGCGCTCCAGGGCATCGAGATCGGCCGCATTGGTGCCACGCCAGGCGCCCAGGGTTTCGGCCACGCGAGCCCGCTCGATGAGGTGGTGGGCCAGGTACTGGTTGAGCGGAGGCAACTCCATCGCCCGGTCGTCGATCAGCTCGATCATGGTGCCGCCTGCGCCAAAGGCGATCACCGGCCCGAACGGGTCACCCGGGACCACGCCAATGCAGATCTCGCGGCCCGTGCGGGTGCGCGCCATTTGCTGCACCGTGATGCCGTTGATGCGGGCCTCGGGCCGCAGGCGTCGCACGCGCTCGATCATGTCGTTGTAGGTGTCACGCACCCCGGTGCCGTTCATGATGTTCAGCGCCACGCCCTGCACGTCCGATTTGTGCGGGATGTCGGGCGAATCGATTTTGAGCGCGACCGGGAAGCCCAGCTGGGTCGCAATCATCATGGCCTCGTGGGCGCTGCGTGCCAGCAGGGTTTCGGTGACCGGAATGTGGAAGGCCGACAGCAGGCTCTTGGACTCCATTTCCGTGAGCACCTTGCGCCGCTCGGCCAGCACGCTTTCGATGACCAGACGCGCGCCTTCGATGTCGGGCTTGGCCAGGGTGGATAAAGGGGGCGGCGTTTGCTGCAGCAGCTTCTGGTTCTGATAGAAGGAGCTCAGGCTGCCAAAGGCGCCCACCGCGGCTTCGGGGGTGCGGAAGCTCGGAATGTTGGCGTCTTTCAGCACGCCACGGGCCGCGACGACGGCGGCGTCGCCCATCCAGCAGGTCAACAAGGGCTTGGACAAACCCGATTTGGCGGCCGCCACAGCTTGGGCCACGGCTGCAGGGTCCTGGCCCATCTTGGGCGAGTAGATGACGAGAAGGCCATCAATGCCGGTGTCGCGGTTGGCAGCCTGGATGGCAGCCTGGTAATGCCCAGGGCCGGCGTCTTCCGACAGGTCGATCAGGTCCACCAGCGAAGCCTGAGGCAAGAGCTGCGCTTGCAGGGCGCTGGCACTGTCAGGCGACAGGGTGCCCAGCTGCAGGTCGATTTCGTTGATCCAGTCGGCCGCCAGCACACCGGGGCCGCCGCCATTGGTGACGATGGCCAGTCGCTTGCCGACCGGGCGGTAACGCGAGGCCAGGCACTTGGCCGCCGAAAACATCTCTACAAACGACTTCACGCGCACGGCACCGGCGCGGCGCAGCGCCGCGTCAAAGACCTCATCCTGGCCCACGATGGCGGCGCTGTGGGTTTGGGCGGCGGCGTTGCCTGCGGCGCGACGCCCGGCTTTCAGCACGATGACCGGCTTGGCATTGGCTGCCGAGCGCAGGGCACTCATGAAGCGGCGGGCATCCGAGATGCCTTCCATGTAGACCAGGATGCTCTGGGTTTGCGGGTCATTGGCGAGGAAGTCGAGGGCTTCGGCCAGCCCCACGCTGGCGTGTGGGCCCAACGAGATGACCGAGGAAAACCCCACGCCGTTCTTGGGGGCCCAGTCGAGCATGGAGGCCGTCAGGGCCCCGGACTGCGAGACCAGGGCCAGTGGCCCGGTGTTGGCCAACGGGCCCACGGTGCCGGCGTTCAGACCCAGGGCCGGGCGCTGGAAGCCCAGGCAGTTGGGCCCCAGCAGGTACAGCCCTTCGCGGCGGGCCTGCTTGTGCCATTGCTGGGCTTGCTCGCGCCCAATGCCACTGGCGAGCACCATGACCGCCTGGCAAGCCATGCGCGCGGCCAGTTCAATCGCGGCGCTCACCTCTTCGGGCGGCAGGGCAATGATGGCCAGGTCAGCCTGCACCTGAACCAGGTCGGCCAGGGTGCCGCGGGTTTGTGTGTCAAAGAACTGCAGGGTGCCTTTGAAGCGCTGGGCTTTCAGGGCTTGCAGCACGGCCGCAGCGGGCGCGGGCGGAATGGACGCAGTGGGGGGCTGATCCGCTGCGGTGGATGTGTCCACTGCAGCCGCTTGAGTGGCCCCGGCAAACACCACGATCGAACGCGGGGCAAACAGCGGGGTCAGGTAATGTTGATCCATGCAAGCTCCCTTGGGCGGTGGCGTGGGGCCGATTCAGGCAGCCCCGATCAGGGCTTTGACGTGGGCGGCGACGGCGCGCCCCAGGGGGTTGAGTACATAGCCCCCCTCCAGACAGGAAATGACGCGGCCTTGGCAGTGGCGCTGGGCCACGGCCATCAGCTGGGTGGTGACCCATTCGTAGTCAGCATCGACCAGGCCGAGGTTGCCCATGTCGTCTTCACGGTGGGCGTCGAAGCCGGCTGACACGTAGATCAACTGTGGCCGAAAGGCTTCCAGCGCGGGCAGCCATTGGTCACGCACGGCTTCGCGAAAGGCCTCGCTGCCGGTACGAGGCGCCAGGCCCACATTGACCATATTGGGGCCGATGGCGTTTTCGCCGCTGAAGGGGTAGAGCCCCTTTTCGAAGATCGAGCACATCAGCACCCGGTCGTCACCCCGGAAGATGTCTTCGCTGCCATTGCCGTGGTGCACGTCGAAATCGATCAGGGCCACGCGCTCCAGGCCATGCACATCGAGCGCATGCCGAATGCCCACGGCCACGTTGTTGAAGAAGCAAAAGCCCATGGCGGCCGCGCGCTCGGCATGGTGGCCGGGTGGGCGAACCGAGCAAAAGGCGGTGCTGACCTCGCCCCGCAAGACCAGATCGGTGGCTTCGACAGCCGCCCCGGCAGCGCGCAAGGCGGCCTGCAGGGTGTGGGGGTTCATGCTGGTGTCGGGGTCGACCTGCACCATGCCTTGGGTGGGAGCTTGGGCGCGGATTTCCTGCACGTACAGGGCCGAGTGCGCGCGACCCAGTTGCTCATCAGTCGCCAGCGGGGCATCGTACGGAATCATGTAGTCCAGCAGCCCTTTGATCAGCAGCTGATCATGGATGGCCCCAAGGCGTGCGGGGCACTCCGGGTGCTGGGCGCCCATGTCGTGACGGGCGCAGTCGGGGTGGGTGATGTAGGCCGACAGCATCGTTCCAGTGTAGGAACGCCGACCGGGAAATGCAACGCGAAGGCTCAGCCAGACCGTTTCGGTGTGCGGTTTTCCTGACTGAAGACAAAGTCAGGCAGGGCCAGGGTGGCTTCGGCCACGTCCAGCAGGCGCCGGTTGTGGTCCATGGACGCTTTTTGCAGGGCGCGGAAGGCCGCCTCTTCGGTCAGCCCCATGCGAGACATCAGCACGCCTTTGGCCCGTTCGATGATCTTGCGTTCATGCAAGGTGCGGCGCGCCTTGTCGAGCTCGGCTTCCATGGCGGCCAGGCGCTCGGACTGGGTGCGCAGCAAGGCTTCCAGGTCGGATTCACTGGGGGCGTTGCGGCTCAGCACCGGTGGGGCCTCGGGCTGGCTCTCGGCCCGGAAGAAGCGCCCCACGGCATCGGTGTGCGGCGGCGGGTTGTCGCGCAGCTTCTGCAGCAGGCTTTCAACGTCTTGCAGTTCTTGCTGGGCGGCTTGCAACTGGGCCTGTCCGTGCTGGCGCAGGGCCTCGACCAGGGCGATTTCGGTGTCCCCCATCACGGCAATGCGTTCGCTGGTGGTGTCGAACCAAGTGGTGCTGAGGCCGGCATCCAGCGGGTTGCCGGGCCGGGTGGTGCACAGGGTGCGGCGCATGCGCTCCAGCTGGGCCACGTTGGGCGTGAGCTGGTGCTGTTGCCAGCGGGCACGCAGTTCGGGGTCGGCAAACTCTTCAAAGGTGCTCAGGCAGCGGTCTTGCGCGTCGATGAGCTGCACCACGCGTTGCTGGGCCGCATCCTCACTTTGGCCCGAGGCAAACAGCTGGGCGCCCACGGCCCGTTCCTGTCCGGCGTATTCCTTGCCTTGCACCAAGTGAACCAGGGCCACCAGCAGGCGGGAAATGCCCACGTGGCCGGCGGCGTCGGCAATGTGAAAAATCAGTTCAACCTGGCCGGCAATGAGTCGGCTGTAGGCGGCCACGGCGTCGTGGGCGCTCATTTGGCGCTGGGCAATTTGTTGGCGCAGTTCACCCAGGGCATCCAGGTCCAGCAACACCCAGGCCATGAGCGACAGCATGGCCGAGGTGGCACCCTGCCCGCTGTCGGCCTGAGCCAGAAAGCGCTGGCGGACCTGGGCTTCGATGGGGCCGGCGGCATCGATGGCGGCTTGCCGTTCGGCCGCAAATTGCTGCCCGGCCGAAGCCAGATAGATGCTGGAGACGCCCCGTTCGCGCTGCAAGGCGTGGATCAGTTGCCCGATGGCGCCGACCAGCTCGACCCGGTCGGCCAGGTGGCGGATGGCGTCAAGGTCCAACTGCTTGGCTCGCAGGACGAGCCGGGAAAGAGTTTGTTGCATGAAAGGGGCCGACAAATTGCAAACAGGCACGTAGCTAGGATGTGCATTGTCCGCAATTTGTCTGCCGAGCCAAGCCCGGTGGGGCTTGGAATTGCAAGACGATGGGGTTCAAGCCAGGGCGACGAGAACCCGATCGCCTTCGACGCGCACCTTGTGGGCACGCACCGACAACTCGGGGGATTCAAGGCACTCGCCTGTGCGCAGGTCGAAGTGGTTCTTGTAGAGCGGAGAGGCCACCACGATGTGTTCGCCCAGGCTGCCGATCAGTCCGCGTGAGAGCACGCTGGCTTGCGACTTGGGGTCCACGTTGTCAATGGCGAAGAACTGTTGCTCGCCCAGCCGGAAGATGGCCACGTGGCGGTCGTCCACCAGCGCGCACACGCCGGTGTTGGGCAAGATGTCGTTGACCGAGCAGGCGGCCGTCCAGTTCAGGGTGTCGGTGGTCATGGTCTGGTCCTTTGGGCCCCGCTTGGGGCCCAGTCAATGGCGTTAGATCAGGCGGTGGTCTCAGGCGAAGCCGAGGCGTGTTCTTCAGGGCGGGCCGGGCGAATCTGGCCGCGTTCCTTCACGAACAGGATGCGTTGATCCTTCTGGTCGCTGTTGACGAACGAGCGGAAGCGTTGGCGCACTTCAGGCGTGGTCACGGCGGTCTTCCATTCGCATTGGTAGGTATCGACCACGTGTTGCATCTGGGTTTCCAGCTCGGCGTTCACACCCAGGCTGTCCTTGATCAGAACGTCCTTCAGGTAGTCCAGGCCGCCTTCCAGGTTGTCGCGCCAGGTGCTGGTGCGTTGCAGGCGATCGGCGGTGCGCACGTAGAACATCAGCACACGGTCGATCAGCTTGATCAGGTCGGCCTTGCTCAGGTCAGAAGCGAACAGCTCGGCATGGCGTGGCTTCATGCCACCGTTGCCACAGATGTACAGGTTCCAGCCCTTCTCGGTGGCGATCACGCCGATGTCCTTGCCCTGGGCTTCGGCGCACTCGCGGGTGCAGCCCGACACGCCGAACTTGATCTTGTGCGGGGCGCGCAGACCCTTGTAGCGGTTCTCCAGTTCCACCGCCAGGCCCACGCTGTCGTCGACGCCATAACGGCACCAGGTCGAGCCCACGCAGCTCTTGACCGTGCGCAGCGACTTGCCATAGGCGTGGCCCGATTCGAAACCGGCGGCGATCAGCTCTTCCCAGATCAAGGGCAGTTGCTCCACGCGGGCACCGAACAGGTCCACACGCGCACCGCCCGTCACCTTGGTGTAGAGGCCGTATTTCTTGGCGACCTGGCCCACGGCGATCAGGCCATCGGGTGTGACTTCGCCGCCTGGCATGCGGGGCACGACCGAGTAGGTGCCGTCCTTCTGGATGTTGCCCAGGAAGTAGTCGTTGCTGTCTTTCAGGGCGGCCAGGTCTTTCTTCAGCACGAAGTCGTTCC
>CAYVOP010000138.1:0-8421 GCA_964453105.1 uncultured Aquabacterium sp. | reverse complement strand
GACCGACCCGCACAACCTGGGCGCTTGCCTGCGTGTGGCCGATGGCGCTGGCGCCCATGCCGTCATGGCCCCCAAAGACCATGCCGTGGGCATTAACGCCACGGTGGCCAAGGTGGCCAGCGGTGCGGCAGAAACCATGCCGTACTTCATGGTGACCAACCTGGCCCGCACCCTGGGCGAGTTGAAGGAGCGCGACATCTGGATCGTGGGCACCTCTGACGACGCGCCCGGCACGCTGTACGAAGCCGACCTGAAAGTGCCCACCGCCTTGGTGTTGGGTGCCGAAGGCAGTGGCATGCGCCAGCTGACCCGCAAGAACTGCGACCAACTGGTCAGCATTCCCATGTTGGGTTCGGTGTCTAGCTTGAACGTGTCGGTGGCCAGTGGCGTGTGCCTGTACGAGGCACGCCGCCAGCGCTTGGCTCAAGGCTGACCCCAGGCAAGTCAGCGGCGCGGCACCACGGTGCGCGCCAGCCCCCGGCGGCGGGCATCGCGGTGCTGCTGGCGTTTCATGGCCCACACGCTTAGCACCAAGGCCACCACCATCCACACCATGCCCAACCAGGGCAGGGAAGGGTAGCTGGCCACACCCAGCACCCAACCGCCGCCCGTGGCGCCTGCCGCGTGGCCCAGGTAGATGCCTGAGGTGTTCAGTGCCAACAAGGCCGGCGCCAGGCGGGGCGACAAAGCCCCCAGCCGCGCTTGTTGGCCCGAGTTGGCCGCAAAACCGCTGATGGACCAGGGCACGATGATCACCGCCAGCCACACCAGGTTCACCCCCAAGGGCCAAATGGCCATGCTGAACAGCATGAGCGACAAGGTTGTGGTGACTGCACGCGCCGCGCCAATGCGGTCAATGAAGCGGTTCAGCAGCAGGTTGCCTGTAAGTGCCAGGCTGCCAAACCAGGCAAACATGAGGCTGATCTGCTCCGGCGAAGCGCCATAGCCAAACTTGAAATAGGGCGCAGCATAGGCCAGCACCGTTTGTTGCCCCGCGCTTTGGAACGCGGTAACCAGCACCACCGCCATCATCAAAGGCGAGCGAAACACGCGCCGCCATGCCCGCAAGCTGAGTGCAGGGGTGCGAATGCCGCGTGGCAACACCCACATCAACCAAAACGCAGCCAGGGCAGAACCACAGGCCACCATGCCCATGGCAGTGCGCCAGCCCAGTCGTTCGCTAACCCAGGCGGCCAAAGGCATGCCTACCACCGAGGCAATAGACCAGCCCATGAACACGAAGGTGATGTTGCGCCCGCGGTGCTCAGGCGGGCTGATGTGGCCCACCGTGGCCGCTGCCTGCGGCGTGAACACGGCGGCGCCCAGCACCGTCAGCGCCCGAACGGGAATCAAAGCGGTGTAATCAGACATCAGGGCGCACAGCCCGTGGCCCACGGCATACCAGGCCAGCGAACCCACCAGCAACTGCCTCCGGTCAAGCTTGGACACGAGATAGGCCAGCACGGGGGCGCCCACGCCCATCATGACCGCGGCCACAGCAATGAGGTGCCCACCTTGGGCAATGGAAATGCGCAGGTCGCGAACCAGGTCGTTCAAGCCGCCCGACACCACCATGACCCCGCAGCCAATGAAGAAGTTGCCCACCAGAAAAGCCCACAGGGTGTGGGCTTGTTGGGTACGCATGGCGCCGGGGTACTTCACACTCAGCGCTTCACGTGCAGCGCTTCGGGGTTGACGATGTTGGTCGGGTTGCCGGCAATGTAGGCCAGCAGATTGTCGAAGGCATCGCTGAAATAGGCTTCGTAGTTGTCTTGCTCCACATAGCCAATGTGCGGCGTGCAGACCGCATTTTCCAGGCGCAGCAGGGGGTGGCCCTGCAAGATGGGTTCGCTTTCAAACACGTCGACCGCCGCCATGCCCGGGCGGCCTCGGTTCAGGGCGTGAACCAGGGCGCCGTCTTCAATCAATTCAGCACGCGAGGTGTTCACCAGCAGAGCGGTGGGCTTCATACGGCCCAGGTCGTCGGCGGTGATCAGGCTGCGGGTGGCGTCTACCAGGCGCAAGTGCAGGCTGAGCACATCGGCGGTTTCGAAAAATGCCTCGCGGCTGTCTGCCGCTTCATAGCCATCAGCCACGGCGTGCTTTCTGGAGGCCTCGCTGCCCCAGATCAGCACCTTCATGCCAAAGGCCTTGCCGTAGCCGGCCACCAGCTTGCCAATGCGGCCATAGCCCCAAATGCCCAGGGTTTTGCCGTGCAGCACCATGCCTACGCCAAAGTTGGTGGGCATGGAAAGCGATTTCAAGCCAGCCTGCTGCCAGGCCCCGTGCTTGAGGTTGCCAATGTATTGCGGCAGGCGGCGCATGGCGGCCATCACCAAAGCCCAGGTCAGCTCTGCCGGGGCAATGGGCGAGCCCACGCCCTGTGCCACGGCAATGCCCAATTCGGTGCAGGCATCGATGTCGATGTGCGAGCCCACGCGGCCGGTTTGGCAGATCAATTTGAGCTTGGGCAGCTTTTCCAGCAGCGAGCGGTTGAAATGCGTGCGCTCGCGGATCAGAACCAGGGCTTCGGCATCGCGCAGGCGAATGGCCAATTGGCCTGTGCCCTTGACGGTGTTGGTAAACACCTTGGCAGACAGGCCATCCAGCTTGGATGCGCAATGAAGTTTACGGACGGCGTCTTGGTAGTCGTCCAAAATGATGATGTTCATAGGGCTGCACGCGGTTCAGCCCTCCATTGTGCTACGGTGAACTGGCGTTCACACGGCCATACGTTACCAAGTTGTGACCTTCGTATTGCGCGTGTCTTCGGTGCGACGCGATGCGCGCACGGGGAAGTGGGCGTCCAGCGCTTCCATGCGCAGTTCAGCCTCGGCTTGGCCGCGGTGCAAGGCCACAACGCGGAACACATCGGCGCGCAGGTGCCACAACTCGCGCAGCGAGCGGGCCTGAACGATCAGGTCGCGCACCTGGTTGGCGCGCACCGATTGCAAGTCCCACATGGCGGTGTTGAATTCGTTTTTCACGGCGTCCATGCCTTGTAGGGGCAGGGCGTGGGCCTCGTCGGCCACTTCATCCATGTCCCACAACCAACGCCAGGCGCCCACGATCCAGTGTTTCCAGGCGGGGCGGGTGCGGGTGAACAGGGTGGGGGGCTGAACTTCGGCGCGGCGCTGGCTCAGGCTGCTAGACCAGATGCTGTCGCCCAGATCAGAGGCCCGACCATTGCCGGGCTGAACTGCTGGCAGGGCACCGCCTTTGACCAGCTTCAGCCCACGGCGGGGTGCTGCTGGTTCATCAACCTGCGAGTCTTGCTGGGTGTAGAAAAACGATGCCATCTTGCCCTCTCAGCCGCTGCCTGAATGCAGCGTTCACAGAGGTAAGGATCGGCAATTTTTGGCAAGTCTGAAGGGCGAAATTGCAGCCTGCGCCGCCTTCAGTTTTTGCCCTGCAATTTGTGCTTTATTTCACACTTGTTGCAGCCTGCGCGGGCTGCGCATGGGGCTCAAGCATGAGCGCCACGGTGCCAGTGGCCACCTTGGCCTGGGTATAAACCTCGCGAGCACAGTCTTCGCAGCGACCGCAGCAGGTCGACACGCCCGTGTCCATTTGCAGGTCGTCAAACGAATGGCAAGAGGGCGCCACGCGACGAATATCGCGATCTGAAATTCGATGGCATACGCAAACGATCATGGCGGCTCCAGTTCTGCAACTCAGCCGCCATTCTAAATGAGAATAATTCGCAGTCAATAGGCTAACAGAGCCCCTGGCTCGGGAGGGGATACCTCCGCGCCGACTTAGCCCAGTTCGCCCATTTGCGACTGCAGGTAGTTGTGCAAGCCCACCTTGTCGATCAGTTCCAACTGGGTTTCCAGGAAGTCGATGTGCTCTTCGGTGTCGTTCAGAATCATTTGCAGCAGATCGCGCGACACGTAGTCACGAACCGATTCGCAGTGCGCAATGCCGTCTTTCACGGTGCCTTGGGCGGCGGTTTCTAACTTCAGGTCGCAGGCCAGCAGTTCGGGCACGTCTTCCCCAATCAACAACTTGCCCAGGTCTTGCAAGTTGGGCAGGCCGTCAAGGGCGAAGATTCGCTCCATGAGCTTGTCGGCATGCTTCATTTCGCCGATCGACTCTTCATATTCCTTCTTGGCCAGCTTGTCGAAGCCCCAATGTTTCAGCATGCGGTAATGCAGGAAGTACTGATTGGTGGCCGTCAGCTCGTTTTTCAGCTGCGCGTTCAGGAACTCGATAACTTTGGCGTCGCCCTTCATGGTGTGCTCCTGTCCTGGTCAGTCAATTGATTGGAAAAATCATGCGGAGAGGCCATCGTACATGGCGCCATCTCCGTTTTTTACCCCTTGTCGTGGCTGATGCACGGTCACAACTCTGTAACCTGCCACCGGGATCGGGTATACTCCTAAGGTTTACCCGCAATCAACCCCCCGCCTAGCGAAACCCGTACCGTTTCCTTCACCGGACTCGATCCCGTCGCGCGCAGCCACCGTTTTCGGATAGAGGCTGAGCACGACAAGGGCAGAGCTGGGCGCGCACTACAAACGGAGAATGAACCCGTGCTGCCCGTACTGCCCCAAGCTCTTCTGGCCCTCGCAGACGGCACGGTCTTTCTAGGCAATTCGATCGGCGCTGCCGGTCACACAGTTGGCGAAGTGGTGTTCAACACCTCTTTGACCGGCTACCAAGAAATCCTCACTGACCCGAGCTACTGCAAGCAGATCGTCACCCTGACGTATCCGCACATCGGTAACTACGGTGTCAACAGTGAAGACGTCGAAGCCTCGAAAGTCCATGCCGCTGGTCTGATCATCAAGGATCTGCCCATCCGCACTTCCAACTTCCGCCAGAACCAAACGCTCTCGCAGTACCTGCAAGCCGAAGGCACGGTGGGCATTGCCAACATCGACACCCGTAAGCTGACCCGTGTGCTGCGCACGAAGGGCGCTCAAAACGGTTGCATCGTGGCGCTGGCCGTGGGCGAGAAGATCACTGACGCTGTCATCGCTGACGCCGTGGCCAAGGCCAAGGCAGCCCCCAGCATGGCCGGCCTCGACCTGGCCCAGGTCGTGACCCGCTCCGACGTGGCCGAGTGGACTGAAACCGAATGGAAACTGGTCAACCCACAACTGGGCGGCAAGCCAGGCTTTGGCAAGGTTGAAAACGCCAAGTTCCACGTGGTGGCTTATGACTTTGGCGTCAAGCGCAACATCCTGCGCATGCTGGCCGAGCGTGGCTGCAAGGTCACCGTGGTGCCTGCCAAGACGCCCGCTGCCGAAGTGCTGAAGTACAACCCCGATGGCATCTTCTTGTCCAACGGCCCTGGCGACCCCGAGCCTTGCGACTACGCGATTGCTGCCGCCAAGGAACTGATCGAAACCGGCATCCCTACCTTTGGTATTTGCCTGGGTCACCAGATCATGGCTTTGGCCTCTGGCGCCAAGACCTACAAGATGCCTTTTGGCCACCACGGCGGCAACCACCCCGTGAAGGACCTGGACACCGGTCGCGTCAGCATCACCAGCCAAAACCACGGTTTCGCTGTTGACACCAAGACGCTGCCCGCCAACCTGCGCGCCACGCACATCTCTTTGTTCGACGGCACGCTGCAAGGCCTGGCCCGTACCGACAAACCTGCTTTCTGCTTCCAGGGTCACCCTGAAGCCTCGCCCGGACCGCATGACATCAGCTATCTGTTCGATCGCTTCGTGGCATTGATGGAGAAGAAGAATGCCTAAGCGTCAAGACATTAAAAGCATCCTGATCATTGGAGCCGGCCCGATCATCATTGGTCAGGCTTGCGAATTCGACTACTCTGGCGCTCAAGCCTGTAAGGCTTTGCGTGAAGAGGGCTACAAAGTCATCTTGGTCAACAGCAACCCTGCGACCATCATGACCGACCCGAACACGGCCGACGTCACCTACATCGAGCCCATCACTTGGCAAGTGGTCGAGCGCATCATCGCCAAAGAGCGTCCTGATGCGATCTTGCCCACCATGGGTGGCCAAACTGCGCTGAACTGCGCTTTGGACCTGCACAAGCATGGCGTGCTGGACAAGTACAAGGTCGAAATGATCGGTGCCAATGAGCACGCGATTGAAAAGGCCGAAGACCGCCAGAAGTTCAAGGAAGCCATGACCAAGATTGGTCTGGACTCTGCCAAGTCGGGCATTGCCCACACCTTGGAAGAAGCCTGGGCGGTGCAAAAGCGCATTCAGGCCGAAATCGGTGGCTCTGGCTTCCCCATGGTGATTCGTCCCAGCTTCACGCTGGGCGGCACTGGCGGCGGCATTGCCTACAACCCAGAAGAATTCGAAGAAATCTGCAAGCGTGGTATCGACCTGTCGCCTACCAACGAGCTGCTGATTGAAGAATCGCTGCTCGGCTGGAAAGAGTACGAAATGGAAGTGGTTCGCGACAAGGCGGACAACTGCATCATCGTTTGCTCGATCGAAAACTTGGACCCCATGGGCATCCACACCGGCGACTCGATCACCGTGGCCCCAGCCCAAACTCTGACCGACCGCGAATACCAACTGCTGCGTAACGCCTCCATCGCCATCTTGCGCGAAATCGGCGTGGAAACCGGCGGTTCGAACGTTCAGTTCTCGATCAACCCGGACAACGGCCGGATGATCGTGATCGAAATGAACCCACGCGTGTCGCGTTCGTCGGCTCTGGCATCCAAGGCGACTGGCTTCCCAATCGCCAAGATCGCAGCCAAGCTGTCGATCGGCTACACACTCGACGAGTTGAAGAACGACATCACCGGTGGTGCTACCCCCGCATCGTTCGAACCTTCGATCGACTATGTGGTCACTAAGATCCCTCGTTTCGCTTTCGAGAAGTTCCCCGCTGCTGACAGCCGTCTGACCACTCAGATGAAGTCCGTGGGTGAAGTGATGGCCATGGGCCGTACCTTCCAGGAATCCTTTCAGAAGGCCCTGCGTGGTCTGGAAACCGGCATTGACGGTCTGACCGAAATCAGCACCGACCGCGAAGAAATCATCCAAGAAATTGGCGAGCCAGGCCCTGAGCGCATCCGCTTCCTGGGTGACGCTTTCCGCATTGGCTTGAGCCTGGACGAGATCTTTGAAGAAACCAAGGTGGACCCTTGGTTCCTGGCCCAGATCGAAGACATCATCAAGACCGAAGGTGACGTCAAGGCCCGCAAGCTGGAATCGCTGACCGCTGAAGAGCTGCGCTATCTGAAGAAGAAGGGTTTCTCGGATCGCCGCTTGGCCAAGCTGTTGGGCACTGACCAGCACGCTGTTCGCAAGGCTCGTATCGCCCTGGGCGTGCGCCCTGTGTACAAGCGCGTGGACACTTGCGCGGCTGAGTTCGCCACACAAACCGCCTACATGTACTCGTGCTACGAGAACGAAGGCGGCGAATGCGAAGCCGAACCCACCGACAAGAAGAAGATCATGGTTTTGGGCGGTGGCCCGAACCGTATCGGTCAAGGTATTGAGTTCGACTACTGCTGCGTGCACGCCGCTTTGGCCATGCGCGAAGATGGTTACGAAACCATCATGGTCAACTGCAACCCAGAGACCGTTTCGACCGACTACGACACCTCTGATCGTCTGTACTTCGAGCCCGTCACCCTGGAAGACGTGCTGGAAATCGTCGACAAGGAAAAGCCAGTTGGCGTGATCGTGCAGTATGGTGGTCAAACACCTTTGAAGCTCGCTTTGGACCTCGAAGCCAATGGCGTGCCCATCATCGGCACCACCCCTGACAGCATCGACATCGCGGAAGACCGCGAGCGCTTCCAAGCCTTGCTGCACAAGCTGGGCCTGAAGCAGCCGCCTAACCGCACCGCTCGCGCTGAGGACGAAGCCATCAAGCTGGCCAATGAAATTGGCTACCCATTGGTGGTGCGTCCTTCTTACGTGTTGGGTGGCCGCGCGATGGAAATCGTGCACGGCGACAAGGACCTGGAGCGCTACATGCGTGAAGCCGTCCGCGTCTCCGAGAAGTCGCCAGTGTTGCTGGACCGCTTCCTGAACGACGCGGTGGAAGTCGACGTGGACTGTATTGCTGATGGCACCGACACCATGATCGGCGGCATCATGGAGCACATCGAACAGGCTGGCGTTCACTCTGGTGACTCGGCTTGCTCGCTGCCTCCTTACACCCTGAGCGCTGAGCTGCAAGACGAACTGCGTCGCCAAACCTCCGTCATGGCCAAGGCCCTGAACGTGGTCGGTTTGATGAACGTGCAGTTCGCCATCCAAGGCGACGTGACCAAGGGCCTGGACGCTGCCACCGTGTACGTGCTGGAAGTGAACCCACGTGCTTCGCGTACCGTGCCTTACGTGTCCAAGGCCACCGGTCAGCCTCTGGCCAAGATTGCCGCACGTTGCATGGCTGGCCAAAAGCTGAACACGCAAAAGTCGCCTGATGGCAAGGCCCCTCGCGAAGTGGTGCCGCCTTACTTC
>CAYVOP010000137.1:0-8529 GCA_964453105.1 uncultured Aquabacterium sp. | reverse complement strand
TGGGTGCCGAGGTGGGCACCATTCTGAGGGGTGGGAACACGGCTGCTGGGTAGCCGGACGAGTCCCGCGAAGCTGGACCGGACCGGCCAAATCGATTTAAACGGCGTATAACCTCCTGAGTCCATGCGAACAGGCAAACCCCTTGGCGCACCAAAACAATTCGATCTGGTGCCGTTTTATGAGGTCGACTTTTCGGTGACACGCGATGCTGCGAGGGCAAAAGTCCGGCGCATTCCATTTCGCATGCGAAAACCACCCCGAATTTCAACACTGACCCGCGCTCGCCGGAGTGTTGGAAGGGCGCTCACGCCTTTGGGGTTCATGCTCGGCGCGCTCGACCGCTCTGGGTTTTCAGACTGCCAGCAGTTCGATGTGGACACGTCGCCCAAGGGCGGACGCAATGTTAACCAATGCGTCCAGCGAAAACCGCGAGATTCGGCCTTTGAGCAAATCATTCAACCGTGGTTGACTGATGCCGCAGACCTGGGCGGCTTGTTCTTGAGTCCATTCCTTGTTGTCTTTGACGATGTGAGTGATTTCCCGCGCCAGGTCAGACCGAGCGCGCAGATTGGCGGCCTCGGCGGGCGTGGCTGCAATAGCGTCAAAAACACTGTCGAAGGTTTGAGAGCTTGTCATGACTGGCCTTTCGTGATCTGAGCAAAGCGGGTGCGCGCAATGTCAATGTCTTGCTTTGATGTGGTCTGAGTCGTTTTTTGAAATGCATGGAGCACATAGACCGCTTCGGCCATCCGTGCCGTATAGATCACGCGATAGGTGCCCGATGTGTCCCACAATCTCAACTCCTCGACCCCCTTGCCAATGCTGGGCATCGGCTTGAAGTCTGCTGGCTGGTCGCCCTTCTGAACGCAGTGCAGTTGGTGCCCCGCGTCCGTGCGAGCTGACTCAGGAAACTCGCGCAATCGCTTCAGTGAATCGCCAAGAAAAGTGATCGGCTTCATTTGATTTTATATCCGTTTGGATATACGTTCAAGCAAAAAAAAGGGAGCGGTTGCTGCGGAATTCACGCCGATGGCGTCGAACCATCGAGCGGCAAACCTCTGAATCCTGGAATGGGATTGCCTTGGGGAGCGTTCAAAGTTCGGTCGTAACCCTCCAAGTCATGCTTGATCGCTGCGAGGGTTTTGCGGTCGCGGACCTTACCTCTGAGGTCGTAGGCTTCGCCGGTGCAAGTGGCGAAGCACAGCCGCCATTCCTTCAAGCCTTCCGCCTTATTGGGTCGGTGAATGGTTGCTTCAATGCAGCCCAAGCGCCCATAGAGGTTGACGAAATAGCCATCGGGCGTGTCGAAGTATTTGATTGCCATAGGTGCCTCACAGGTCGTCAGAAGTCAGGGGGCGGGACACCCGAAATTCAAAATTGGCGTCCTCTCCATTACAGTCTTTGGCTGTCGCTTCTCCGTCCGAATCGATTTCAATTTCCTGCCGTAGATCGAGGCGGGCAATCAACTCGTCAGAGCATTGAAGCCCCGAAGTGCCGTCCGGCATTTCCTCAATGTGCTCGACCTCATAGCCCTTGCAAGCCACGAACGAGGCCGCGTTGATCGCTGCGCTGAGGGTTGTCTTGAACATGGTGTTTCCTTAGGTTGGGTAATCAGGCTGGCAGAACTTTGACGTTCCACCATTTCTTGCCATCGTGTTCCATGAACACGCGGCATCCATTCAGCACGACTTGGCGTTTATCGCCTTTGGCTGCTTTGAGCACTGGTCTTTGGTGAGTCGCCGGGGTCTGGGGGGAGACCCCCACGTTGGAGGCGTGTTTGTGTTCGTGAAGTTGGTAAGCGCTCATGGTTACGTCCTCGCCCTGGGGCTGTTAAATCTGGTCTTCCGTGCCGTCGCGACGCAAAAAGGACGGGTGGAGACCAGACGGCCAGGGAGCGGCCGAAGCCGCACGCGGAGCGCAGCCGAAGGCGAGCACCGAACGGGTGAGAACGCAGCGCAGCGGCCCTTGCCGTCTGGGTGGAATCCGTCATGCGTCGGTAAGAGACGGCGCGGAAGACCAGATCACCAGTGGCCGAAGCCTGGAGCGGTCAACGGGAACGAACACAAGCACGCCCGCAGCGCAAGCTGCGACTCACGCCGCTTGCGGCGCACTTCAAATGACGCGCGATCGAGCGCGCACAGCCCCGCAGGGGCGCAAGCGTCAGCCGAACGAAGTGAGGGGAGGATCGGGAGCCAGCCTCAGGCTGGGCGAGACCCGCAGGGGCTCGATCCGAAGGACCAGAGCCCGACCGGCGAAGCCGGGGACGCCAAAGAGAAGTCTTTGGCCCTGAACGATTTCAGGCAGAAAAGAGCACCAATGCGATGCCAAATATTATTTGTGACCGTCACGAAGTCGCCGCTTCAGTTCAGCGACGATCAAGTCTAAAAACACCTCGCCCATTTCGACCTTCTTCATCTCAACGACATTGGCCATGGCATTGCAAAGGCCAATCGTGGAAGCTTGCGTGAGGTCTTGCTGACTGGACCAAATTGCATCCTTGTCGCGTTGGCGCTGATCCCTCTTACGTTCTGCCGCACTTTTGGCCGACCCGGTTTTTGGCCTGCCTCGCTGCCTCTGTGCAGGTGTTTGGTCCGATGGATCTGGATTTTTCTTGGCGGGCATAGAATCATCAATAGTGTGACCGTCACAATTATAATGGAATAACGTGACTGTCACAACAAAAGACAAACCATCCAAAGTTTGGCCTGCAAGGACCGCTCTGGCTCGCATCGAGTCGGGGCACGGGCACGTCTGGATTCCGATGCGGCCCCGGTGCAACCACTGCGGGCCTTCATGCCTGGCCAGCGAGGCCAGGCATGAAACCCTGGGTTTCACTGGTCGAAGGCAAGGCCCGTCAACATGGCGTGCTGATACACCTGTAGACGCTTGGAAGCGGCTTCGTGGTACTTCGGACCTAGCTCGATGCCGCAAAAAGCGCGCCCCACTGACAGCGCAGCTACGCAAGTCGAAGCCGATCCCGCGAAGGGGTCCAGCACGATACCGCCACGCGAAGAAAAGGACTCGATGAGCGGCGTGAGTACCGACAAGGGCTTCTGAGTCGGATGGTAGGCGTTGGCCGAGTAAGACCAGTCGATTACATCAGGGATGATGTTGTTCGGCTGGTTGGGATTTCCTTTCGCGAGCAGGTATGCGTTCTCATGTTGGTAACGCATCATCCGTGAACTGCTTGAGTACCGTTTGGGCATGGTGATGTGCCCGACGACCCTAAAGCCCGCTTTCTTCCATGCCTGGAAAAATGAGTCTGTGCGGCTCCAGCCGTAAAAGCTGACACACAGGGAGTTGGCTTTGAGCGCCCTGTAAATACCGTCGAAGGCTGGCACCAACCATGCGGCCATCGCCTCGGGCTTGTTCCCGTCATTGGCTATGGTGCGGCCCGAGCGATCTTGATAGTTCACGCCATAGGGCGGATCGGTCAGGCAAAGGTCGGCAAACTGCGCTGGCAATTGACTCAAAACCTCAATGCAATCGCCGAGGATGAGCCGATTCTTGAAAGCGGCATCCGAAGGATGAGCGACGGCCTGGTGGTGATGGGGAAACGCTGCGTGAGGACGCTGGAAGTGGAACGCTTGTGCAGTGGCGAACATGATGTGCTCCGGTTATGGCGGCGGGGCTATGCCTGGCGCCGTGCGCTGCGTGCCGTTGAAATGCAGCGCGTGACCGGAGCAGCCGGCGCAGAAGGTGTTAGCGACAAGAGATCGTGAAATAAATGCGAAGCGTTTATGTCGCGAAAGCTCTTGGCGTCTGCGCAGTGGACAGGAGCCAGGGCTCCAAGGAGCCGGGGCCAAATCGTTGAGCCCCCGGCGACGAAGTGAGACCCTGGCGAGTGCTGCGGCGATGGCCGTCACGACGCCTTATGCGAAGCGTAAGGCGGGCGCAAGTAACACCGAGCGCCGGAAGATACGGTCACGCGCCTGCGTAGACAGGTGGCCACAGGCCACCCCAAGCAGCGAACATCGGTCGCTGCTTCCAAGTGGGCTCGACCGTCAAGGCGAGCCCTCCCAATGTGTTGGCTTTCATCAGGAAAGCCCTGGGCAGTGTTGAGCATGCGGGAACGCGTGCTCTGTCGACAACCTCATATCCGTGACCGTCACGGTATTTCGCATGCGAGCAGGTACCGGCGCTCAGGCGGCCCCGCACTGTACGCCTGTTAGCGTACGGCTATCGTCATGGCTTCGTCAATAGTTTTTATTTAACATAAAAAGCATTAGCGCAATGACAGGTACTAGCGTTTGTGTTGCGTTTGGAGGCCCCGGAAATGTTCGAAATTTCTGTCGCGCTCCTAGCAAAACGACCTCCGAGACGTCGCAGAAACCTGCCGTCAAACGCAACAAAACACCGTCACGTCAATCGCAACGCTTTTCATCGAAGGATCGGTACCGGATCGGATTGGGCTTTGGCGCGGCGCGTGGTGCGCAAAGCCTTAAGAGAACCCGTAATGCGTTGCGGCGCTTGCCCATGCCAGATCTTCGCTATCTGACAGAGGAATCTCGTTTACCGTGGCAGCCAAAGGCGAATCAGCAAGCACGGAAACAAACCACTTCGATTTTTCTTCCTCTGATAGAGGTTTGTCGTTCTCATCCGTTTGGAACACTTCACCCACTTGATAGACGGCGATGCCTTGTTCCATCATTTCTTCGCGTTTCATTGCCACCTCATGTTTTGTCAATTGCAACACCCGACCCAGGCTACCTGAATCGCTCTGTTTGGACACCGACCTAAACAGGCAGATCTCTGCTCAGTCGCGCCTCGATCCACTTGCTTTCGGGCAAGTTCCAGTGGCGACGCCTCGCATCCTCATACGGCATTTGCCAGTAGTTCAGCTCCGCCCGTTCGTATGCGATGCGGGCCTTCTCGACCAAGTCTGGCGCACGCACCGTGGCGGGCTTGCCCTTGGCCAACAGAAAGGCCCCCATGCCCGTAGCTCTGTTGGCCTCCAGCCAGTCTTTGTAGGCCTGGACGAATTCGATCGCCTGAGCCTTCGTATCAATCGGCATGGCGCGCAGCGGCCCATCAGTGTGTGGATACATTCCCCGCCCTGGCCTTAAGCAGCGTGTCTGGTCAATAGCTGCGTGAAGCTCACAGGCCCATCACCCACGCCGCAGAAAGCGTGCATCGCTGCCGCCTCTGTCTGGTCCACCATCACGGGGAACACAGGGGCACCGAAGTTCAAAAGCCAAATCGTGCGGGTGACCCCATCGGTAAAGGTCACGTAGTTGACCGGCCTTGTCTCATACCCAATCGTCCGCTTGAAGATCCCCAGAACACGCTTGGTGATCGGGAATCGTTTCGGTTCAGAACGGGCGTGGACATAAGCCAGCGGTACCGGATTGCTGATCCCTTGCGCAAAGCCTCGATTTGCTTCGGGGAACTTTCTGTCCAATGGCCACGTTGTTCTAGAGCCCTGCGCTTGCTCGTCGTGGATTCCATAGAATTCCGCCCGCCAGCACGCGTGGAACTTCTGGGCATCCACAAAGACGAGTGCGCGTCTGTTGTGCATGCCGTGCTTAATCACTGCACGCATGTACACCGAAGCGTGACCCTCACCCAAAGGCACTTCAAAAACCACCGAGGTACTGTCAAATCCTCGCTGAACGTTCACTTGCTTTAACACTCACTCTCTCCCTATCGGTTTACTCAGTCAGCCACTGGCGGGCCTGTGTTTCCATGCGCTCAGAAACGGTCCTGGCATCAACCCGCCCGACTTCGTCATGCATGTAATGAATCATCTGCTCGACAACAATTTTGGCCATCCTCAAAGCTGCAGCAGCTACGATTTTCTGGTTCCGTCCACTTGCCATGTCCCGCGTGCGGTACCACGGGTAGTCGCGGTGTTTTTGGTGCTCGTTCGGAGAGACTGGGGACCATTCGTCGCCACTTCTATCCATGACGATGAGCCAGCCACACACCCAGTAGTCCTGAGGGTTCCAGGACATCAAGAGCGAAACAGAAACACGCGCCATGTCGTACTTGTCTAAGGCCTTGCCTTCAAAGGTCATGAACGTTGTGACGGCAGTTGTCGTCTCCGGGAACAGGTCGATTTCAGTCATGGTCTAGACCCCAGCACCTCTGAATTCCAGGATGTTTTGCCCGTGGCTTCCCTGGGTCCGTTTGAGCAAATGCGCGCAGCCGCTCACCCGCCTCGGCGCTCCGGTCAGCCCACCAGAAAACGCAAGCCGGTTTACCCAGCCGCATCGAGGGCATTTCGCCGCGATGCCCTCGTAGGGCCCAACCCCGGACGAGGTCCTTTCGGCAGTTACTTTGACAACCTCTGTCACGATGTCACCGTCCAGGAAAGTCGCAGCCCTTCTGAGCGGCCTGCAGGCGTTCGAAGTGCGAGCGGATATGGACGGGCCACGTGCTCAGGTTCTCACCATGTCTGGCTAGCAGCACCGACATGGCCTCATCCCGGTCCTTGATCGCCTGCTGCCGCATGAATTCAGCCATCGAAGCAGCGCCTGATTCCTGTGCGACAGACTCGACATTGATACTCATGCTGTAACTCCTTCGTTCAAAACGGGAAGCGTGCGGACGAGAAGCGGCAATCGAAATTTCGAGTGAGGGAATGCGCTTCGCAGGCATGCGTCCACTTGCGCACGTGTCGGCCCAATCGCCACCCGACGCCCATCGGGAAATTCCAGGGAGCCCAGGTACAACACGACGATGTGAAGCTCTTCCTCTCGAATCCGGAAAACGGTCTCAGGAAAGGCCTGTGACAAAACCTGAGAGATGGCGATGTCTCCACCAGCGCGCTGGACTGGCCCACGCACCTTGAAGACAAGTGTGGGGCCCAACTCAATGTGGTGGTGTTTTGGTTTTTTGGCGTGCATAAACTCGGCCTCCCGTGTCAGTTCCAATCAGGTCGGACCATTTCGCATGCGAAATGGACCGGTCAAGCTGCCCCATAGACCCACTCAAGCGAGTCGCTCAACCCCTTCTGTGGCGAGACAGCTTTTGCCTGCTGGCGTTTCGCGTCTGCTTGCTGCTGCTTCCTCAGTGATGACGGCAGGCGATCTGCGATCTCCGCATCGGTCAACGATGACAAGAGAACAGAGCTTGCCCCCTCTGTCCTGAGCACCAGCAAGCGCTTTTCCTGCCCCGGCTCGGACTTGTAGTCCTTGTGCGTCCATCGAAAGATCAGATTGAGCGCCTTCTCGCGTTGTTCACCGACAAGCGGTTGACTCAGGTCGAACTCTGGCAATTGACGTGACGACATATTCCAACCTCTCACACAAAATAATTAATCGGCAAACAGGTCACAAAACTCTCGGATCGTGCAACGTGTTGAGAAAGACTATTTACGAACCACCAGCCGCATGTTTGGGGATTTCGCACAACCGTCAAGGGAAGGCCAATATTGCTGGCGACCACACTCGCGCATTGGATCGCGCAATCTCTTGAGGTTTCTCGCCCCTGGCTTTCTTGCACAAGCGAGATATCTGCACCTATTTTCATTTTCCAGCCCACGAAATTTAAATTTGTATTTCACTCAGCCGCGATTCAACACTTCAAGAGGGGATGGAAAAACCATCGATAAACCCCAAACGCATTGACCGCCACAAAAACCATCTGCATCCAAAACAAACCGGTAGCCTTGACCTTCACGCAATAAACCACCAAAAAGAAACTGGACACCAAAAAGAACAGATACCCGAATGCCGAATACTGATCGTTGCGAGCCAGCAAGACTGCCCCGACTATCGCGGACAGCGACCCCAGCCACTCAAGACGTTTCGTGTTCATACCCACCCCTGATTTGCATCCACTTTTAAACCCAGCTCACCACTGAGCATTTGGAGCCCGACATCACAGGCCTTTTTCCCGCAAGCCTGAACTCAACGTTTCTCACCAAATGCACCACCCTCGCCATTGCTGTTGCTTGCTGAGCCACCCTGTGGCGCGGAGTCCTTTTGATCTCAGTTTTGATGTGCTTGGCCAGCTCTTTTGGTTCACCCTCCAGGAATTCCAAAACCTCAAAGGCGTCACACGCGTCCTCAATGCGGTCGAAGTTCAACAGGTAAACCCAACGGGTTCCCAAACGATATGTTTCTTTGTTCTGAACGTATTCAAGGAAAATGCGTTGCCCATCAAGGGTAAAACCAGAACGCAAAACGTTGGTATCGCCTTTCATTTCACAGATCTGCCAGAACAGCGTAAACAACAAACTGTTGAAACAATTCATCCTCTTCGGACAAAACCGACACGGCTCCAGAATTGAAAGTCACCTCAAGAGATCCGCACTTCAGCTTTTTGATGGTCTTCACCTTATTCGGATCTGATATCGGAATGATGCGTGTGCAAGCCGCCAGCATTTTGCAATCCTCACCTGATTTCCTGTAATGTCTAAATTATATCCAATCATCGATTGACCGTCAATACATAAAACGAGATTGGCAATAAAAATTGTTTAGCGCGAAAAGATACTGATAGATTTGTTAAATGTCTGGTTTTCCGATAGACAAATTGGATATTCGCGGGCTCTGAATCACGCAAGGGGCAAAAGGGACTTCG
>CAYVOP010000136.1:0-8615 GCA_964453105.1 uncultured Aquabacterium sp. | reverse complement strand
GCCTCTTGCCACCCAAACACCCACGCTTATCGGCTGTTAATTTTTAAAGAACTTGATCTGTTTGCCGTTTTGTTTCGGCTTCGTGATCAGCGAAGAATGCAATTATGGCACCAATTTGACCGGGTGCGCAAGTGTTTGTTGCTTTTTTTTGAAAAATAGTTGCGTCGCCCTACGACAGCGGCAAATTGATGGGCTCATCAAGGGCGGGGTTCGCAGGCACACTGTGGGTTTGCAAGGCGGATTAGGGCCCTTTGCTTTGTGTTTTGACCCATACAGAAAGAGTGACATCGTGTTGCCGCGTTTTTTTGTGCGCTTGGATGCCCCGCTGTGCGGCGGCTTGGAGTTGGAGTTGCCAGAGGCCGTGAGTCGGCACGTGCAGGTGTTGCGAATGCAGCCTGAACAACAGGTGTCGTTGTTTGACGGCCGCGGGGGCGAGTGGACTTCAACCATTCTGAGTATGGGACGCAAGATCGTTGAGGTGCGGATCGAGACGCATGTGCGCTCTGCCAGGGAATTGCCTCACCCCGTGACTTTGGCTGTGGGGATGCCAACCAATGACCGAATGGATGCTTTGGTGGAGAAGGCCACGGAGTTGGGGGCATGCGCCGTTCAGCCGCTGATGCTGGATCGGTCGGTGTTGCGCCTGGATGGGGAGCGCGCCTTAAAGAAGGTGGCGCATTGGCAAGGCGTGGCCGTGGCAGCCGCAGAGCAATCGGGGCGGACCTGCGTACCGGAGATTCACCCGATTCGCACTTTGAGCCAATGGCTACAGGTGCCTGGGGCAGCCCAAGCTCGGTGCGGTTTGCTGAGTTTGGGTGAGGGTACGGTGGGGATTCAGCGTTGGGCTGGTGCGTTGTCTGATGCACCCGCGGGTACGCCGGTGTATTTTTTGAGCGGCCCAGAAGGGGGGTTGTCACCTCAGGAGGAGGAGATGGCGAGAGGCGCGGGCTGGCAAGGGGTTTCACTGGGCGCGCGGGTGCTGCGCGCCGATACAGCCCCACTGGCGGCATTGAGTGTGCTGGCCGCGCAGTGGGAGGCGTAACTTAGTTAGCGTCGCCCGGGGTGCCTGGGGTCGATTCTGTTGGGCCGCCCGCTGAGGCGGTTTTTTTGTGACTGCCTGCGGTGAGGTCAAAGCGGAACAGGCGGCATTCGATGGGCCCGTTGAACAAGACGACGCGTCGGCTTTCTTTGAGACGCATGGCGCCGGGGAGCTTCATGTCTGGTGAGAGAACCCAAGCTGTCCAGCCCGCAAAGTGACGCTTCCAGTGGGCGGAGAGGCGCAGGAAGAAGTCGTTGGCTTCGTCGTCTTGGAATTGCTCTCGGCCCGCCCGAGGAGTTGGCAGGTCTTCGCTTTCGTCGTATCGGCCGTGTCGTTGCTTGACGGAGCCTTTGGGATCGATACGCTCGCCGTAGGGCGGGTTGAACATCATGATGCCGCGCTCGCAAGGCACTGGACGCTGGAGGGCATCGGCGGTTTTGAATTCGATGGCATGCAGAACGCCGGCACGTTGGGCATTGCGGGTGGCGAAGTCGGTCATGCGGAAGGCAACGTCGCCGGCGTAGATGGGAACGCGTGGCGGATGTTGGCGCTGCTTGGCAGCCTGACGCAGGGACTGCCACGCGGCAAGGTGGTCGCGGAAGGGCAGGAGTCGCTCGAAGGCGAAGCGGCGCAACAATCCGGGGGCAATGCCGCAGGCGATTTGGGCAGCTTCGATGGGGATGGTGCCGGCGCCGCAGCAGGGGTCGAGCAAGGCGCCGTCTTCTGGGCGGCCTTGCCAGTCGGCTGCAGCCAGCATGGCGGCCGCGAGGGTTTCTTTGAGCGGCGCTTCGCCTTTGTCTTCACGCCATCCACGCTTGAAGAGGGCTTCACCGGAGGTGTCGACGTAGAGGGTGGCCACCATGTCGTCGACGTGCAGGAAGAGGCTGAGGTCGGGGTGACGGGTGTCGACGTCGGGCCGGTCGCCGGTGCGTTCGCGCAGGTCGTCGCAGACCGCGTCTTTGATCCGCAGGGCTGCGAAGTTGAGGCTGCGCAGAGGGCTGTTGCGGGAGGTGACGTCGACGCGGATGGTGTGGCGGGGCGTGATCCAGTCGGTCCAGCGGATGGTGCGTCCCAGGGCGTAGATGTCGTCTTCGTGTCGATAGACGCGGGAGGCGACGCGCCACAGAACACGCTGCGCCAACCGGCTTTCGAGATTGAGCCGCATGGCGCATTCGATGAGGTCGGCAGGCAAACGGGTTTGGACTTCGACGCCGCCGCGCCCGGCATCGACGCGCACATCGGGCCCGAGGATGCGAGCCACTTCGGCTTGCAGCAAGGCTTCAACACCGACCGGGCAGGGGAGATACAGCCCAGTGGGACGATCCGCCGTGAGCGTTTGGCGAGAAGCGCCTTGCGTGGTGGAACGCCCCTCTGGACCCGAGCGGTAGCCAGGTGAACGCGGCGAAGCAGCTGCATGCGGGGGCACATGGGCCTCATGGCTGCTCGGGGGATGGGCGTCTCGCTCATCTCGCCCCCCCTGGTAACGCTCCGCAACCACGCGACGAGGCGCGATCGATGGTGCCGCCGGGGCTCGATCGGCCGAGGGACGCCCCGTGGCAGAGGAGACAACGGGACGACGAGATGGTTTGATGGGCATGGCGATGAGCAGGAAAAAAATCAGGCGCGCAGGACTTCGGAAACGTCGGAGCGGAATTCGCGGCGGTAGAGTATCCACAGCACGGCCAAGGTCCCTACCGCAAACAGGATGGGGGAGACAAACCAGCCGATGACGGCAAAGGACATGTAGTACGCACGCAAGCCGTCTGCAAAGCTTTCTGCGGCCATGCCCATGAGTTTGCCCGCGCGGGCCGCAAATTCTTTGCGGTCGGCCTCGCCTCGGTCAAAGACGTCGACATTGGGAGCCGAGCCGACGAGGATGGCGCCGAAAGAGTAGACGCGCATGGACCAGGTAAAGCGGAAGAAGGCGTAAACGTAGACGGCCAGCAAGACGATGATCTTGATGTCGAAGACGAGCATGGAGGTGCGGGCCGCGAAAGGCAGGTCTTTGACCAGTTCGGACGCCCGCTCGTTGGTGCCCAGCACGGCCAGCAAGCCACCGAGGACCAGGATGGTGGTGGAGGCCCAGAAGCTGGGGCTGCTGGCCAAGTTTTGGGTGATGGCGGCGTCGACAATGCGTTGGTCGCGGTGCGTGACTTGCTCCATCCACTTGCGGCGGAAGTAGTTGGTGCTGGACAGCAAAGTGCGCTCGACTTTGGCGCGGTGGCGGGCAAAGGCGGCGTAGCCCATCCAGCCGAAGAGGAAGAGGGCCAAGGCGGCCCAGTCTTCACCCGGCAAAACTGTGACGACGCGCTGAATGAGTGCGGTGAAGTTGTTCATGGCCAGCGGGGAATCAAAGCGCTTTGCGCAGGTTGGCGGGCGCGATCTTGAGGGCTTCGCGGTACTTGGCCACGGTGCGCCGAGCGACCTGAATTCCCTGCTCTTCCAGCATGGTGGAGAGTTGGCTGTCGGACAAGGGTTTTTTGGGGTCTTCTGCCGCGACGAGCTGTTTGATGAGGGCCCGCACCGCTGTGCTGGAGGCGTTGCCTCCGGCCTCGGTGCTGAGCGAAGAGCCAAAAAAGTACTTGAGTTCGAACGTGCCGAATGGCGTGTTCATGTACTTGGCGGTGGTGACACGCGAGATGGTGGACTCGTGCAGGCCCAACTCATCTGCAATTTCACGCAAGACCAGCGGTTTCATGGCGATTTCGCCATGGGTGAAGAAGTTTTTCTGCCGGTCAACGATGGCGGTGGAGACACGCAAGATGGTGTCAAAGCGCTGCTGGATGTTTTTGACGAACCAGCGTGCTTCTTGCAGCCTTGAACTCAGGTTGGCATGGCCTTCGGTGTTGCCTCCACGCGGAGCTCGCGACTGTTTCAGCGCTTGCGCGTACAGGTCGTTGATGCGCAGCTTGGGCATGACATCGGGGTTCAGTACCACTTTCCAGCCCCGGCCCGATTTCTGCACGATGACGTCGGGCACGATGATGTTGGCCTCGGCCCGGGTGAAGGCGCGTCCAGGCTTGGGCTCGAGTGCCACGATGAGGGTCTGCGCCTGTTTGATCAGGTCTTCGTCGGCACCTGTGACGGCCATCAGTTTTTTGATGTCGCGACGGGCCAGCAACTCAAGATGCTGGCGGCAGATGATGATGGCGATCATCTGGGCTTCGCTGCGCGGCAAGGCCTTGAGCTGCAGGATGAGGCAGTCGGACAGATTGGCCGCACCCACGCCGATGGGTTCGAGGCTCTGTAGCCAGCCCAAGCCACAGCGCAGGCGAGACAGGACCTCGTCACGGGTGTCTTCGTCGGCGTCTTCTGGCAGAAGGCTGGCGGCAATGTCTTCGAGGGGGTCGGCGAGGTAGCCGTCTTCGTTGAGCGACTCGATCAGGATGTCGACAACGGCCATGTCAGCCTGGCTGAGACGCGTGCCGAGCAGTTGTTGCCGCAGATGGTCTTGCAGGCTGATGGCGACGGCGTTGCGCTCAAACGGGTCGAAGTCGTCATCAGCCTGGCTGCTGGGGGTTTCGCGGATGCCGTCGAAGTCGTCTCGCTCGGTGCCGTTTTCCCAGTCGTCGCGTTCGGTGGCACCGGATTCGATGGACTCCAGTCCGCCACCGGAGTCGGCTTCAGGGGCATCAGACCCTGGCCCTTCGGATTCGCTGCTTTGCTTTTCGTTGCGCTGGCGCTCGAATTCAAGGCTGGCGGCGGTTTCGAGCGAGGCGAATTCTTCGTCGTGCTCCAGGAATGGGTTTTGTTCGAGCATTTGCTCGATTTCCTGGTTCAACTCGAGCGTGGAGAGTTGCAGCAGCCGAATGGATTGCTGCAACTGCGGCGTAAGCGCCAGGTGCTGGGACAGCCGAAACTGCAAAGAGGCTTTCATGGCTGCCGGCGGTGCTTACATGCGGAAGTGCTCGCCGAGGTAGACCTTGCGGACTTCGGCGTTGTTGATGATGTCGGCCGGACGGCCTTCGGCCAGCACCCGACCTTCGCTGATGATGTAGGCGCGATCGCAAATGCCCAAGGTTTCGCGCACGTTGTGATCGGTGATGAGGACACCGATGCCGCGCGCCTTGAGGAAGCTGATGATGCGCTGGATTTCGATGACAGCGATGGGGTCCACGCCGGCGAAGGGCTCGTCAAGCAAGATGAAGCGAGGCTGAGTGGCCAGGGCGCGGGCGATTTCGACGCGGCGACGCTCCCCCCCAGACAGCGCCAGCGACGGGCTGGTGCGCAGTTTTTCGATGCTGAGGTCGTGCAACAGGGCATTGAGCCGCTCGTTGATGACCGCCTCGGTCAGCCGTTTGCCCTGATCGTCGTACTGCAATTCGAGCACGGCCCGGATGTTGTCTTCGACATTGAGCTGCCGAAAGATGGAGGCTTCCTGGGGCAGATAGCTCAGCCCACGGCGAGAACGCTCGTGGATGGGCAGGCGCTCGACGCGCTCGCCGTCGATGTCGATCAGGCCGGCGTCGGCAGGCACCAAGCCCACAATCATGTAGAAGCTGGTGGTTTTGCCTGCGCCGTTGGGGCCCAGGAGCCCGACGACTTCGCCAGCGCCGACGGCCACATGAACGTCATGCACCACGGTGCGCGCACCATAGCGCTTCTTGAGGCCTTCGGCCTTGAGCATGCTGATGGGCGCGTCGCCAGCTGCGACGGGGGAAGCCTCGTCACTCATGGTCATGGGCGGGCCCCTTCAGCCGATTTGGCAGGCTTGGTGGCCGGAGCCGATGCGGCGACGGGTGCGGACGCGACCGGCTCGGCCGAACGCGGAGTGATCACCCCACGCACACGGCCACCGGAGGATGCGCCAGAGCCCGAGGCGCTGCCCAGGACTTGGAACACCGAGGTTTTGTTGTCGTAGACGATGACTTGGCCGGCGACCTCGTCGGTGACCTTGGGCCCCCGCAGGCGGCGCATGACCGATTTGCCGGTGAAACGCACGGTGTCGATGCGACCGTCGTAATCGACCCGCTCGGCTTCGCCTTCGATCGATTCATCGACACCTTCGCGCTGCTGGCGGAAATAGGCTTTGCCACCTGAGCCACCAAAGGCCGACGCCGATTGGGTGCCATCTGGGTTTTGCCGGATTTCGACGCGATCGGCCCGCACGACCATGGTGCCTTTGGTGATCTCGACGTTGCCGCTGAGGATGTTGAGCTTCTGCGCCTCATCGACCCGAGCGGAATCGGCGGCGAAGGCCAGTGGTTCATCGCGGTCGGCTTTGACAGCCCAGGCCGAGCCCGCCGCTCCGGCGCACGCCCCGACGAGCGCCAGCGTCAGCACCCGAGCCTGCCAGCGGGACCGCTGAGAGAGATGGGCGAAGGCGCGACTGAAACGAGATTGGGGGAAAACGAGCATCGTCAAAGGCATGGAATTTGCATTGATTCTAGCCGTGCTCGCCCCCACACCGCAGAGGCTGCGGTGTGATTTCCGCACCGCCTGGGAGAGTTTGCACCGGCGGCGCGTCGGCCACCGGCAACAGGACTGCGACAGACCGCCAGGCAAACCTGGTCGATCAGCGACCAGAACGTGCGCGATTGACGAGGTAGTCAACCGTGGCGAGGGTGTTCTTCTCGTTGCCATTGAGGCCCACGTTGGTGAAGAACTGGCCTGCAATGCCCAAAGCGGGCACGCCATCGATCTTGTAGGCATCGGCCAGGGCGCGGGCCTGGTTGGCCTTGGTCTTGACGCCGAAAGACTCCATGGTCGCCATGAACTTGGCGGCATCCACGCCTTGCTTGGCCACGAAGTCTTGGATCAGCTCAGGCTTGTCGAGCTTGAGCTGGTCTTCGTGGATGGCGCGGAAGATCTTGGGGTGCAAGGTGTTAAGCAAGCCCATGGCTTCCACCGCGAAATACATGCGCTGGTGGATGCCGAAGGGGTTTTCACGGAAGGCCACGGGCACGCGACGGAACGACACGTCGGCGGGCAGCTTGGCCAGCCAGGCGGCCAGGTAGGGTTCGAAGTGGTTGCAGTGCGGGCAGCCGTACCAGAAGAACTCGACCACTTCCACCTTGCCAGCGGGCGCAGACGTGGGGGCACGCTGCGACAGCTTGACGTAATTGGTGCCTTCGACCGGGGCGCCTTGTGCGAGGCTGAGCCCAGGCAGCGCCAGGGTCAGGCCGACCGTGCTCAAGGCCTGGATCGAGAAATCGCGGCGATTCATGCAGTTTCCTTTTCGTACGAATTACTTCTGCACGCGCACCAGAGCGGAGTCCACCCCGGCGGCGCTGAGCTTGGATCGGACCTCATCCGCTTGATCGCGCTGAGGGAAGGGGCCCAACCGCACTCGGTACATGGTGCGACCGTTGACTTCGCGCTCGGACACTTTGGGCTCGAGTCCCATCATGGACAACTTGGCGCGTTGCTGCTCGGCCTCGGCCTGGCTGCCGTAAGCGCCGGCCTGCACCAGATAACTGAACGCATCAGCGGCACTGGCGGTGGACACAGGCTCACCCGCCAGGATGGCTGCCGGGTTGCGCGAACTGGACGCAGCCGAGGCGGCGGGCTTGGCTGCACTGGCTGCAGAAGCGGGCGCCATGGGCGACTCGGCGGGGGCCGAGGCACCACCTTCCGACTGAACCGGCTGAGTGATGGGCTTGGGCTTGGCAGGGTTTCTGCCGTAGAGCGGGCTGTTGGGATCCCAGTTCTTGTTCTTTTCCGCCTCGGCCGCATCTTGCTCAGCGGTGCGCTGAGGCACCTTGTCGATGAAGGGCAGGGGCACCTTGGTGATGTACAGCGCCACCCCGAGGGCGAGCGCCAACCCGATCAACAGGCCGACGATCAGCCCCAAGAAAAAACCGCCTCGTTGGGAGTTCATGCGAGAAAACTTTCTGATTACATCTTCTCAGGCGCACTGACGCCCAAGAGGGACAGGCCGTTGCGTAGCACCTGCGCGGTGGCCGACAGCAGTGCCACGCGGGCCCGACTGAGTTCGACATCATCCACGAGAAAACGTTCCGCAGCGTAGTAACTGTGGAAGGCACTGGCCAGGTCGCGCAGATAAAACGCCACATCGTGAGGTGCAAGGCTCTCGGCCGCCTGGGTCAGCATGCCGGGGAATTCGGCCAGCTTGGTCATCAGGGCCAGTTCGGTGTCGGCCACCAGCAAGTTGAGCTTGGCTTCGCCGATGGCACCCAGATCGCCGCCCTTTTCAGCGTATTGGGCACGCACCGAGTGGATGCGCGCATGGGCGTACTGGACGTAGAACACCGGGTTCTCGTCGTTCTGCTTGAGCGCCAGATCGACGTCGAAGGTGAATTCGGTATCGGCTTTGCGGCTGATGAGGAAGAAGCGAACGGCGTCTTTGCTGGTCCACTCGATGAGGTCGCGCAGGGTGACGTAGGAGCCGGCACGCTTGGAGATCTTGACCTCCTCGCCGTTCTTCATCACAGTGACCATTTTGTGCAAGACATAGTCGGGCCAACCCTGAGGGATGCCGACGCCAGCGGCTTGCAGGCCAGCGCGAACGCGGGCAATGGTGCCGTGGTGGTCAGAGCCCTGGATGTTGACGACCTGCTCGAAGCCGCGCTCCCACTTGGCGATGTGATAGGCCACATCGGGGACGAAGTAGGTG
>CAYVOP010000135.1:0-8727 GCA_964453105.1 uncultured Aquabacterium sp. | reverse complement strand
GCTCTACCCCTTCCCGCACAAGGCCTTCGCGGCCGAGATGAAGAAGTATCCCAACGCGACCGATCTGGTGTGGTGCCAGGACGAGCCCCAGAACCAGGGTGCCTGGTTCTTCGTGCAGCACTACATCCACGAAAACATGGTGGAAGGCCAGAAGCTGGGTTATGCCGGCCGTCCGCCTTCAGCGTCGCCTGCAGTGGGTTATGC
Organism: uncultured Aquabacterium sp.; assembly: GCA_964453105.1. Taxonomy (GTDB): domain Bacteria; phylum Pseudomonadota; class Gammaproteobacteria; order Burkholderiales; family Burkholderiaceae_C; genus Aquabacterium. The sequence goes on along the minus strand of CAYVOP010000135.1, from coordinate 8,523 downwards.
CCACCTGCACCAGGAGCAGCAAAAGGCGCTTCTGGACCAGGCTTTCGCGAAGCTCAAGGGCTTTGTTCTCACCAAGTAACAGTCACAGGCGTCATGACGCCGTGCTGAGTCTTGCTTGAACGGTTGATGCGCACAGTGCGCCCCGGCAAGACCCACGGCGTTCGCAACGGAGAAATTCAAAATGGCAATCATTGAAGTCAAGGTTCCTCAACTGTCCGAGTCCGTCGCAGAAGCCACGCTGCTGCAATGGAAGAAGAAGCCCGGCGAGGCTGTGGCTGCGGACGAAATCCTGGTCGAAATCGAAACCGACAAGGTCGTGCTGGAAGTGCCCTCGCCATCGGCGGGCGTGCTGTCTGAGCTGGTGGTGGCCGATGGCGGCACCGTGGTGTCCAATCAACTCATTGCCAAGGTGGACACGGAAGCCTCGGCCGGCGCGGTGGCCGCTCCAACTGCAGCGCCTGCGGCTGCCCCGGCTGCGCCTGCCGCCGCTGCGCCTGCCGCCGCTGCGGCAACCGGTGGCAGCAAATCTGACGTGGCCATGCCTGCTGCAGCCAAGCTGCTGGCTGACAACGGCCTGACTGCGTCGCAAGTGGCAGGTTCCGGCAAAGATGGCCGTGTGACCAAGGGTGATGTGCTGGCCGCTGTGGCGGGTGGCGCCAAGCCGGCCGCGGCAGCCCCGGCTGTGTCGGCCACGGCTGGCATCCCCACGGGGGTGCCCACTTCGTCGTTGCCAGCGGTTCAAGCGCCTACCGGCCCGAATAGCCTGGGCGAGCGCCCCGAGCAGCGCGTGCCTATGAGCCGCCTGCGTGCCCGTGTGGCTGAGCGTTTGCTGCAATCGCAGGCCACCAACGCCATCCTGACCACCTTCAACGAAGTCAACATGGCGCCGTTGATGGACATGCGTAAGAAGTTCCAGGAAAAATTCGAGAAGGAACATGGCGTGAAGCTGGGCTTCATGTCGTTCTTTGTGAAGGCAGCGGTGCATGCCTTGAAGAAGTTCCCTGTGCTGAATGCGTCGGTTGATGGCAATGACATCGTTTATCACGGCTACTTTGACATCGGTGTGGCCGTGGGCTCGCCTCGTGGCCTGGTGGTGCCGGTGCTGCGCAATGCTGATCAGATGACCTTTGCGGAAATCGAGTTGAAGATTGCCGAGTTCGGTGTCAAGGCACGCGATGGCAAGTTGGGCATTGAAGAAATGTCGGGCGGCACTTTCTCCATCTCTAACGGTGGGGTGTTTGGTTCGATGTTGTCTACCCCCATCATCAACCCACCGCAGTCGGCCATTCTGGGGGTGCACGCGACCAAGGACCGCCCCGTGGTGGAAAACGGTCAGATCGTGATTCGCCCGATCAACTACCTGGCCATGTCGTACGACCACCGCATCATCGACGGCCGCGAAGCCGTGCTGGGTCTGGTGGCGATGAAGGAAGCGCTGGAAGATCCAGCCCGCCTGTTGTTCGACATCTGAACCTGGGTGCCAGACCATGTCTTCGGTGGCAGAAGAACTCGAGCGGCTGGCGGCCCTGCGTGATCGCGGGGTCATCACCGAAGCGGAGTTTGATCGGCTCAAGGCTCGGTTGATCGAGTCTGGGCGGGTGTCTGCCCCGGAGGCCGATGCGACCTTGTCGGTGAACCGGCTGCGCCGCTCTCGTGAAGATCGGTGGCTCGGTGGCGTTTGCGGGGGCATTGCCCGGCTGACCGCTGTCGAGTCCTGGGTCTGGCGTCTGGTCTTTGCGCTGTTCTTCCTGTTCTGGGGCTTTGGCCTCTTGCTCTACATCTTGCTGTGGATCTTCGTTCCTGACGAGTGATCGACCGCACAACCAGCACACATCATGTCCAATCAATTCGACGTCGTCGTCATCGGTGGGGGCCCTGGTGGCTACATCGCCGCCATTCGCGCAGCTCAACTGGGTTTCAAGGTTGCCTGTATTGATGAATGGAAGAATGCCAAGGGCGGCCCCGCCCCTGGCGGTACCTGTACCAATGTGGGCTGTATTCCTTCCAAGGCGCTGCTGCAGTCGTCTGAGCATTACGACCAGGCGGCCCACCACTTTGCTGACCACGGCATCACCGTGGAAGGCTTGAAGATGGATGTGGCCAAGATGATTGGCCGCAAGGACACCGTTGTGAAGCAGAACAACGACGGCATCCTGTACCTGTTCAAGAAGAACAAGGTCACTTTCTTCCATGGGCGTGGTTCGTTCGTGAAGGCCACCGACGGGGGCTATGAAATCGCGGTAGCTGGCGACAAGCCCGACACCTTGGTGGGCAAGCATGTGGTGCTGGCCACGGGCTCGAACGCTCGCCAGTTGCCCGGCGTGCCTTTCGATGAAAAGCTGGTGCTGTCCAACGATGGTGCTTTGGCCATTGGTGAGGTACCGGCCAAGTTGGGTGTGATCGGGTCGGGTGTGATCGGGCTGGAGATGGGCTCGGTGTGGCGCCGCCTGGGCGCAGAAGTGACCGTGCTGGAAGCCTTGCCCACATTCCTGGCCGCAGTGGATGAGCAGGTGGCCAAGGAAGCCCAGAAGATCTTCACCAAGCAGGGCCTGAAGCTGCAGCTGGGCGTGAAGATTGGCGACATCAAGACCTCGAAGAAGGGCGTGTCGGTGGCCTACACCGATGCCAAGGGCGAAGCGCAGAAGCTCGATTGCGACAAGTTGATCGTGTCGATTGGCCGCGTGCCCAATACCAATGGTCTGAACGCCGAAGGCGTGGGCCTGACACTGGATGAGCGTGGCGCCATCGTGGTGGACGACGACTGCAAGACCAACCTGCCCAATGTGTGGGCGGGGGGTGATGTGGTGCGTGGCCCCATGCTGGCGCACAAGGCTGAAGAAGAGGGTGTGGCGGTGGCCGAGCGCATTGCTGGTCAGCATGGCCACGTCAACTTCAATACGATTCCCTGGGTGATCTACACCAACCCAGAGATCGCTTGGGTCGGCAAAACCGAACAGGCGCTGAAGGCGGAAGGACGGGCCTATAAGGCCGGTTCCTTCCCATTCATTGCCAACGGCCGTGCCCGTGCGTTGGGAGACACCACTGGTTTCGTCAAGTTCCTGGCCGATGCCCAGACCGATGAAATCCTGGGGGTACACATCATTGGGCCGTTTGCGAGCGAGTTGATTTCTGAGGCTGTGGTGGCCATGGAGTTCAAGGCCAGTGCCGAAGACATCGCGCGTATTTGTCACGCTCACCCCAGTTTGAGTGAGGCGACCAAGGAAGCGGCACTTGCGGTGGACAAGCGCACCTTAAACTTCTGAGTTTGCCGCGCGCGACTCGATCAGGGGTGGCTGGGCTGCCCCTTTTTTTTCGCCTAATGAATTTGCTGTATGCCTGCTTACGCCATTTCTGTTACTCAAATGTATGAAAAGAGCCTGGTGGAGCGTGGCTACAAGTCCGATGCTGCCCAGCTCAAGGGCATTGCTGCCCTGCAGCGTTGTCAGGACGAGTGGGCGGGTTACAAGCGTCAGCGCTCGAACGCGCTGACCAAGATGCTGCGCTATCCAGACTTGCCCCGTGGCGTTTACATGTACGGTGGGGTGGGGCGCGGCAAGAGCTTCATCATGGACTGCTTCTTCAACGCGGTGCCCATTCAGCGCAAGACGCGTTTGCACTTTCACGAGTTCATGCGCGAAGTACACCGTCAACTGCATGAACTCAAGGGGGTGGCGGACCCGCTGGAGGTGCTGGCCAAGCGCATGTCGCGCCGCCATCGTCTGATTTGCTTTGATGAGTTTCACGTGGCCGATGTGACGGACGCCATGATCTTGCACCGCTTGCTGGACGCCATGTTTCGCAATCGCATGAGCATCGTCACCACGTCCAACTTCCACCCCGATGAGCTGTACCCCAACGGTTTGCACCGTGATCGCATCTTGCCGGCCATTGAGTTGCTCAAGAGCCAGTTGGAAGTGGTCAATGTGGACGCCGGCACGGACTACCGTCGTCGCACACTAGAGTTGGCCAATTTGTACCTGACGCCGCTGACCGCAGAGGTGGGGGCGCAAATGGATGGCATCTTCAACCAGTTGGCCGAAACTGCTGACGAAGACCCGGAACTGCACATTGAGCACCGCGTGCTGAAGGCCCGCCGGCGAGCGGGTGGCGTCGTGTGGTTTGACTTCCAGACGCTGTGCGGCGGCCCGCGTTCGCAGAACGATTACCTGGAGTTGGCCACGCGGTTTCACACCATTTTGCTCAGCGAGGTGCCCCACATGCCGGTGCGTTTGGCCTCAGAGGCGCGGCGCTTCACCTGGCTGGTGGACGTGCTGTATGACCGGCGTGTGAAGCTGGTGGTGTCTGCCGAGGTGCCGCCTGAGCAGCTCTACACCGAAGGCCCATTGGCGCACGAGTTCCCGCGCACGGTGTCGCGTTTGAACGAAATGCAGTCCAAGGAATATTTGGCTGAAGAAAAGCGCAACGTGGATACGTCGCTGACCTGATCAGCGGGACGCTTCGACTCGAATCAGGGCCAGCGAGAGGTTGTCTCCACCCCCTCGGGCGCGGTGGCGGGCTTTGCCCACCAACATTTCGGCCGCTTCTCGCGGGGGCAGCGTGTGCACGATGGCCCCCAGCTCCTTCGGGGTGAAGTAGTGCCACAGGCCATCGCTGCAGGCCAGCAGCGTGTCACCAATTTCAAGCTGCGGAATGTGGTGGCTGTCGAGCGGTGGATCGGTCTGGGTGCCCAGGCAACCGGTCAGCAGGTTTGACTGGGGGTGCACATTCGCTTCTTCTTCCGTGATCTGGCCTTCGTTGACCAGGCGTTGCACGTAAGAGTGGTCGCTGGTGCGAAACACCATTTCGGGGCCGCGGAAGTGGTAGATCCGCGAATCGCCGGCATGCACGATGTCGGCGCTCAGGTCGGGGGTGACGATGAAGGAGGCGATGGTGCTGTGAGGTTCTTCCTCGAAAGCAATCGCCGTGAGTTTGATCATCAAGTGCGCCTCTTCCACCAGTTGGCGCAGATTCATCTCGGCGTCGTCCTTGCTGGGCACGAAACGGTCAAACACCTGGCGGGCGGTCATGATGACTTGGTCTGCTGCCTTGCGGCCACCGCTTTTGCCGCCCATGCCGTCGGCCACAACCGCGAGCAGGCAGCCCTGCGTGCGGGGGTGAACAATGACTTCGACCTGATCTTGCTGGTAGGCGCGGTCGCCGCGATGGATGCCTGTTGCTGCGACAAGGCGGAAACTGGACGGTGATGACATCATGGGGAAAACTATAATCTGGAAAAGACCGGTTCCGGGGGCAGGCGATCCCTCGGTTCATCCGCATAATTGCGCCAGTTCGTGAGCCAATTGGCTACTTCGATGCAAGATAACCTGCATTCTCCTCATCGCCTGCTGATCGAGTTACGCATAGAGCATGCCGACCTCGACAATCTGATCGACCTGACAGCTGAAAAACAGCCGGTCGATGAGTTGGCTCTGCGGCGCCTGAAGAAGCGCCGCCTGATGCTGCGCGACCAGATTTCGCGCCTAGAGCTTTTGCTCGACCCCAAAGAGCCGGCCTGACGAGGCTGCTCTTCGGCCGTGTCCTCGGTGTCAAGCCTCAATGCGGGCTGAGCACGTCAATCAGTTCCGTTTCCAGTTCCAGTTGAACCTTGTCTTGCCGTAGGCGGTCGCCCGTCACGAGGAAGGTGTCTTCTACTCGTTCGCCCAGGGTGCTGATTTTGGCCAGTTGCACGTTGACGCGGTGGTGGGCCAGGGTACGGGCAATGACGTAGAGCAGACCGGAGCGATCACTGGCCGAGACGCTGAGCAGCCAGCTTTGAGCCCGTTCGTCGGGCCGCAAGCTGACGCGGGGCTGTACGGGAAAGGACTTGACCCGGCGCGACAGTCGGCCCCGACTGGGTTCGTGCAGAGGGCGGTCTGAGGCGGCGGCTTCGGCCAGTTGGTTTTCTACCAGCGAGATCAGATCCCGCGGGTGCACGCCTTCGTAGACATCGTTGTCGCTGGACAAGATTTGGAAGGTGTCGAGCGCGTAGCCGGTGGACGAGGTGTGAATGCGGGCGTCTTGAATGTTGAAGCCGGCCTTGTCGAAGTAGCCGCAAATGCGCGCAAACAGGTCGGGCCGGTCGGGTGCATACACCATGACTTGCAGACCTTCGCCCACCGATGAGGGGCGGGCGGCCACCACGGGGCGCTCGGTTTGCACATGGCGCCACAGCATGCGGGTGTGCCAGGCAATGTCGGCAGCTTCGTGCCGAGCGAAGTAGCTCATGTCCAGCGTTTTCCACAAATTGGTTTCGATGCCTTCGGGCAGGAAGTTCAATTGCAGGATGTGGCGGGATTGCTGTTTGCGGTTTTCGATTTCGGCGTCCATGTGCGGGCGGGATCCACCCAGAGCGCGCAGAGTCAACCGGAAGAGGTCTTCGAGCAGCTTGCCTTTCCAGGCGTTCCAGACTTTCGGGCTGGTGCCGCGAATGTCGGCCACGGTGAGCAGATACAGGCCGGTGAGGAAGCGCTCGTTGCCCACTTTGCGGGCAAAGGCTTGAATGACGTCGGGGTCAGACAGGTCTTCCTTCTGGGCCACTTTGGACATGGTGAGGTGGCCTTCGACCAGGAATTCGGCCAGCTTGGCGTCTTCCCCGGTGATGCCGTGGTCCTTGCAGAAGCGGCGCACTTCCACGGCGCCCAACTCCGAGTGGTCGCCTCCACGGCCTTTGGCCACATCGTGAAACAGGGCGCCGATGTAGAGCAGCCAGGGCTTGTCCCATTCAGATGCCAGTTGCGTGCAGAAAGGGTACTCGTGCGCGTGCTCCGGAATGAAGAAACGGCGCACATTGCGCACGACCATGAGGATGTGCTGGTCCACCGTGTAGACGTGGAACAGGTCGTGCTGCATCTGGCCGACGATGCGGCGGAACACCCACAGGTAGCGCCCCAGCACCGAGGTCTGGTTCATCAGTCGGATGACTCGGGTCAGGCCTTGAGGGGCCTTCAGGATGTCGATGAAGGTGGCGCGGTTGACCGGGTCTTTGCGGAATTGGCCATTCATCACGCCACGCGCGTTGTACAGGGCGCGCAGGGTGCGGGCTGAGAGGCCTTTGAGGGTGTTGTCGCGCTGGAAGGTCAGGAAGGTATCGAGAATCGCGTGAGGGTCGCGCTGATAGAGGTCGTCGCTGACGACCTCCAGCGAGCCACCCCGATCCAGGAAGCGGTCGTTGATGACACGCATGGGTGCGTTTTGCGAACCATGCACCCGTTCTTCGATGTTCAGAATCAGGATCTGATTGAGTTGGGTGACGGCTTTGGCGGCCCAGTAGTAGCGGCGCATCAGCACTTCGCTGGCGCGCAGGCCCCGGGTGTTGGTGTAGCCGAAGGTTTCGGCCACGCCGGTTTGCAGGTCGAACACCAGGCGGTCCTCGCGTCGGCCGGCCACTTGGTGCAGGCGGGCGCGAATGAGCTTGAGTACGCCTTCATTGCGCTGCAACTGCCGCGCCTCGAATGGTGTTAGCAGCCCCTTGTGGGCCAGCTCAGACCAGTTTTTGCCCAGATTGGCGGCTCGGGCCAGCCACAGCACCACCTGCAGGTCGCGCAGGCCACCGGGGCTTTCCTTGCAGTTGGGTTCGAGCGAGTAGGGCGTGTCTTCGTATTTGGTGTGCCGCTGGCGCATTTCCAGCAGCTTGGCCGTCAGGAAGTCCTGGGCGTCCATTTTTTGCGCGGTCACGCGCATCAGGTCGCTGAAGCGCATCTTCGAGCCGCACAGAAAGCGGGCTTCGAGCAGCGAGGTCTGGATGGTGACGTCGCCGGCGGCTTCTTGGCCGCACTCGGTCACGGTGCGCACGCTGGAGCCGATTTCCAGGCCAATGTCCCAGCAGGCGCTGATGAAGCCTTCGACCGCCGAGATGGCGGTGTCGTCCCCGCTGTCGGCCAGCGATTGCGGCACCAGGATCAGGACGTCAATGTCTGAGTGCGGAAACAGCTCACCCCGGCCATACCCCCCCACTGCCACCAGGGCGGCACCTTTCGGTAGGGGAAAGGCGTGCCACAGATCGTGCAGGGTGCGATCGACCAGTTTGGCCAGGTGGCCCAGCAGCCGGCTGGCCGACGAGGTGGTGGGGCGACTTTGGGCGAACTGGGTCAGCAGTTCTGCTTTGGACTGCTTGAACTGTGTGCGAAAGGCAGCGATGTCGATCGTCATGGGCTTGGCGCCTGAGGGCAGGCTAATCCGGCAAAAGACGAAGGCCCTGAGCGTTTACCGCAGCAGGGCCTTGGGTGGTTTCAGGCTCAGCCTTGAGCTTGCAGTATGAAGTCAGGCGGCGGGGGGCTGCCTGCAGACAAGGTCAGCACTTCATAGCCAGTTTCGGTGACCAGCACGGTGTGCTCCCATTGGGCCGAGAGCGAGCGGTCTTTGGTGACGATGGTCCAACCGTCGCCCAGGGATTTGATGTCTTTCTTGCCCGCGTTGATCATGGGCTCGATGGTGAAGATCATGCCTGGCTTGAGTTCTTCCAGGGTGCCAGGGCGGCCGTAGTGCAGCACCTGAGGCTCTTCGTGGAACTTCTCACCAATGCCG
>CAYVOP010000134.1:0-8764 GCA_964453105.1 uncultured Aquabacterium sp. | reverse complement strand
CAATCAGACTGGCGCCAAGCACATGTCCGGGCGGTTTATGCAGACCATCCTTAGCTCTTAACTGACGTCAGCCGCAAAGCATTCAGCACGACGGCCAACGAGCTGACTGCCATGCCAATTCCAGCCAACCAGGCCGGCAACAACCCTGCCAACGCCAAGGGAATGCAAGTCAGGTTATAGACAGCCGACCACAGCAAATTCTGATTGACAACACGCAACGCTCGCTTGCTGATGGTCACGGCTTGAGGCAAAGCGCCCAAGCGCCCCCCCAAAATGATGAGGTCGGCCTGGGACTGCGCCAATGCTGCGCCAGCGTCCAGCACCACTGACACATCTGCCTTGGCTAGCACAGGCGCGTCGTTGATGCCGTCACCCACAACCGCGACAAATTCGCCGGATTGCTGAGCTTGGGTGACAACCTCCAGTTTACCCTCTGGTGTGGCGTGAGATCTCGCAATCTGCAATGCGCTCGCACCACCCAGGTGCGTCACCGCGGCCTCAACCCGCGAAGCCGTATCACCAGAAAGAAGCATGCACTGCCAGCCGGCATCGCTCAATTGGCGGATGGCACCGGTCGCATCGGCACGGAAAACCTCATCAAATTCGAAGGCGTAAATCTCATTTGACGAAAATTCATCCGATTGCGCAGCCAGCCACACGCGTGCAGCATCCACCCCCGGCCAGGTTTGAACCCGGTCCAGGTGCGCGCCCAGCGCCCACTCAGCCGCCCCCAAGCGCCAAACGCGGCCTTGGGCGTCTCTCGCCTGGATGCCTTTTCCGGCCAACTCGGTCACCTCGGTCAAACCAGCGGGTTGGTGCCCTGCCGCTGATTCAGGCAAAGCCGCCACCAAGGAGCGAGACAGCGGGTGCTGCGAAAACGCCGCCACCGCCCGCGCCATTTCCATTGCCGGCGAGTTCAACGGCACAGCACCGAGCTCCGAAACCACTCGCACCAGAGTCAAAGTGCCTTCAGTCAACGTGCCCGTTTTGTCAAAATAGGCGCGCCGCACCTGGGCCAAGCCCTCAATGGCGTCCAATCGTCTGACCAGCAACCCGTTTTTGCCCATGGCCCCCGCTGCGGCCAACAGTGCGGAAGGCGCAGCCAGTGACAGCGCGCAAGGGCAAGTCACCACCAGCACAGAAACGGCCACCCAAATGGAACGCGCCGGGTCGATCCACTGCCAGGCCAACGCCCCCAGAGCCGCCAAAGCCAGCACCCCCCAAAGAAAAGGACTGGCCATGCGGTCGGCCATGCGAGCCATGCCGGGCTTTTCAGTGAGGGCCTGCTGCACCAGCGCCACGATCTGCTGGTAGCGGGTATCAGGCCCCAGGCGTTCGATGACCACCCAGATCGGTGCGCCTTGATTCAGGCTTCCCGCCACCACGAGTTGCCCTTGGCGCTTGGGAACCGGGCGAGACTCGCCCGTCAACATGGATTCGTCGACCTCCGTCTGCCCCCAAATGACCTGGCCATCCCCTGGAATGGCTTGCCCAACGGGCACACGAACACGGTCGCCATGCTTCAGAACGGACAAGGGAACCGACTCGACCACCGCAGTGGACCAGTCCTGGTCAGCCTCATCACTGGCAGCACGCTCAACAGCCTCCGGCAGACGCACACACAAGGTCTCGAGCGACTGGGTGACCTTTTCGCGGGCGCGACTCTCTAGCCAGCGCCCGGCCAGCAGGAAGGTCACGAACATGGTCAGCGAGTCGAAATAGGTTGCGTCACCAAAGCGCGCGGTGTCGCCAAAAGTCACGGCAGAACTGACAATGAAGGTGGCCGCCATGCCAATGGCCACTGGCGTATCCATGGACACGCGGCGCTGCTTGGCCGCGCGCCAGGCCCCAGAGAAAAATGGGCCGCAGGAAAACAGCATGACTGGCACGCTCAGCACCCAGCACGCCCAATTCATCAGACGCCAGATATCGGCCGGAATTTCGTGGGGGCCAGCCACGTACTGCGGCACGGTGATCATCATCACCTGCATCATGCAAAAGCCGGCCACGGAAAGCCGCCACAACAAACGTCGGCGCTCTTGCAGCCGCTCATGCCCAGCCCGGGCGGCTGCATCAGGCCAGGCACGGTAGCCCACAGCCTGAACCGCCCGAACCAGATCTGATAGCTTGACCCTGGCCGGGTCGAGCAAGATGCGAGCGCGCTGAGAAGCAGATTGAACCTGGACCTCCTCCACCCCAGGAACAGCCAACAAGGCTTCCTCGATGGTGATGGAACAGGCAGCGCAATACATACCCGACAGCCCCAAACCGATGCGCCGCTTGCTGGAGCCAAGGGGGGCTTCCAGCACACATTGCGCCAGCAGTTGAGGATCATCCAGCCCCGCCAGCTGCGATGCCGTCAGGGGCAGAGGCTTCGGATCGGGCCCGACGCCGTCAGCCGCAAGCAACTCGGATCTGACAGGCAAGGAATTCATCAAACGCTCACTGCTAAAGTCTCGGAACGAAAGCTGCCAAGTTTGGCGCGGTGCCGCACTCTACACGCCACCTTTGCCGAATACTTGATCCACGTAAAAAAACCGCTCACGAGCACAGGTATGAAGCTGAAATTTTCCGCATGGTTCACAGGGACCCTGATCATGACTTGGGGCTTGTTCAGCGCGAACTCGACGCTTGCAGCCGACGGCGGCAAGCCTCAGCAATTGCCCACCACTACGCTGGGCATCAGCTTCTACAACATCAAAGCCGAAGTGGCGCAAACCGAACGCCAGCGCGAAATTGGCCTGATGTACCGAACCACCATGGGCCCCAATGAGGGCATGATTTTCGTGTTCGAGCACGCTGGCACACAGTGTTTCTGGATGAAGAACACCCTGATTCCGCTGTCGGTGGCCTTCGTGGATGAGGACGGCACCATCGTCAACACCGACGAAATGAAGGCCGAAACAGAAGACGCCCACTGCTCAGCTAAGCCAGTTCGCCATGTTCTGGAAATGAACAAGGGTTGGTTCAGCAAACGGGGCGTCAAGCCTGGCACACGCATCACCGGCGAGCTGTTCGCCGGTAAGCGCTAATTAATCCATATAGGCACGCAATCAGCGGGGGCGCGCAGCCAGCTTTTCTTTGAGTTGCTGGAGCACGGTCAGCGCTGCCTCCCGCCCCGCCAGAATGGAGAGGCGACGTTGACTGAAGTCAGCGCTGCCAATGCCTGCGAGCTTGGGGCGCATCACGACATCCGCATCTTTGAGTTCGTACTCGCTGATGCTGTGCCCCATGATGTTGAAGGTCTGCATCAGGATGTCGATGGCGCTCTTGGTGGGCTCGCCTTCAGGAATGGCAGAAATGTCGACTGCGATGACGATGTCCGCCCCCATCTTGCGCGCGAAACGCACCGGCACGGGCGAAACCAGGCCACCGTCCACATATTCTCGCCCGCCAATTTTCACTGGTTGAAAAACACCCGGTACGGAGCTTGATGCGCGCACAGCCGTTCCGGCGTCGCCTCGCTGAAACAAGATGGGCTGGCCGTTATTCAGGTCGGTGGCCACAATGCCCAGCGGCACGCGCATGTTTTCGATCTGGGTATTGACGGTGGCTGTCCGCACGAACTTCGCCAACGCCTCCCCCTTCATCAGCGAACGGCTGGGAAACATCCAGTCGGTGATGGACGATTCGTCCATGTTCATGGCCAGTTCAGCCATTTCCTTGGGCGTTTTGCCACTGGCATACAGGGTAGCCGCCAAGCTACCTGCCGAGGTGCCCACGACCAGATCGGGCTTGATGCCCTGCTCTTCCAGCACCTGCAAGACGCCAATGTGGGCAAAGCCACGCGCGGCGCCGCCTCCCAGGGCCAACCCGATCTTGGGTGGCTTGGGGGCGGGCTTGACTTGCACCACCGGTGGCGGAGGAGGCGTTTGTTGAACAGCACACCCGGTCAGCACCAGGCCACACGCCACGGTGGCGGCACGTGAAACGCCGACCACCGTCTTATAGAACCAAAAGTTATTTACTGAATGCAAAAAAGTTGTTCTCATTTATATAGAAGTTTTTTACAGTTCGGGCCTCAATAAGATTTCCAGCAGCTCATCATGAATTTTGATTGGACAGCCATTGCAGCTGGCGCCGGAGTAGGCTCGATTGTGGGGCTGACTGGCGTGGGCGGTGGCTCTTTGATGACGCCCCTGCTCATTTCGGTGTTCCATTTGGACAAAGCCGTGGCAATTGGCACAGACCTTTGGTTTGCAGGCCTGACCAAGGTGTCGGGCTCGGTGGCGCACCACCGCGAAGGGCATGTGGACTATCACATCACGCGCAAATTGCTCTATGGAAGCATTCCCGCCTCCATCTTGACGATGATCCTCATGCACATGTATGACATCCACAAGACCAAGCAAAGTGCGCTGGCCTACGCCTTGGGCATTGCCCTGCTGCTGACTGCACTAACCGTGGCATTTCGCCCGGTTTGGCATAAGGTTGGGATTTGGTTGGAGCGCTGGATCACCCGCGAGCGCCGCCCTGCCCTGACCGTGTTGTGCGGTGCCATTTTGGGCATATTGGTATCTCTGAGTTCGATTGGCGCCGGCGCCCTGGGCGCCACCATGATTCTGCTGCTCTACCCGCGCCTGGACATGAAACGCCTGGTGGGAAGCGACATTGCACACGCTGTGCCACTGACCATCGTGGCCGGCATCGGACACGCTTCATTGGGCAATGTGAATGTGGACCTGTTGATCGAATTGCTGATCGGTTCCGTCCCCGCAATCTGGGTGGCGGCCAAGCTGACCAAGCATTTGCCTGAGACAATCACGCGTTTTGCACTTTGCGCCTGCCTGATTCTTGCCGCCAAGAAGGTCTTGCTGTCGGCTTGACCCTCTGAAGATTTTTGACACATTGACACCCGGCCAGACCGGATAGATGCCATGTATCAGTACACTGAATTTGACAAACAGTTCGTCCGCCAACGCGCGGCTCAATTCCGCGATCAGCTCGAACGCAATCTGGCCGGCAAGTTGGGCGACGACGAGTTCCGCCCCCTGCGTCTGCAAAATGGCTGGTACGTTCAGCGCCATGCACCCATGCTGCGTATTGCCGTGCCCTACGGCGAAATCTCGTCCAAGCAAATTCGCCAGATCGCCCGCATCGCGCGTGAGTACGACCGCGGCTATGCCCACTTCACCACCCGCCAGAACATCCAGTTCAACTGGATTCCGCTGCCCAAGAGCGCAGACGTGATGGACCTGCTGGCCGAAGTCCAGATGCACGGCATTCAGACCTCGGGCAACTGCATTCGCAACATCACATCTGACGCCACGGTGGGTGTGGCACAAGACGAAATCATCGACGCGCGCCCCTATTGCGAAGTTTTGCGTCAGTGGTCTACCTTGCACCCTGAATTCGCCTTCCTGCCTCGCAAGTTCAAGATCGCGGTGAATGGAGCCAAAGAAGACCGTGCTGCCATTTACTGGCACGACATTGGCCTGAACCTGGTCAAGAACGACGCTGGCGAAGTGGGCTTTGAAGTGATCGTGGGCGGTGGCATGGGCCGCACCCCCATTACTGGCACCATCATCAACAGCTTCGTGCCTTGGCAGCAAATTCTGGTCTACATCGAGGCCATCGTCCGCGTCTACAACCGCTATGGTCGTCGCGACAACATGTACAAGGCCCGTATCAAGATCCTCGTCAAGGCAGAAGGCCAGACCTTCTTTGATCAGGTCAATGCCGAGTTCAACGACATCCTGACGCGAGACGTGGACGGTGCCGCGCACATCATTCCTCAGGCCGAATTCGACCGCGTGGCGGCCAGCTTCGTGTTCCCCGAATCGGTCAAGGCATACGCTGCTGCAGGCAATGGTTTGCCAACTGACGCTACCGAAGCGGAGAAAACCCAATTCAGCAAGTGGCTGCAGCGCAACGTGGTGGGCCACAAGGTTCAGGGCTACAAGGCCGTGCATCTGTCAGTCAAGCGCGTGGGTCAAGCCCCAGGCGACGTGACCGACGCCCAACTGGAAGCCATTGCCGACATGGCTGACCGCTTCAGTTGCGGCGAACTGCGAGTCACGCACGACCAGAACGCCCTGCTGCCCTTCGTGCGCGAAGAAGATTTGTTTGAAGTGTGGAAGGCGGCCAAGGCCAACACTCTGGCTACCGCCAACATTGGCCTGCTGAGCGACATGATCGCCTGCCCCGGCGGCGATTTCTGCGCCCTGGCCAACGCCCGCTCCATCCCGATCGCCAACGAACTGATCGAACGCTATCAAGACCTCGACGAGCTGTATGACATCGGCGAGATCGACCTGCACATTTCCGGTTGCATCAACTCCTGCGGTCACCACCACACCGGCCACATCGGCATCCTGGGCGTGGACAAGGACGGCACCGAGTGGTACCAAATCACCCTGGGTGGCTCAGACGGCTCCAACCACGCTCCCGTCAGCGCAGCAGGCAAGGTCATTGGCCCATCGTTTGCAGCGGACGAAGTCAGCGACGTGATCGAGGCCATCGTCGAAACCTACCGCAGCCAGCGCGCCGCCAACGAAAAGTTCGTCGACACCGTCAAGCGTGTCGGCCTTGACCCGTTCAAGAGCGCCGCCAACGCCGTGCGCCGCACCACAGCCAAAGCCGCCTGATTGGTCGAAAAGGACTAGCACACCATGAAATTCATCGACATCCATCACGACCAATGGCACACCGTGGGCGGCGAAGACGGCCCCGTGTCCCACCCACCCGTCAAAAGCTACAGTCTGCTCACACTGGGCCAGTGGCATGCCGTGCGCGAGCAATGGCCTGCACAAGGCTCCGCCGACTACAAGCCTGTGGGCGTGATCCTGCCCAATGACACCGACATCGAAGTGCTAGAAGCCGACACTGCCAAACTGGCATTGGTCGTGCTGCAGTTCCCCAAGTGGGTGGATGGCCGCGCTTACAGCCAGGCTCACATCCTGCGCTCGCGCTACCGCTTTGCCGGCGAAATTCGCGCCACTGGCGAAGTGCTGGTTGACATGATGCCGCTGGCCGCTCGCACTGGTTTCGACGCCGTGGTGCTGCGTGCCGATCAAGACCGCGCAGCTGCAGAACGCGCATTGGGCTTCTTTGCCGCACGCGGCCACTACCAAGGCGATGTGCAAGTGACCAAGCCCGTGTTCGGTCGCGCAGCCTGATACAGGAGCCTCTCATGAGCGAAACCTCCCCCATTGGTGGCGCATCGTCGCTGATTGGCGGTCCAGCCCCCGCTGGCTCGGCCATCTCGCTGTACAACAACCCAAGCGCCGACTACGCCGCCAAGGTACACGCCACCATCGAGTTGCTGAAGGCTGCCGCCTTTGAGCACCCAGGCAAGGTCGTGCAGGCCACCAGCTTGGGCGTGGAAGACATGATCGTGACCGATCTGATCGCCCGCTATCAGCTGCCCATCGCCATCGGCACGTTGGAAACGGGGGCACTCAACCCCGAAACCGCCGCCCTGATCGGCACCATCGAATCGCACTACGCTGATGCGGGCATTCACGTCGAGGTGTACAAGCCCGTGGCGGAAGCCGTAGTCGAATTCGTGCAGAAAAATGGCGAAAAGGCCATGTACGAAAGCATCGAGTTGCGCAAGGCCTGCTGCGGCATTCGTAAACTCGAACCTCTGGCTCGCATGTTGGCCGAGCGTTCTGCCTGGATCACTGGCTTGCGCCGTGAACAGTCGAACAACCGTGGCGACATGCAAGCCCGTGAGCAAGACGACAAGGGCCGCGCCAAGTTCAACCCGATGATCGAGTGGACCTGGGGCGATGTGTGGCATTACGTGGCTGTGAACCACGTGCCTTACAACCCTCTGCACGACCAGTTCATGCCCAGCATTGGCTGTGCGCCTTGCACGCGCGCCATTGCCGTGGGTGAAGACTTCCGTGCCGGTCGCTGGTGGTGGGAAGACGAAAAGGCCAAGGAATGTGGCCTGCACGTTCACAAGTGAAGTGAACGGCGATCAGAAGATTCAAAGCGAGTACAACATGAGTGATGTGAAGCAATTGCTGGCGGAGGTCGACCACCGCCACCTGGATGCGCTGGAAGAAGAAGCGATCTTCATCCTGCGCGAAGTCGCGGCCACCTTCGAGCGCCCGGGTCTGCTGTTTTCCAGCGGCAAGGACTCCTGCGTGGTGCTGCAACTGGCCGAGAAGGCCTTCAAGATGAAGAACCCGGCCACGGGCAAGCTCGAAGGCAAGTTGCCTTTCCCGCTCGTGCACGTGGACACCGGCCACAACTTCCCTGAAGTGATCGAGTTCCGCGAACAGCGCGTGGCCGAGATCGGCGAGCGCCTGATCGTGGCGCACATGGAAGAGTCCATCAAGAAGGGCACCGTGCGCCTGGCCCACCCGCTGGAGTCGCGCAACGGCCACCAGACCGTGACCCTGCTCGAAGCCATCGAAGACAACCGCTTCGACTGCCTGATCGGCGGCGCCCGCCGTGACGAAGAAAAGGCCCGCGCCAAGGAGCGCATCTTCAGCCACCGCGACAGCTTCGGTCAGTGGCAGCCCAAGGAACAGCGCCCTGAGCTGTGGAACCTGTTCAACACCCGCATCAAACCGGGCGAACACTTCCGTGCCTTCCCCATCTCGAACTGGACCGAGTTGGACGTGTGGCTCTACATCGCCCGCGAAGGCATCCCACTGCCCAACATCTATTACAAGCACCCCCGCAAGGTGATGCGCCGCAAGGGCCTGCTGGTACCTCTGACCGAGGTTACCCCCGCACTGGAAGGCGAAACCATCGAAACCGTGGACGTGCGCTTCCGCACCGTGGGCGACATGACCTGTACCTGCCC
>CAYVOP010000133.1:0-8848 GCA_964453105.1 uncultured Aquabacterium sp. | reverse complement strand
GCTCCAGACGTTCCGCTTCCTGACGCTGGAATTCAGCGATGTGACGACGGTGGGTCTGGTCGGTCAGGAACACACGCAGCAAGCCATAACCTGCGGCAACGGTGGTGGCCAGGAACAGCAGAATCATGACGATGGTGAAACCACCCACGCCCGCACCCTCGGCCAGACGCTTCTGAACTTCTTCCAGCCCCTTGCGCAGGGGTTCGCTGTCGTCAATGATGGCCACTTGCGCGTCACGCGAAGCCACCAGACCTTGGAGGGTGCCCAGAATGAAAGAGGCCTGAGCACGTGTGCCCTCGAACAGCTTTTGCAAGCCTTCCAGAGGTTCGCGAATCTCGGGATCCTTGATGGCAACCAGTTTCAGATCATTGTTGCCGTTGAGCAGGCCTTCGGTGATTTCCTTGAACTCGTTGAGGTCCTTACCCAGCAGGAACACCGCTTCGGTCGACACACCTTCCACGGTCAGGAATTCGTTGGCCGACTTACCGATACGCTGGGTCAACATGACCAACTGGGTCAACGCACGCGACTCTGCCGGACTCAGACCGCCCTTTTCGATGCGACTCTGGGCAATGGCTTCAGCCAGATCCAGCAACTCGGAAGATTGGCCGTTGACTTCACGCAGTGCTTGCGACACTTTGGTCAGCGTGGCCTTTTGGCTTTGAACATAGTTGGCGTTCTTTTCAGCGCGATCGACCAGCGGCAGCAGCGGGGTCAGGGCTTCCTTGGCCGCCTTGGGCACCTCGGTCAGACCCAGGCCGCTGTCGCCCTTGGCCAGGCCGCGCACATTGCTGGCCAAAATCTTGGAGCTTTCCGCCACTTCGACGAAAGCCTGAGGTCGACCGATCAAAGCCTGCGACACAGACTTCGCCAAACGCTGCGACTGCATCAGCGCCTGACCGGTTGCACCAGCCTGAGCAGCACGCTTGTCAGCGGAGTTCACGGCCAGGAAGGCACTGAACATCAAGCCCAACACGCCCACCGCCAGAGCGCCACCCAGCGCACGCTGCTGGCGATCCAGGCGGAGGTGGCCAATGACAGGCAGACCTGACTTGGGCTCGGACAGCACGCTGTCGCCTGCGCCTGCTTGCTGCTGGCGGTTCTCGTGGTAGTCGGGCGGGAACTCGGAGGGAGCCGCTTCCGAAATGATCGAATCAACGGTGGTCGAGGCCCCGGCCTGAATGGTGGATTGAGGGCTCAGGGTGTCGATCGACTGGGATCCGGCGGCCGTCACCAAGCCTTCCGTGCTCAACGATTCGGGCGCGACCTCGTGGCCGTCTTGCGATTTGCCCATCTCCTTGACTCGACTCAGGAAACTCATCCTATTACTCCAAACAGTCAGTTATGCGCTGCGTGGCGCTTTGTCCAATCAGACATCGACCTTCAGGAAGGTCTCATCTGCCACCAGCGCAGCCAGATCCAGCTCGTACCAGGCGCGCCCTTGAGAATCGACCAGCTGCTGGCCGACAAAATGGGGTTTGTCACCCGAAGCATTCGGGTTGGGCTGAAGGCTGGCGGGGTTACGCAAGCCTTGCAGTTTGTCGATCAGCAGCGCTGCATTCGATTGCAGGCCGGCGTTCAGGGAAACCAAGCGCCCAGCATCCTTGACGCCCGCTTCAACTGGCCTGCGCCCCGCTCTCTCTGTCAGCCCAAGGAACGCCGCCAGGTCGACGACACCGTGCAATTGCCCCCGGAGATTGGCCACCCCTAAAAACCAGGGCTGGCTGTGCGGCGCCACCTGAATCACGCTCAGGGGAAAAATTTCGCCGATTTGGTCCAGAGGCAACAAAAAACCGTAACCGGCCACGTCAACAGCCAGCCAATTACGCGTTGGCGCCTGTTCGCGAACCTTTTGAAGCCGCTCAGCCAGACGCTGTTGCAACTCCCTCAGGGCTTCCTTGTTGGCCATCAGAGTGTGTGTTTGGTTGAACCCAACCTGCGCTCATGTCAGCACAGGCATCGACGTGACTGCCAAATTCAGGCTTCTTGAAACCCGAATCAGCCAAACGCCTTTATTTTCGACATCAATTCGTCAGGATTAACAGGTTTCACGACGTAATCTTTTGCGCCCTGTCGCATTCCCCATACGCGGTCGGTTTCCTGGTTCTTGCTGGTGCAAATGATCACAGGCACGTCGGCGAATTGAGGATCACGCGTGATGGCGCGCGTCAACTGGAAGCCATTTTGCCCCGGCATGACGACGTCCATCAGGATCAGATCCGGCTTTTCTTCCTGCAGGCGACGCCAGGCGTCTTCACCATTCTCGGCTGTGCGCACCTGATAGCCACGCTTGGTCAGCATCTCCGACAGAGCGTGCAACTCGGTTTTGGAATCGTCAACAAGCAGAATTTTCTGGATAGGCATATTGAACCTCGATGCGAACCGAATAGAGCCGCCTCAGCGCGACCCCCAGGTAATCCCTGGCTGATTTATTTATTGACTGCCAAAGCGCTGTACTGCGCTACGGCTTGCAGCAACTGATCTTTGGTAAATGGCTTGGTGAGGTAATCCTGCGACCCCACCATGCGACCCCGAGCCTTGTCAAACAAGCCGTCTTTGGAAGACAGCATGATGACGGGCGTGGTCGTGAATCTTGGATTGCGTTTGATGATGGCGCAAGTCTGATAACCATCGAGACGCGGCATCAATATGTCGCAAAAAATCACATCAGGATCATGATCATTGACTTTGGAGAGGGCATCAAACCCATCCTCGGCCAAAACAACCTCATATCCCCCCTGCTTCAGGAAGATTTCCGCGCTACGGCGAATGGTGTTGCTGTCATCGATGACCAGGACCTTTTTGGTCGCTGGATTGGCGGAAGCGTCAGCTGCAGTCACAGACCCGTCCCTTCAACAAAAAAGTCAGACTTGAACCATTTCAAAGTCTTCTTTGCGGGCACCACACTCTGGGCAAACCCAGTTCATGGGGACATCTTCCCAGCGGGTACCGGGAGGAATGCCCTCTTCCGGCAGTCCAGCTGCCTCGTCATATATCCAACCACAAATCAGGCACATCCAAGAGCGGAAAGTGTTCACGATGGTATCTAGCGAGCTTGAATACAATGGGGCGATTGTAGCCACCGCCCGATCGGCAAACCCGCGGGTTTGCAGGCAACGGCTGCCCCTTTTCACGGTTTCACCACATGAATCAGCCCGTCAAAGGCTTGTCGCCAGACCAAGCGACCCCAGAGGACCAGGAAGCCGCTTCGCCTGCCTGCGTGTTGAGTTTCAACACCAATGACCCCAGCGGCGCCAGTGGCATTGGTGCCGACATTGCCACGATTTCGGCCATGGGCGCTCACGCCTTGCCCGTGGTCACCAGCCTGCTGATCCGCGACACCGCCGAGGTATTTGAGTCACACGAGATCGAGGCCGACGCCATTGCAGAGCAGGCGCGCTCCATTTTGGAAGACATCACCATCGCAGCCTGGAAGGTCGGTTTCCTGGGTGGAGCCGACGGTGTCAGCGCCGTGGCAGAGATTCTGTCCGACTACCCCGATACCCCGCTGGTGTCGTATTTGCCCAATTTATCCTGGCTGGATGATGAAGCCCAGATGTCCTATTTGGATGCCTTCAAAGAGCTGATATTGCCGGCCACGTATTTGTTGGTCGGAAACCACAAAACGCTGACCGATTTCCTTTTACCAGAATGGGATTCAGAACGCGCCCCATCAGCCCGCGAGCTGGCCATCGCTGCCAGCGAGGCCGGTGTTGAATATGTGCTGGTGACCAGCATCCCCCTGCCCGACCAATTCATGGACAACGTGCTGGCCTCGCCGCAAGGCGCCTTGGCTGGCGAACGTTTCGAGCGCTTTGATGCCAGCTTCGTGGGGGCGGGCGACACGCTGTCGGCCTCCATTGCGGCCATTTTGGCCAGCGGCACCGCCATCGAGGTGGCCGTGACCGAAGCGCTGAGCTTCCTGGATCAGGCCCTTGACGCCGGCTTCCGTCCCGGCATGGGCAATGTGATTCCCGACCGCTTCTTCTGGGCACTGCCTCCGGGCGAGCAAACAGAAGGCGGCGAAGAAGACTCCGCCAGTTCCGATTCGTCTGACGACACCCCACCTGCACCCACCTCTCGCCATGTCCACTAACGCAGCATTGTTCGAGCGCGCCCAGCGCACCATTCCCGGCGGCGTGAACTCGCCGGTTCGTGCCTTCCGCGCCGTAGGCGGCACCCCCCGCTTCATCAGCAAGGCGCAAGGCGCCTACATCTGGGATGCCGAAGGCCAGCGATACATCGACTACATCGGCTCCTGGGGCCCGATGATCGTCGGCCACGGCCACCCCGAGGTGCTTGAGGCCGTTCAAAAGGCCGTGGTCGATGGGTTCTCCTTCGGCGCCCCCACCGAGCGCGAAGTCGAGTTGGCCGAAGAAATTCTGAAGCTCGTGCCCTCGGCCGAACAAGTTCGCCTGGTCAGCTCGGGTACCGAAGCCGGCATGAGCGCCATTCGCCTGGCACGCGGCTACACCGGTCGCAGCAAGCTGATCAAGTTTGAAGGCTGCTACCACGGCCACGCCGATGCCCTGCTGGTGAAAGCGGGCTCGGGTCTGGCCACCTTCGGGCACCCCACCAGCGCCGGGGTGCCCCCCGAAGTGGTTCAGCACACCATCGTGCTTGAGTACAACAACATCGAGCAGCTGGAGCAGGCCTTTGTCGAACACGGCCACCACCTGGCCTGCGTGATGATCGAAGCCATTGCCGGCAACATGAACTTCGTGCGCGCCTCGGTGCCCTTCATGAAGCGCCTGCGCGAACTGTGCACTGAATACGGCGCGTTGCTGGTGTTCGATGAAGTGATGACTGGCTTCCGCGTGGCCCTGGGCGGCGCGCAAAGCCTGTTTGCGCAGTGGATTCCCGGCTTCAAGCCCGACCTTAGCGTGTTTGGCAAGGTCATCGGTGGCGGCATGCCGTTGGCGGCCTTCGCCGGCCCAGCTGAAATCATGGCGCAACTGGCGCCCTTGGGCCCGGTCTATCAGGCCGGCACCTTGTCGGGCAACCCCGTTGCCACGGCCTGCGGCCTGGCGACGCTGAAAATCATCCAACGCCCCGGTTTTTACGAGGCCCTGGGGCAACGCACCCAGGCGCTGATGACTGGCCTGGTCGACACCGCCAAAGGCTGCGGCGTGGAACTGTGCGCAGACAACCTGGGCGGCATGTTCGGCTTTTTCTTTGCCGACCAACTGCCGCAGAACTATGGCCAGGTCATGGCCAAGGGCAGCGAGCGCTTCAACCGCTTTTTCCATGCCATGCTGGACCGCGGCGTGTACCTGGCCCCTGCCATGTACGAAGCCGGATTCGTGAGCGCCGCCCACACTCAAGACGACATCACCCGCACCCTTGAGGCCGCCAAGCAGTCTTTCGCCGAGCTGTAATCCAGGCTGACACCATCACCATGCACATCCACATTCTTGGCATTTGCGGCACCTTCATGGGTGGCGTCGCCGCGCTGGCACGCGAAGCCGGCCACAAAGTTACCGGTTGCGATGCGGGGGTCTATCCCCCCATGAGCGACCAGTTGCGCGCATTGGGCATTGACCTCATCGAGGGGTATGACGCCGACCAGATCCAGCTCAAGCCCGATCTGTTCGTGATTGGTAATGTGGTTTCGCGCGGCAACGCCCTGATGGAAGCCATTCTGGATGCCGGCCTGCCCTATACCAGCGGCCCCCAGTGGTTGAGTGAAAACGTGCTGCAAGGCCGCCATGTGCTGGCGGTGGCGGGCACCCACGGCAAAACCACCACCACATCTATGTTGACCTGGATTCTGGAAGCCTGCGGCCTGGAGCCTGGGTTTCTGGTGGGGGGCGTGCCGCAGAACTTTGGCGTGTCTGCCCGCCTGGGCCTGACCGCCTCCGAAGGTGCGCCACCTTCGGGCCGCCCCTTCGTGATCGAGGCCGACGAATACGACACAGCCTTTTTCGACAAGCGCAGCAAGTTCGTGCACTACCGTCCGCGCACGGCCGTGCTCAACAACCTCGAGTTCGACCACGCCGACATCTTTGCCGATCTGGGCGCCATCGAAACCCAGTTCCACCACCTGGTGCGCACTGTGCCTCGATCAGGCCGCCTGGTGGTCAATGCCCGTGAAGACAGCCTGCAGCGCGTGCTCGAGCGCGGCTGCTGGAGTGATGCGGTGCGCTTCGGCGTACGGGGCGATACCCCTGGCTTCCGCGCTCGCGGCGAGCCCCACGCTTTCGATGTCTTGAAAGCCGGCGTATTGGTCGGCCGCGTGGAGTGGAGCCTGCTGGGCGAGCACAACCAAATGAACGCCTTGGCCGCCATCGCTGCGGCAGAACATGTGGGCGTAACGCCGCAAGCTGCCAGCGAAGCTCTGGGGCGGTTCGCCAACGTGAAACGCCGTCTGGAATTGCGGGGCGAAGTACGGGGCATGACGGTGTACGACGACTTCGCTCACCACCCCACCGCCATCCGCACCACCGTTGATGGCCTACGCCGCAAAGTGGGGCCTGAGCACCGCATCCTGGCGGTGTTCGAACCCCGTTCGAACACCATGAAGCTGGGCACCATGAAGGCCCAACTGCCCTGGTCACTGGAAGAGGCCGACCTGGCCTTCTGCCACAGTGGCGGCTTGGGCTGGGACGCTCAGGAGGCGCTGCTGCCTATGGGTGACCGCGCCGTGGTGGCCGACAACATCGACGCGTTGGTCACCAAAGTGGTCAAGGCAGCACG
Source organism: uncultured Aquabacterium sp. (assembly GCA_964453105.1). GTDB lineage: Bacteria > Pseudomonadota > Gammaproteobacteria > Burkholderiales > Burkholderiaceae_C > Aquabacterium. The sequence continues at coordinate 2,152 of CAYVOP010000133.1, read as the reverse complement.
CCCAGGCGATCAGATTTTGTGCATGAGCAATGGCGGCTTTGGCGGCATTCACGACAAGCTGCTCAAGGCTCTGGCCTGACCCTGCCGGCTTGCTCCTATCGAGCGCCTATTGGAGCTGCTCGCGTGCCGCCGCGCTGAAAAGGTCGACCCGGTCGGTGATCAGGCCATCGAGCCCGGCTGCCGACAGGGCCTGAGCCCGATCGGCGTCATTGACGGTATAGGTCAAGGCCTTCATGCCGGCGGCATGGATGTCGGCCATGCGCAGCGCATCCAGGTGCCGGTGGTTCACCACCAGGGCGACGCAGCCCAAGTCTCGCGCCAATTCGAGACCGTTGTCGACCCAACTGTCGAGCAGCAAGGCACGAGGCAGGTCAGGCTGCGCCAGCTTGGCAGCCTGAAGCGACTCCACTTCGAACGAGCTCAGCAAAGGGGGCACTTCAGCGCCCAGCCACAGACGCGCCGCCTCGTTGGCCACCACCTCACCGCAACGCAAGGCGTCTCCCGGCCCCGGCTTGATTTCCAGATTGACCCAGCACCGGTTGGCTTGTAACCAGGCCGCCAAAGTGGCCAGGCGCAACAAGGGTTCGCCGGTGTAGATCGGACTGTGCCAAGCACCTGCGTCGAGTTGGGCCAAATCACGCCAAAGTTGCTCTACCGCCACGCCCTGGCCGTTGGTGGTGCGCTCCAAACGAGGGTCGTGCAGCAAATAGGCTTCCCCATCGGCGCTGAGGGTGACGTCGCACTCGAACATCAAAAACCCCCGAGAGGCCCCCTCCCGAAACGCCGCCAAGGTGTTTTCGGGCGCCAATTTGCCCGCGCCACGGTGCGCGATCCAGAATGGATAGGGCCAGCGCTCGGCCCACAAGCTTGGGTGCTGCTTCATGCCAACGAGCATAGAACAGAAGTCAGAGCGGGAACCCCCAGACGCGATCAGGGCATCCCCCTGTTTGGTAAAATCTCTCCTCAGGCGCGAAATACCAAACCCTGTCCGCGCCGGGCCCGTTTTTGCACGACCCGGCGCCATGACCATTTGTTCACCGGCCTTTTCGCGTCTGGCGCACTCATGAACGCACCCACCGAGCTGACTCACGTGACCGCCCAGGCCGCTGCCCATCTGCATGACGGCCAGCCTCGCCTGCGCGAGATTCCCTACAACTACACCTCGTTTTCGGACCGCGAAATCGTCCAGCGCCTGCTGGGCCAACGTGCCTGGGAAGTGTTGAGCCTGCTGCGTACAGAGCGCCAGACCGGCCGCTCCGCCCGCATGCTCTACGAAGTGCTGGGCGATGTCTGGGTGGTGCAACGCAACCCCTACCTGCAAGACGACTTGCTGGACAACCCCAAGCGCCGCGCCCAGTTGATCGACGCCCTGCACCACCGCCTGGGCGAAGTGGACAAGCGCCGCACCCCTGGCAGCGACGCCTCGCGCGATGCCCTGGTGGGCGAGTTGCTGACTGCAGCCCGTGCCGCCATCGACCGTTTCGCCAAGGCCTTCGACCAGATGGGCACCCTGCGCGAACGCGCCACCAAGGTGCTGGGCAAGGTCACCAAATCGGACAACATCAAGTTCGATGGCCTCAGCCGCGTGGCCCACGTGACCGACGCCACCGACTGGCGCGTGGAGTACCCCTTCGTGGTGCTGACCCCAGACACCGAAGAGGAAATGGCCGCCCTGGTCAAGGGCTGCGTCGAGTTGGGTCTGACCATCATCCCTCGTGGGGGCGGAACGGGTTACACCGGCGGCGCCGTGCCGCTGACCTGGAAGAGCGCGGTGATCAACACCGAAAAGCTCGAACAGATGACCGAAGTCGAGATGGTGGCCCTGCCGGGTGTGGACAAACCTGTGGCCACCGTTTGGACCGGCGCGGGCGTGGTCACCCAACGCGTGGCCGATGCGGCAGAACGTGCCGGTTTCGTGTTCGCTGTAGACCCTACCTCAGCCGAAGCCTCCTGCGTGGGCGGCAACATCGCCATGAACGCGGGCGGAAAGAAGGCCGTTTTGTGGGGCACAGCGCTCGACAACCTGGCTTCGTGGCGCATGGTCACCCCCAACGCCGAATGGCTGGAAGTGGTGCGCCTGAACCACAACCTGGGCAAGATCCACGACGTGGCAGTGGCCAGCTTTGAGCTGCGTTACTTCGCCGCCGATGGC
>CAYVOP010000132.1:0-8848 GCA_964453105.1 uncultured Aquabacterium sp. | reverse complement strand
GTTGTACCGAGGTCGGCCATGCTCACGTCAATCACACTGACAGACAAGATCCCGCTAGGATAACTGGGATATGAAAGTCGCCGCCCTCCAAATGGTCTCCACCCCCCGGGTGGATGAGAACGTTGCGCAAGCGCGCAACTTGATTGCGCAAGCAGCCGCACAGGGTGCCGAACTGGTGGCACTGCCCGAATACTTTTGCCTGATGGGGCTGCGCGATGCCGACAAACTCGCCATTGCTGAACCATTGGCCGACGCCCTGTCGCCCGACGCGCGCAGCGCCCCCCTGCAAGCCATGCTGGCCCAGGCCGCGCGCGAGCACGGCGTGTGGGTGATTGGCGGCACCCTGCCCATTCAAAGCCATGAACCGGATCGAGTGTTCAACACCACACTGGTGTTCAACCCACAAGGCCAACGCGTGGCCCGCTACGACAAGATTCACCTGTTTTGCTTCGACGACGGTCAGCGCGCCTACAACGAAGCCGCCACCCTCACCCCAGGGAATGCCCCTGTCACCTTCGAACTACACGATCGTCAGGGCACGCCCTGGCACATCGGCTTGAGCGTGTGCTACGACCTGCGCTTTCCTGAACTGTTCCGCACCATGGGCTCAGCCCATCCGCTGGATCTGATCGTGCTGCCCGCCGCGTTCACCTACCCCACGGGCCTGGCCCACTGGGAATTGTTGCTACGTGCCCGAGCCGTGGAAAACCTGTGCCACGTGCTGGCGCCTGGCCAAGGGGGCGAACACGAAAACGGTCGCCGCACCTTTGGTCATTCACTGGTCATTGGCCCCTGGGGCGAAGTGCTAGCCTGCCAAGACGAAGGCCCCGGGGTGGTCATGGCTGAACTGAGCCGAGCACGACAAAACGAAGTGCGCACGCAACTGCCTGCGCTGCAACACCGCGTGCTTTAAACCGCATGCTCTAAAGCTTGCCCATGGCTTCGTCCGATGCCTGTTGGTCGAGCCCCGAGGGCAACTGGTCACCAAAAAGCTTAAGGGAATGCGCTTGCATGCCCTCCCGGAAATGCTTGCGATCGAACAGCTTGGCTTGCGCTTCAGGGGGCAAGTCGGTCACGCGCAAGATGTTGCGCTGAATGAGCACATCGATCAAATCTTCCAGCACCCGCACCAGACCCGCGTCCATCGCCGCAAAGGTCTGGGCTTCGTCAGACTCCAGAAACGCCTGCACGTCGGGGTGCGATGGCGGCAAAGCCTCGCTGCCTTCCACCGGATGCAGGTGAAGGCTGACAATCTTTCCGCTCGAATCGCGCAGCACGTGACGCATGGATGGGCTCTAGTCAACAAGGGCTAGATCGGTTATCGACCCAAGCCGCTGCGGCTTGAGCCCCATTCAGCCCAAGCACCCAACTCTTACCGATCAGAGCTGACCGTAAGAGTGCAAGCCCGACAGGAACATGTTCACGCCCAGGAAGGCAAAAGTGGTGACCACCAGGCCCACCAGGGCCCACCATGCCGCAAACACCCCGCGCAGCCCCTTCATCAAGCGCATGTGCAGCCAGGCGGCATAGTTCAGCCACACAATCAGGGCCCAGGTTTCTTTGGGGTCCCAACTCCAGTAGCCACCCCAGGCTTCCGCCGCCCAGAACGCGCCCAAGATGGTGGCAATCGTGAAGAAGGCAAAGCCCAGGGCAATGGCCTTGTACATCACGTCATCTGCCACTTCAGGGGCCGGCGTGAGGGGATTGATCCACGAACGCGCCAGGATCATCAGCACGAACACCACCAACAAGCCGCCAATCATCCGCCCCGCCTTGGCCACCGAGGCCATGGAATCGGGCGAGAGATCACCAAACACCGCAAAGCCCAGCAGAGGCAAGGCAATGAACACGGCCGGCAAGCCCACCAACCCGGTCCACAGGGCCTTGGGCGATTCGGTCTTGAGCAAGTACGCCAGCGCCACCATGGCCGACAGCGCAAACGTGCCGTAGCCCACGAAGTTCGCCGGCACGTGAATCTTCATCCACCAGCTTTGCAAAGCGGGCACCAAGGGTTGGATTTCACTGGCTCCGCGCGCCAAGGCGTACCACAGCAGAAAACCCACGGCGGCGCTGACCACCAGCATCACAAAGGCACCCAAGGCACCCAACGATTGGCCTTGACGCGCAAAACGGTCTTCAAAGTACAGCCAGAACAAGGCCGTCAACCAAGAAAACAGCACGAACACTTCGTACAGATTGCTCACCGGAATGTGGCCAATGTCGGGCGCAATCTGGTGGCTCTCGAACCAACGCACCAGCGTGCCGACCACAGCCATGAACACCCCAGCCCAGGTCACGCGCGAAGCCAGCCGGCCCGGCGTGGCGCTGCGAGTCACCACGCCAAGCCAGTACATCAGCGTGCTCATGAAGAACAGCACACTCATCCACAGAATGGCGCTCTGGCTAGACAACACGTACTTCAGCCAGAACACCTGCTCCCCCTTGACCAGATCCACGCCGTAGTCATCGGTGGCGCGCTGGTACAAGGCCACCGCCAACCAAGTGGCCAGGCCCGAGGCCAGCATCAGACCGCGCAGAGGCGACCACATCCAGCCCAAAGCGATCAGGCTGGGCACCGCCACCACCAGGATGCCGATTTCATACACGTCCATGACCTGGCCCCAGGTTTTCAGGGCCCAACCACCCACCGCCATCAACACGGCGGCAAACAGCCAATCGGCCACGGACCGCCCAGGGCGGCCCAACGCAGGCAAGGTTTGAGTTGTCGTCGTCATCACATCATCCTTGGTTCGGCAGCACGGCTGCTCGAATCTGTTCAAACTCGCGATCCATGTCCAACGTCTGCCGCGTGGACGACAGCGCCATTTTCACGCGCGTGCCGCCCTGGCCATCGTCTTGCAACCAGACCCACAGTCGCCGCTCGCGAATGTAGAGCATTGCAAATACCCCCACAACCAGCAGCAAACAGCCCAGATAGACCACATTGCGCCCCGGGGTGCGGGTCACCTGGAACACACTGGCTTGCTTTTGCTCGAAGGAGTCGAGCGCCAGCACCAACGGCACGGGGTAGAACACCGCGTCCGACAGAGACAGCACCGACTGCGTCATGAATTGCCGCACCGAGTCCTGGTCAGACGACAGCGGCGCCAGACCTGCACGCTCCCGACTGAGATTCAACAATTCAAATAAAGATCCGTTGAGGATGCGAATCAAGGTGGCTGACGTGTGCTCCCGCTCGTTGGCGGGCACCACGGCCTCAATGAAATTCGAAATGGCCATCAAGCCACCCGATGGCATCCCGGCAGGTGATTGCGGCGCGCCCGAGGCGGCCCCGGAAGCCGCCGCAGCGACTGGCTCGACATGACGAGCCCCCGCAAACAAATCCAGCGCACGCTGAGCCGAAACCGTCAACTGATCGCGCAACTGCGGTTGCGTGACCGATGTCACCGTCGCGGCAAAGCGCCGTGCGGCCTCCTGCCGCGCCTGGGTGTCGTTCAAAGCACGCTTGAGGCGCAACCAGCCATCCATCCCCAACTGGTCATCGGCAGGGACGCGCAAATAACGGAAGCCCTCGGCAGGCGTGTCACGCACCCCCAGCAGGAAAACCGACTGCCCCTCCAGGTTCACTGGCACCATGTAGTTTTGGTACTCACGCGCCTGCCCAGCGGCATCTCTCAGCTTGTAGGTAATCGACGGCCCAATGTTGACCAGCTTCTTCTCGCCAGGCGCCTTCGCGCCAGAGCCCAGATGCTTGCTCAACTCGTCCAGATTGACCCCACGCACATCGGCCGCCTTGCCCGCATTCACCGCAGGGTTTGCACTTTGCGCTTGCGCCAAGTCTTCGACATTGATCACGCGCAAGCCCGTGACCTCCAGCGTCAGCGATGCGTCGGGCCCCACCCAACTGATCGGCAAGGCCTGCGCCGCGCCGCCCACCTCGGCATCCAGTCGCGCCACAGCCCCAGTCGGCGGCTCAGCCAGGAACAAAGGCTTGAGGTGCACGGCCGAACCACCATCCTCGAAGCTCGACTGGAAGATGGTGATGCCTTGATAGACCACCGGGTGGTTCACCTCAACCGTGAACGCCTTCGGCTTGGCCTGTTGGGGATCATGGATGACGATGTCGCTGGCAAAGCGCTTGGGCATGCCGGTCGCGTAGTAGTCGACCGTGAACTTCTTGAGTTCGATGTCAAACGGCAAAGGCTGCAGATACATGCCCTTGTCGACGCTGATCACAGCGGCGTTGGTGCGCTGACCTTCCGGCACAAACAACTGTGCGCGATAGGCGGGGTTAGATGTACTGAGTTTGCTGCGATCAGGTGCCTCGCTGCCGCGGAAGGGCTGCAAGCCTTGTGCCCAAGCCTGCACCTTGACGATCAAATCGCCATCGAACAAGCCCCCCAGGCAGATCAGCACGATCGCACCGTGGGCCGCAATGTAGCCCAGCTTGTTGGCCGCACCATGGCGAGCGCCAATCATGATGCCCGGCCCGCCCGCCGCATCGGCACGGCGCTGCGACTTCAAGGTCCAGCGCGCCCCTTGCAACTGGCTTGCCACCGTTTCGGCAGCCTGATCCAACGGCACCGCCAATTGGCCCGAGGCCTTGTGGTGAAAGGCATTGAGCGCCTGCTCGCGAATGCTTTCCTTGTGTGTGCGCCAGTCGGCCAGAATCTTGGGCGTATTGCGTGCAATGCACAAACTGGTCGAGACCACCAAAAACGCCAGGATGACCAGGAACCAAGGCGTGCTGTAGATGCGATACAAACCCAGCGCACCAAACACATCGGCCCAGAATGGCCCGAACTGGTCCACATAGTTCACCAGCGGTTCGCCCTGCTTGATGATGGTGCCAATGGCCGACACGATGCAGATCACCGTCAGCAAGGCAATCGCAAAGCGCATGGACGACAACAGCTCATAAGCCTGAGCCCGGCCCGATGCGCGCACCCGCACAGCGGTCACAGAGGGGTTCTCAACAGTCATGACAGCAAGCAAAAAGGCGGGCGCCCTCGTGGGGAAACCCGCCTTGTTGGTTCGGTGCCCGAAGTAATCAAGGCACGCTCAAATGGAATCAGCGATCAGATCAACGCAGACCGGCGATGTAATCAGCCAAGGCATCGATTTCCTTGTCGCTCAGGTTGGCCGCAATGGCAGCCATCTGAGGACTGTTGGTGCGCTCACCTTGACGGAAGGCCACCAGCTGGGCCTTGGTGTAGTCGCCATGCTGACCGGCCAAGCGAGGGTACTGCGCTGGCATGCCGGCGCCGTTGGGGCTGTGGCAACCAGCGCAAGCGGGCACGCTCTTCTTGGCAATGCCGCCGCGGTAGATCTTCTCGCCCAATGCGACCAGATCCTTGTTCTTGGCTGCGCCATCTTTGGCTTTCTTGGTGGCAAAGAAGGCCGCCACGTTCTTCATGTCTTCAGGCGACAGCATCGAAGCCATGCCGCTCATCACGGCGTTCTTGCGCTTGCCTTCCTTGAATTCAGTCAGCTGCTTGACCAAATATTCAGGGTGTTGTCCCTGCAGAATGGGGTTGGCAGAAGCACCACGGGAACCGTCAGCAGTGTGACAAGCCGAACACACGGCGGTCACCTTGGCTTCGCCGGCAGCCAAATCAGGCTTCGCAGCTTTGGTTTCTGAGGCTTGGGCCACGCCCGACAGGGACAGGGCCACTGAGGCGACGGCGATCAGGTTCAAAAAACGCTTCATGGCGATGAGACGGTTAGGTTGTATTTGGGCAAACAGCGGAGATTTTACAATGCCATATGACCCGCCCAACGCCCCCCCGCACCAATCCGAAGCCAAATGCTTCGACTTCACATCAAAAAACCGTGGAAAAAGCAGCTCCCATCTCTGCCTCGTCACCGGAAAAAGACGCTTTGGCGTGGGCCCACAGCGCCCGTTTCCTGACCACGGCCGCGCAATTGAACCAATTGCCCACATCCGAACTGCCCGAAGTGGCCTTCGTGGGGCGCTCCAACGCCGGGAAATCCACCGCCATCAACACCATCGCCCAGCAGCGCCAACTGGCGTACGCCTCCAAAACGCCCGGGCGCACGCAGCACATCAACCTCTTCAACCTGGGCCCGAAGGCCGCACCCAACCAGATCTGGGCCGACTTGCCCGGCTACGGCTACGCCGCCGTGGAGCGCACCGCCAAACTGCGCTGGCAAGAGGTCATGGCGCGTTACCTCGAAATTCGCCGCAATCTGGCTGCCGTCGTTCACATGATCGACTCCCGCCACGGCTTTACCGAACTCGACAAGCAGCTCTTGGCCTTCGTGGCCCCACGCGTGCAAACCGGCGAGGTCAAACTGCTGGTGTTGCTGACCAAGGCCGACAAGCTCAACCGCAAAGAAGCGGCCGAATCGATGCGCAAGGCGCAAGAGGTGCTGGCCGAGGTGGTGACCGACGAGTCCGACGTCGGGCTGGTGCTGTTCTCAGCCCTGAAAAAGCAGGGCGTGGGCGACGTGGCACTGGCCATTCAGGAATGGACGGCATCCCCCGAGGAATCGGAAGCCGAGGCGCTGGCTCAGCAGCAAGCAGCTGCGGCCCGGGAAGAGCCCGATGAGCCAACGAACCTTTGATAGTTTTTACATTCCGGAACAGTCTTGTGTCATGTGAACGCGCCTAAAATGAGCCAATCAGTGGCCCCCTGGCTGTATCGGTGCCGCACGTCTGTCATCTTTCGGGAGCCCCTCATGCGCACCACTCACGCCCTGGCGGCCATTGCCGCAGCCCTCATCAGCTCGTCGGCCCTGGCAGTTGGCCCCGGCTATCTGGGCGAACTCGACAACGCCAGCATCGACATCGGCAACACCCTGGGCAACAAGTCCCAACCCTTCAATGGCGCATTTGCCGATGTCTACACCTTCGATCTGGTTGACCCCGGCTTTGTCAAAGGCGGCATTCACACCACCATTGGCCTGCCCTTCGGGATCAAGAGCCTGAAGGTCAGCTTGTCTGGCGGCACCATGACAGGCATTGAAGAGTTTCTGATGAGCGAGAACTCGGCCACCGCCAACTTCCTGCAGGAAGATTTGGGTGCGGGCCACTACACCCTCACGGTCTCAGGCCTGGTGTTTGGTGGACATGGCTCGTATGGTGGCGACATCGCCGCCGTGACCGCAGCGGTGCCCGAACCCGAATCGATGGCCCTGGCTTTGGCTGGCGTGGCATCGGTCTTTGCCCTGCGTTCGCGCCGTCGCCAGCAAGGCTGACACGGCATCCGCCAGGCTGCACTACGGCCTGGCCAAGAAAAAGGGCGCTGAGTTCAGCGCCCTTTTTTTGTGCCAGCATGGCGCCTCGCGCCCCGAGGCCACCACATCAGGCGCCGGTCAACCGCTCCAGCGCTTCTTGGTACTTGGCGGCGGTCTTCTCGATCACCTCCTGTGGCAGCGCAGGCGACGGGGCGGTCTTGTCCCAAGGCTGACCATTCACTGTGGCCTGTTCCAGCCAGTCGCGAACAAACTGCTTGTCATAGCTGGGAGGGTTGGCGCCTTCCACATAGCCTTCGACAGGCCAGAAGCGCGACGAGTCCGGGGTCAACACCTCGTCCATCACAGTCAGGGTGCCATTTTCGTCCAGGCCGAATTCGAACTTGGTATCGGCAATGATAATGCCCTTGGTCAGCGCGTAGTCAGCGGCTTTCTTGTACAGCTTGATGGCCAACTCGCGCACCTTCTCGGCCATCTCGGCGCCGATGATCTCGCTCATCTTCTCGAACGAAATGTTCTCGTCGTGCTCACCCACCTCGGCCTTGGTTGCGGGGGTGAAGATGGGCTCAGGCAGCTTCGATGCGTTTTTCAAGCCGGCAGGCAGCTTCACGCCGCACACTTCGCCGTTGTGTTGGTATTCCTTCCAGCCCGAACCGGCCAGATAGCCGCGCACCACGGCCTCCACGGGCAGGGGCTTGAGTTTCTTGACCAACATGGCGCGGCCTTCGACTTGCGCTCGCTCTTCAGCCGACACCACGCTCACGGGGTCATCGCCAGTCAGGTGGTTCGGGGCCACGTCTTTGAGCAACTCGAACCAGAACAGGGCCATCTTGGTCAGCAAGGCGCCCTTACCCGGAATCGGCTCACCCATGATCACGTCAAACGCGCTGATGCGGTCAGACGCCACCATCAGAATGCGGTCGTTGCCCACTGCATAGTTGTCACGCACCTTGCCACGGGCCAGCAAAGGCAGAGATTTCAAAGCGGAGGTGTGCAGGGCTGAAGTCATGACGGGTCTCGAACGACGAAAAACGATATTGTGCCTCGCGCCCCGGCCCTGCCTCAACGGCCGGCCTGGTCAACTCAAGGCGGTGGAAGTCAAAAAACGAAAAAGCCGGCCAGACTTGCGTCTGCACCGGCTTAGGTCAACTCAAGTCGATCAGGACACGACTTGGGCCAGCTTGCCTGCAGCGTACAGCGAAGCCATTTCGCTCAGGCTCACGCCCTTGATCTTGCTGCCTTGGCCTTCGCATCCGAATTCCAGGTAGCGTTGCTTGCAGATTTGCTTGGCGGCTTCGCGAGCGGGCTTCAGCCATTCGCGGGCGTCGAACTTGTCTGGGTTTTCGAACATGAACTTGCGCACAGCGCCAGTCATGGCCAGACGGATGTCGGTGTCGATGTTGATCTTGCGCACGCCGTACTTGATGGCCTCCTGGATTTCTTCCACGGGCACGCCGTAGGTTTCCTTCATCTTGCCGCCGTACTGGTTGATGATGGCCAGCAGGTCCTGCGGCACCGACGAGGAGCCGTGCATCACCAGGTGCGTGTTCGGGATGCGCTTGTGGATCTCCTTGACGCGGCCGATGGCCAGGATGTCGCCGGTGGGCTTGCGGCTGAACTTGTAGGCGCCGTGGCTGGTGCCGATGGCAATGGCCAGCGCGTCGAGCTG
>CAYVOP010000131.1:0-8883 GCA_964453105.1 uncultured Aquabacterium sp. | reverse complement strand
AAGGGGCGCTGCCCATCTGCCAGAACAACCACGACAGGCATTCGGCCCGCTGGGCCGGCTCGGTGGGCAGGAAGGCGCCAAACTTTTCAGCCAGGTACAGCAAGATCGAACCCGACTCGAACACCCGAATCGGCTCGGCCCCACTGCGGTCCACCAGCGCCGGAATTTTCGAATTGGGGTTGACCTCAACAAAGCCCGAGCCGAACTGCGCGCCCTGCGTGATCGGAATCAGCCACGCGTCGTATTCGGCGCCGGCGTGCCCCTGGGCCAACAATTCTTCCAGCATCACGCTCACCTTCACGCCATTGGGCGTGGCCAGCGAATACACCTGCAAGGGGTGCTTGCCCACGGGCAAATCGGCCTCGTGCGTGGGGCCGGCAATGGGGCGATTGATGCTGGCGAACTGCCCGCCGTTGGCCTGCTTCCAGGTCCAGACAGCAGGGGGGGTGTAAGGCGTGGAAGGGCTGGTTTCAGCCAGCGCAGAGGGCGTTTTGTTCATGCGGATCAGGTTAGCAAAGATCCGTGACAGCCCGTCGAGCCTTTCAGAATACCCCTGTTTTGCGCGGGTGTGGGGCCAAGTTGCATGAAAACGCCGAAGCATGAAAAAGGGGCTAATTTGACTCACCAGACCTGGCCCGTTTTCTGCATGATGGGCATCAGCACTTCTGCAGTACATCGGAGGGTGGCACCATGAACTGGTTCGACAACGTCTCGTCAGACAGCGATCAACCCATCGCGCCGGCCCGGCTCATGCAAGGGCATTGGCGACATCGTCTGCACCCCTATGGCGACCTCATGCTGTGCCGCGTGGTGGTCGATGCGGCCGAGCCCCGCGTGGTGGCTGCCCAGGTCATGGACCATGGCTTGGTGGAAGACCTCGACAGCAGCGACCTGGAAGACCTCACCCAGGCCATGCAAGCCGAAGACGCCTTCCTGCGCCCCCAAGCCTGGGGTTTCAGCCCCTGCGCCATGTTGCCCGACTGGGCTCGCCCCTCATTCAGCGAAAGCCAGATTGCGGAGCTCGAACGCATTCAGGGCTACTTGATCGAAGCCTCGGAAGACACCTTCGACAATGTGCTGGAACTGCGCGATGAATTCCTGCGTGGCATTGGGGTGACCGACAAGCACATGCACCGGGCCGTGCGGCAAAACGAGTACGACGCCCCTCGCCGCAAGGGTGGGCGCACGCTGGTGAACTGAAGCCTGAGCCGCGCCGACTCAAGCCACTGCGGCCAGAATCGGCGCAGGCGACACAAACGACGGCTGCAAGAACGGGTTGCCCTGGATCAGCACGATGGCTGCGGTGGGCGCTGCGGCCAGAGCAAACAAGCTGATCGACACATACAAGGCACGAGGGTTGTCCACGTGCACCACCGCGATCGACAGCAGGGTCAGCAGCCCCAGAAACGCCATGCCCAGCCATTTCAGCGGGTTCACGTGCATCTGGCTCAGGCTGATGCGTTGGTCACGGTCATGCCGAATGTCGGACACCTTGTCCAGCAACAAGGCATGGGCGTTGTCGCCCAGTGAAGCGGCCACACGTGGGTCCAGCGCCATGCGCAAGAGGGCATTGGCCTGCTGATCGGCTTGCGGGCTGGGCTGGCGCACGGCCAGACTGTCCCACTCCTGGGCTCCGGCACGCGCATACGCCCTCACGGTATTCAGAAAAGGCCCGCGCAAAGGTTCTTCCAACTGTCCGCCCAACACGACCAGGCCACGCAAGGCATCGGCCTCGTGGAACACGGCGGCCGTGGCCTTGTCATGCGCGCTCCAGGTGTCGTTGGCAATGAAAGCCAGGGTCAGGCCGAACAGCACACCCAGCACGTTGATGAAGGGGGGCGCCACCCCTCGCAGCGCCTGAACGTGCCCACGCCAGGGCGACGAGCGCACCAGCCAGACCACCACCAGCACCGCCCCCAAGGTGCCCAGCATGGCCACGGCAGCATAGAGGTAATGATCGTAGGGGTTCAGGGGAGTGAGCAGCATGGAACAGCGCCTGCAATGAGCCAAAGCCCATTATGTGCCCAGGGTCAACAGCCCCCACACCACGGCCCAGGCGCTCAGCATCCAACAGCCCAGCAAGCCCACCGCCGTCCAGACCCACCACACCGGGTTGCTCAGCAAAGCCGCAGAGCCCAATCGCCACGACACGGACACGGCACTGAACACCCCATCGCGCGTGCGCACCAGGCGAGTGCTTTCCTGGCGGGTGACCTGTCCCAGCCCTTGGGCCACGGTCTGGCGCAACCCGGCCACGTCTGACAAGGCCTCGGCCAAAGTCAGTCCCGGCAGCACGCAGACGGCCCCCACCAAAGCGGTCAGCCCCGCCACCCAGCCATGGCCACCACGCCACCACAGCGCAACCAAACCCAAGGTGGCCAGCGCCCCCATCAGTGATACCCAGGTGATCCAACGGGCCGCCCCCGCCCCCAGCCGCTCCAATCGGGTAAGCCAGGCCTGTGAAGGCTCGTTCATGCGTTCAAACCTTGCATCCAATCGGTCAGCACCTTCACGGCCACCTGCTCCAGCCCGGGGGCCAGGTCCCGCGCCTGTTGGCGCAAAGTCACCACATCCAGGCCCGCCGCCCCCAGCTCGGCCGCGTGCCCAATCAGCCAGCGCTCAAAAGTGCGCGCCTGGGCTTCGATGTGAAATTGCAGGGCCAGCACTTGGGGCCCCACCTGAAATGCCTGGTTCGGGTACACCGCCGACGACGCCAGATGCTGCGCCCCGGGCGGCAAGTCAAAGGTGTCCCCATGCCAGTGCAACACGGGCACACCTTGCAGGTGTCGCAAAGGCGATTGCTGGCCCACCTCGGTCAGCTGCAGCGCACTCCAGCCAATTTCCTTGGTGCCACCGGGGTACACACGGCCACCCAGGGCCTGGGCCATCAATTGCGCGCCCAGACAAATGCCCAAGGTGGGTTGGTGGGCCTGCAAGCGGCGGCGCAAGGCCGCCAACTCGTCGCTCAGGAAAGAGTAGCGGTCGGCTTCGTACACGCCAATGGGCCCGCCCAGCACCACCAGCCATTCGGCTCGGTCGATGGCCGCCCCCACATCGTCCACCCCCGCTTGAACCACCTCGATGGCATGGCCCTGTTCGCGCAACACCGCCTCGAACGAGCCCAGATCTTCAAACGCCAGGTGTTGAACCACCGTGACCACTGCGGGTTGATGCGACATGCCCAGCCTCCTGATTGGCCGTTGTTGAGAACCAGGGGGCCATGATGCCAGTGATCGGCCCCCTGGTTGCAAAGACCTCAGCGCAAGACCACGCGCGGGAAGTCCACCGGCACATCAAAGGCCACATTGACATAATTGGTAAACAGGTTCAACGCCACATGCGCCAGGATTTCGACTACCTGCTCGTCGTTGAAGCCCACCTCATGCAGATTGGCCACATCGGCATCGGTGATCTGGGCACGGTTTTCCACCACCTTCAGCGCAAAGGCCAGGGCCGCTGCGGTGCGTGGGTTGTCTGAGCGGCCCACTTGCGCAGCCGCCATCTGCTCCGGTGTGGCGCCAGCTTGCTTTCCCAGCACGGTATGGGCCGCCAGGCAATATTCACAGGCATTGCGATTGGCGACGGCCACGGCAATTTGTTCGCCCAGTTGAGCCCCCAAAGTGCCCCCACCCAGGGCCCCGAAAAACCCCCACATGGCTTGCAGGGCGGCGGGGGAATTGCCCACCGCCTTGAACATGTTCGGCGTCATGCCGAAGGCTTGTTGCACTTGGGTCAGCAGTGGCTGGCTGGCAGCGGCTTGAGTTTGCGTTTGCAGATTGACGCGAGGCATGGCTTGTCCTTTCAGTGGATTCGGTATGGGTGAAATGCGCACCAACGTGTCGGCTGGTGTGATGCCAGTTTGCGCAAACGAGCAGAACTAATGGATACTTTGCGTACGCAATACAGCTCATTTCGTACAAGCATGTCTTCCCCGCCCCCAGCTCGCACGCCACAGCCCGTCGATCGGCTGTCCGGTCTGTTGTCCCGGTTTCGGGTACAGGCGCAGTTGCATCACACCGGCGCCCTGTGCGGCCTGACCCATTTCGATGCCAGCGAAGGACACGGCTACCTGCATGTGCTGCGGCGGGGCCAACTGAAAGTCACGCACCCGGGCGCACGCCACGTTCCCAAGGCGCTGGAACTGGATGAGCCCACCCTGCTGTTCTACCCACGCCCCTTGACCCATCACTTTCACAACCCCCCGCGTGACGGGTCTGACTTCACCTGCGCTCGCCTGGCTTTTGATGGGGGCCCCGACAACCCATTGGCACGCGCCTTACCGGGTTTCATGGCGGTGCCGCTGGAACGAGTGCCCGGGCTCGCCGCCGCCCTGGACTTGCTGTTTGCCGAGACCGATCAGGTTCGCTGCGGTCAGCGTCTGCTGGCCGACCGGCTGTTTGAAGTGGTGGTGCTGCAGTTGTTGCGCTGGTTGCTGGACCACCCGCACGAAGCGGGCATTCGTCCCGGCTTGATCACCGGCCTGTCTGACCCCCGGCTGGCCCGCACCCTCGTGGCCCTGCACGACGCCCCCGGCGAAGCCTGGTCGCTCGAACGCATGGCCGACTGTGCCGGCATGTCACGCACAGCCTTTGCCAACACCTTTCGCGACGTGCTGGGCCAAACCCCGGCCGACTATCTGTCGGACTGGCGCATGGCCTTGGCGCAAAGCCGGCTGCGTGAAGGCCGCGCCATCAAACAACTGGCCGAAGAACTGGGCTACGCCAACCCTTCGGCCCTGACCCGCGCCTTCACCGCGAAAGTAGGGGTGTCGCCACGCGACTGGTTGAAGATGCAATGACCCTCAGGCCGGGGCGCACGGATCAGGCGCTGGTCAGCTCAGGCGGCTGTACAAGCCGGTGACCTGATCCATGACCTTCAGGATGTTCTCGCTGCTGACAAACACCTCTCGGGCCCGCACAGCGGCATTCGAGGCATCGCCCACCCGGGCCAGGGCATTGTCGAAAAACACCCATTGCTGGCGCACCAGGTCGAGTTGTTCGCGAATGGCCGTCGTCGCTTCGGGGGCAGCGGTCAAGGTCTGCAGGGCCTGCTCGAATTCACGCCGCGCCACATCCAGCTCTTGCAGCTGTTCCGGGCTGGCCACCCCCCAAGCCTTGCTCAGATAGAACTTGGCCATGCGTTGCGACAACATGCGCTGGCGCCCGGCCATGTTCACCAGGCGGCCCACCGAGCGGCCCGAATAAGCCTCCATCTGCACCGTGCCCTGGTGCGCCAGTTTCAGCACCCGTGCGTCCAGCGCCAGCAAATCAGCGGCCGCCCCGCGATCGGGCGCACGGCCCACCAGCACCGTCTTGTAGTCGCTCCACACCTGCTCCAGCGAAGCATAGGTGGTTCGAATGTCCCCATTCGGTGCATAGGCCTTCAGCTCAATCAACTGCCGATCAAACAAGGCCATCGAATCGGCCATGATCTTTTCGGCCCGCTGTGCGTCAACCCCCTGGCCGGTGGCCAACCAGGCCTTGGCCATGCGTTGCGACAGCATGCGCTGGCGGCCCGCCTTGTTGATCGCGTCATTCACCCCCACCACCTGCGAACCGGCAGGCAGACACAGGCTCATGCCCACCGCCATGCCCAGCCCACCCTTCAGCCACAGCCGGCGATTCAGGTCGAATTGCATTTCCATTTTTGTACACCTCAGCACTTCACAAACAACGCTGCAGCGTTAGCAGGATCCGGACCAAGGCCCCAACAGCAGCGGCACTTTGTCACGATTAACATCGCGCCATGCACATCTCACAGCGCGCCCAATCGATCACCCCCTTCCTGGCCATGGAATTCGGCAAACATGCTGCCGCCCTGGAAGCGCAAGGGCACCGTGTCATCAAACTGAATCTGGGCGAACCCGATTTCGGGGCCCCGCCCGCCGTGCTGGCCGAACTGCAGAAGGTGGCGCAACAAGCCTTGCCCTACACCGGTGCATTGGGCTTAAATACATTGCGACAAGCCATTGCCGGCTTCTACCAAACCATGCATGGCGTGACCGTTTCTCCCGATCGCATCGTGGTCACGGCAGGCGCCTCGGCGGCCCTGCTGCTGGTTACCGCCGCCCTGGTTGACCCGGGTGACGAGGTCTTGGTGGGCGACCCCTCATACCCCTGCAACCGCCAGTTCCTCAGCGGTTTTGGCGCCGATGTGCGGCTGGTGCCCACCGATGCCACCACGCGCTTTCAGTTGGACTTGGCTGCCGTGCAGCGCCACTGGAGCGCCCGCACCCGGGGCTTGATGATCGCCACGCCCTCGAACCCCACCGGCACCTCGGTGCCTCCGCAAGAACTGGCCGCCCTGTGCGAATGGGCCCGCCGGCACAATGCCTGGCGCATCGTGGATGAGATCTACCTGAACCTCAGCGATGCCGACGCGGCCGGTCGACCCGCGCCCACCATTCTGGCCAGCGACCCTGAGGCCATCGTCATCAACAGCTTCTCCAAGTACTTCGGCATGACCGGCTGGCGCCTGGGTTGGGCCGTGGTGCCCGAAGCCTTGGTGCCGGCCATGGAGCGCCTGGCGCAGAACTACTACATCTGCGCCTCCACCCCGGCACAACTGGCCGCGCTGGCTTGCTTCACCCCCGAATCGCTGGCGGTATGCGAAGCGCGCCGCCTGGAGTTTGCAGCCCGCCGAGCTTTGGTGCTGCAAGGGCTGACCGATGCCGGCCTGAAGGTGCCGGTTCTACCCGACGGTGCTTTTTACGTTTACATCGATGTCAGCCCAACCAGGCTGGACGCCATGCAGTTCTGCGAACGCGCCCTGCAAGAGGCCCATGTGGCCCTGACACCCGGGTACGATTTCGGCCCCATCAGCGGGGGGCAGCACGTGCGCCTGTCTTACGCCGCCTCGCAGGAAGACCTGCAGGAAGGCCTGTCGCGTCTGGCGCAGTTTGTGCGCTCACTGACATAGGTCAGCAGGCAAGGGTCTGCCTTGCCTGCTTGGCCTCATCACTTCAGGTCAAAGCGATCCAACTCCATCACCTTGTGCCAGGCGGCCACGAAGTCCTTGACCATCCTGGTCTGACCATCTTGCTGGGCATACACCTCGGCCAGGGCCCGCAACTGCGCATTCGAACCAAAGATCAGGTCGACCACGGTCGCAGTCCATTTCACGGCGCCGGTCTTGCGGTCACGGCCTTCCAGCACGCTGGCATCGGCGCTGGATCGTTGCCAAGTGGTGCCCATGTCCAGCACGTTCACAAAGAAGTCGTTGCTCAAGGTTTCGGGGCGCTGTGTGAACACGCCATGCTGGCTGCGGCCGGTGTTGGCATTCAAGACCCGCAAGCCGCCCACCAGCACCGTCATTTCCGGCGCACTCAAGTTCAGCAACTGCGCCTTGTCGATCAGCATGTCGGCGGCGTAAGGCGCTACCCCCGGGGCCACGTGGTTGCGGAATCCGTCGGCCTTGGGCTCCAGCACGGCGAACGACTCGACATCGGTCTGCTCTTGCGTGGCATCGGCGCGGCCCGGCGTGAACGGCACCGCCACCTGGTGACCCGCCTTCTGCGCCGCCGCCTCGATGGCGGCGCCACCGGCCAGCACGATCAGATCAGCCAGCGACACCTTCTTGCCACCGGCTTGCGCGGCGTTGAACGCCTGCTGAATGGCCGTAAGCTTGGCCAGCACGGGGTCGAGTTCAGCAGGGGCATTCACCGCCCAGTTCTTCTGCGGCGCCAGGCGAATGCGGGCCCCGTTGGCCCCACCACGCTTGTCGCTGCCTCGGAAGCTGGCGGCCGAGGCCCAGGCGGTGTTCACCAGTTGCGCCACGCTCAGGCCCGAGGCCATCACCTGGGTCTTCAAGGTGGCCACGTCTTGCGCGTCCACCACAGGGTGATCTACCGCAGGCACCGGGTCTTGCCACTTCAGCACTTCGGCAGGCACCCACTTGCCCAGGTAGCGGGCGCGTGGGCCCATGTCGCGGTGCGTCAGCTTGAACCAGGCGCGGGCAAAGGCATCGGCGAACTCGGCCGGGTTTTGGTGGAAACGGCGCGCGATCTTCTCGAAAGCCGGATCAAAACGCAGCGACAGGTCAGCCGTGGTCATCATCGGCGGGTGCTTCTTGCTCGGGTCGTGGGCGTCTGGAATCAGGTGCTCGGGCTTGCAGTCCTTGGGCGTCCACTGGTGGGCGCCGGCCGGGCTCTTGGTCAGCACCCATTCATTGCCAAACAACACGTCGAAATAGCCGTTGTCCCACTTCGTGGGGTTGGGCTTCCAGGCCCCTTCGATGCCGCTGGTGGTGGTATGCACCCCCTTGCCGCTGCCCAGCTGGTTGGCCCAGCCCAGGCCCATGGCCTCAATAGGGGCGGCCTCGGGCTCGGGGCCGACCAAGGCCGGGTCGCCCGCGCCGTGGGCTTTGCCGAAGGTGTGGCCCCCGGCCACCAGGGCCACGGTTTCTTCGTCGTTCATGGCCATGCGGGCAAAGGTTTCGCGCACGTCACGGCCTGAGGCCACCGGGTCGGGGTTGCCGTCCGGCCCCTCTGGGTTCACGTAGATCAGCCCCATCTGCACGGCGGCCAATGGGTTGGCCAGATCGCGCTCACCCGAGTAGCGGCTGTTGGCGTCCTGGCTGCTGGCCAACCACTTGGTTTCCGGGCCCCAGTAGGTGTCTTCACCGGGCGCCCAGATGTCTTCGCGCCCGCCGGCAAAACCAAAGGTCTTGAAGCCCATGGATTCGAGCGCCACATTGCCGGCCAGAATCATCAAATCGGCCCACGAAATCTGGTTGCCGTACTTCTGCTTGATCGGCCACAACAGGCGGCGGGCCTTGTCGAGGTTGCCGTTGTCCGGCCAGCTGTTGAGCGGCGCGAAACGCTGCTGCCCGCTGTTGGCGCCGCCGCGCCCGTCCGCGGTGCGATAGGTGCCCGCCGCGTGCCAC
>CAYVOP010000130.1:0-9059 GCA_964453105.1 uncultured Aquabacterium sp. | reverse complement strand
AGAGCGGCAACATGATGGAAGTGGGCTTCCAGCTCTACAACGACATGCTGGCCGAAGCGGTGCGCGCCTTGAAGTCGGGCAAAGAGCCCGATCTGCTCTCGCCCTCAGGCATGTTCGGCAGCAACACCGACATCAACTTGCATGCCCCGGCCCTGCTGCCCGATTCCTACTGCGGCGACGTGCATGTGCGCCTGAGCCTGTACAAGCGCCTGGCCACCACGGATTCGCTCGACAAGATCGAAACCATGCTGGAAGAGATCGTCGACCGCTTTGGCAAGCTGCCACCCCAAGCCCAAGCCTTGTTTGACACCCACAAGCTGCGGGTCATGGCCAAGCCCTATGGCGTGATCAAGATCGACGCGGCGCCCGGTGTCATCAACGTGACCTTCCGCCCCAATCCGCCGGTGGAGCCCATGCGCATCATTGAGCTGGTTCAGAAGAACAAGCACATCAAGCTAGCGGGCAACGACAAATTGCGTATCGAAAAAGAGCTGAAGGACCCCAAGGACCGCGCCCAGTACGTGCGGGACCTGCTACGAACCTTGGGCCAGCCGATCAAAGCCTGATCAAGATAGATCACCCTGCTGATGACGCTCGACATCTTCCAGCGCCATCAGCAGGCTGGCGCGATCCGTTTCAGCCACCTGACGCCAAGGCCGCCCTGACAGTGCGCCCTCCAGTGCCCAAAGCAGATTCAAGCTGGCGGCAGGCCATACGGCTTTGGTCCGCACATACGCCACCACTGCACCCAACTGCCTGAGCTCGTCTGCGTTGCGAATGCCTGCTTTGATCAGCATGTCGCGACTCTTGGGCCCCAGGTTGGGCAGGTCCTGCAGTTCGCCTGAGTCGACCCCGCAGAGTTTCTCTGTCGCTGCATGCACCACCGAAACCTGGCGACCGCTTCCTGCTCTGGACCTTCTGGATTCAGCCTTGTCTCGCTGACGAATGGCAGCATCGACCCCCAGCCTGGCCCATTCAACCATGGCCTCGCGATCGTCATACGCCTCGTCTGGCAACTGGTAGTACTTCAAGGCAGAGACCTTACCCCGCGCTTCATACTGAAACGGTACCAGCCCACGCGCTTGAAAGCGACCAACCGAGGCCTCATCCACCTTGATGTAGACAAGATCGTCAAGTAGCAAAGCGAACATCAACCCGTCAAGGTAAACCCCAAACCCGCCGAACATGGGACGCGCCTGAACTGCCCCGAGCCCGGACATAGACTCGACCACGTATTGAGCAAAAGCCTGCTTGGCGCTTTGCTTGGGTGTCATGGCCATTCCTCAGACCCCTGGCAACTGATAGCCGTCTCGCTCGAACAGGGCCAGACAAGCTTGAACCACCTGCGGATCAAGCTGCTTGCCCGACATCTGACGCAACTCATCCAATGCCTGCTTCAATCCCACCGCTGGACGAAAAGCCCGGTGCGAACTCATGGCCTCGACAATGTCACATACGCGCAATATGCGAGCCTCCAGCAAGATGGCATCCCCACTGAGTTGGCGCGGGTACCCCGAACCATCGAGATTTTCATGATGCTGGTAAACGATCTCGGCCAACGGCCAGGGGGTGCTGACGTCCTTGAGAATTTCATAGCCCATTTGAGGATGCAAACGCACCAAACCCAACTCGGCGTCGGTCAGCAGCCCTGGGCGACTGAGAATTTCAACAGGGATCTCGATCTGCCCGATGTCATGTATGAGGGCTGCCATCTTTAGCCCCTCGAGGCGCAGACCACTCAACCCCAGTTTCTGCCCCACGGCCACGGCCAAGGCAGCCACACGCCTTTGGTGAGTCGCGGCCCCAGGGTCACGATGCAACACAGCCGAAGCCAACGCGGCAATGGTCTGCCTGAAGGACTGCAACAGCGCTTGATTGCTCTGCTGCAAATCGAGCAAGGCTTGCGTGCGCGACGTGGTCAAGGCAATGGCCAACCACAGCAGCACGGCCACCACGAACTGCGCCAACCCGATCGCCACGAACAAATCTGAATCGACCGATAAGCCACGCGCTTGAGCGAGCCACAACAAGCCCATCACCGGTGCCAGCGCCCCCATCAACGACGACACCACCACGACCCACACGGGCAAAGCCCCGTCGGTGCTTCTTACCTCCGCCCGCTGGTGCCAGACGAGACACATCCAAGTGCCGGCCCAAGCCAACACCACACCCAGTGAACCAGGCACCGCACCCACGCCCCCTGCTGCCAACCGAACGGCGCCCGCACACAAACCCACAGCCAGTCCGCTGCGCCACCCCAGGGTCAAGGTGGCGGCCACCACGATGCCAAAACGCGGATCCATGAGAACGCCTGGCATGACTTCGACCCCCATCGACAACGCCAGCAAAGTCAGGCCGCAATAGACCACTGTCAGAATGACTGGACGAGACACGCGTTGGGGCAGACGCGAAAGATTGGCCTCCACAAAGAGGTAAACCATGAACACTGCCATGGTGTTGCCCACCAGATCAAACAGTTGATCCGAGATGCTTTGATGCACGTTCATGTGCCCACCTTGTTCAGATCGGTCATGTCAGCAAACAAGGCCTGAGCAGCATCCACCACATCCGGGTCCAGGCGAGTACCGCGCTCCTTGAGCAACACCTGCAGGGCAGCTTGCAGCCCCACGGCTGGACGGTAAGGCCGCGGCGCAGACATCGATTCCAGAATATCGGCCACAGCCAGGATGCGGGCCTCCAGCCTGATCTCATGCCCCTTCAGGCCAGCAGGATAACCAGAGCCATCCAGGCGCTCATGGTGCTGCCCCGCGATCTCGACCAGGGGCCAAGGCCAATCAACCCCACTCAGAATGTCGATGGTGCCTTGCGCGTGCTGCCGTATGACGGCCATTTCTTCAGGGCGCAAGGGGGTCGGTTTGGTCAGCAAATCAATGGGGACTTGAATCTTGCCGATGTCATGAACAATGGCGGCCAAGTACAGCACGCGACAGCGCTCCTCCCCCAATCCCATGCACCGGGCGATGCGCAAGGAAATGTCTGCGACTCGACGTTGGTGATCTACCGTATAGGGGTCGCGGGCGGCGATCGCCCCCGACAAGGTTTCGATCATTTGCTCCAGAACCTGCTCCAGCCGGTGCGAAGACGCAGCACGCTGAATGGCCTCGTTCAAGTAAGACTGTCTGAGTGCATGATCGCTCAAGGCGGTCGCCAAGGTATGGGCAACCTCCTCCAACAGGGCGATCTCAGCCGGGTCAAATGCCCGTGCGGCATGCCCGTAGACAACCAGCACCCCTTGCACCCGGGCTTGATGAACGAGAGGCACAGCCAACATCGACCCCAAGCCTGACTCAACGGCATCGGCAGCCCAGGCAAAACGGGCGGCATCGACTTTGATGTCGTGAAGGACTTGCGTTCTGGCCCGCCTGACCGCTTCGCCCACTGGGCCCATCCGATCCGGGCCGTCTGACCAGCAAAGACTGAGTCTGTCGAGATGCCGACGAGGCGTCCCGGCTACGGCGCCCAAGGCCAACTGGTGCTGAGGGTCGTGACGAACCAACCCCACCCATGCCAGCGGGAAGCCGCCATCACTGATCAGGCCTTCACAGACCGCCCGCAAGACATCGGACTCGGTTTGAGCCGATCGCTGACGCTGATGAATGTGGTGCAGAACATGCAAGGTGCTTTCGAGGCGCTGATGCAGAGAATCATCGCCAGCGGTGGCGGCCGAGGCGTTCAAGATCAGCAAGCCCAGCCGATGCGCCGAACCATCGAGATGTCGCAACTCACTGGAGACAAAGCGCGCATGGAGTAGTTGGCGACGCGCCGACAGCAAGGTGGTCTCGGTAGCCTCGCTGGGCGGCACCTCAGCCTCCCGATGGATCTTTGCACATGCTTGCAGCCAGACCTGACTGGCCGATGACAACTCGGGCAAAACGGACACCCCTTTGTAGCCTTGCGGCAAGGCCAGCAAGGCGCACCCGGCAGGGTTGGCATCAACCACCCGCAAATGCGTCAAATCGACCCAGATCAGGCCATCAGGGAGGCACTGCCAGGCTGTCGCGTCGGAATCAAAGTCTGCCCACATGATGAAAGGCACCTTATCACCAGAGCCCCGTGCCCACATCCGTTCTTACCGTAGTGTGAGATGACTTTCGCCAGATTCCGATGTGGAGCGGGAGATAATGCCGCTCTTGCGACGCGGGCCCTCCCCGGGTCATCGAATTTTTGCCCTACACCGACTGCCATGTCTGCACAAGAATTTGCTTCCGGCCTTGTCATCCAACGCTTCACCCCACCGCTGGCTTTGGGCGACTTCAAAGCCATTGCATTTGACATGGACTCGACGCTGATCAGCATCGAGTGCATTGACGAGATCGCCGATGCTGTGGGGAAAAAGGCCGAAGTGGCGGCCATCACCGAAGCTGCCATGCGCGGCGAAATCACCGATTTCAAAGACAGCCTGCGCCGTCGCGTGGCCTTGCTCAAAGGGGTGCCTGCCGAGGCCCTGCAGGAGGTCTATGAGCAACGCCTCAAGATCAACCCTGGCGCGCCTGAGTTGATCAACGCGGCGAAAGCCGCAGGCTTGCAAACCTTGCTGGTGTCGGGCGGCTTTACCTTCTTCGCAGATCGTGTGAAATCCCGCCTGGGCATGCATGAGGCCCATTCCAACACCTTGGAAATCGAGGGCGGCTTGCTGACGGGTCATGTTCTGGGTGACATCGTCGATGGCGAAGCCAAGAAGCAGCACTTGCTGGCCCTGTGCGCGCGCATTGGCTGCGACCCCAAGCAATCGATCGCCGTGGGTGACGGCGCCAACGATCTGTTGATGATGGGGGTGTCGGGTCTGAGCGTGGCCTACCACGCCAAGCCCAAGGTGCGCGAACAAGCCATGATCGCGATCAACGAGGGTGGTTTGGACCGCGTACTCGAAGTCGTTCGTTAAAGCCCAGTAGACCATGCTGATCGAGTGGGGTCGCAAGCTGAGCCGGTCTGATGGCGATGAGTGGCCCGCAGCCGCATGGTCCTTTCTGTGCTTCTTCGCCTTGCTCGCCGCCTACTATGTGCTGCGCCCACTGCGCGACGAAATGGGCATCCAGTTGGGACCTGATGCGCTCAAGGAACTGTTTTCGGCAGTATTCATCAGCATGGTGGTGCTGGTTCCCATTTTTGGCTGGCTGACCAAACGGTTCGAACGTCGACAACTGCTGCCCTGGCTCTACACCTTCTTCGCCGCCAACCTGGTGGGCTTCAACGGCGTGTTACTCGTCGAGGGGCACCAGTCGCCCTGGGTGGCCAGGACGTTCTTTGTTTGGGTCAGCGTGTTCAATCTGTTTGCCATCTCCGTGTTCTGGAGTTTCATGGCAGACCTGTTCAGCACCAAGCAGGCACAACGGCTTTATGGCTTTATCGCAGCGGGCGGCACAGCCGGTGCATTGTGTGGGCCGGTGCTCACAGCTTCCCTGGTCAAACCCCTGGGGCCAAACGGATTGGCGCTCGTCTCAGCCAGCCTGCTGATGTTGTGTGTGGGGGCCATTTGGCGCCTGCGCCACTGGCATGCCACGCACCCTCGGCTCGACATTGAAGACAGCGCCCAACAGGCCGAGAACGATGAGGCCGCGTTCCAGGGCAGCTTGTTCAGCGGGGTGATCGATGTGGTTCGCTCCCCCTACTTACTGGGCATCTGTGGCTTCCTGTTTGCCTACGCTCTGCTGTCGTCGTTGCTGTACTTCCAGCAGGCCGAACTGGTTCCCAAACAGTTTCAAAACAGTGCTGACCGAACCCAGTTGCTGGCTGGCGTCGACTTGCTGGTCAATGTCGTCACCTTGCTGATCCAGCTGGGCGCGTTTGCGCCTTTGATTCGTTTGCTAGGCACGCGGGCGCTGCTCGTGGCCATGCCCATGGCATCGGTATTGGGGTTCACGGCTCTGGCGCTGTGGCCCACCATTGGCGTGCTGGTCGTGCTGGGGGTGGTTCGCCGTGCGGGTGAATACGCCATCAGCAAGCCGGCCAGGGAAACCTTGTTCAACGTGCTGCCACCCGTTCAGAAATACCGGGCCAAAAACGTGATTGACACCTTGGTGCACCGTACCGGTGACACCAGTTCCATCTGGCTGCTCAGCGGGCTGCGCAGCCTGGGCGTGCAATCACAAGCTCTGTTGTGGTTGGCCGTGCCCATCTGCGTGGCCTGGCTGCTCATTGCCTGGCTACTCGGCGGCAAGGCCGCCGCGATGCAAGACCAGCGTCACCTCCACCCCTGATTGGCTATCTGATCTGAGGCCAACGGAGACTGTGCCGCCATGGGCCCTCGCCACCAGTTGGGTCATGGTGAGACCCAGGCCAATGCCTGCAGGCGTGGCCTCATCACGCAAGGCTGCTTCCACCTCGGTCAGCCGGGCTGGCGACATGCCCTCCCCGTTGTCTCGAACCTCTAGACGCGTCAACCCATCGCGCACATGGGCCACGATCTCAATGCGCGAGGCATGGTGTCGCACCGCGTTGTCCAGCAAATTCAACAAAGCCGCTGACAACAAGTCCGGGTCAGCCTCAATGGCTTGGGGCGCTTGAACCACCAACGTGGCGCCATTCAGCGGCAAGTTGCCCACCAGCTCCTCCAGATTCAAGCTTTGCCAGCGCATTTCGCCCCCCGCACGGAACAAGCTGATCAGGGCATTGACAACATTACGCAACCGGGTCGCCGCCTCACGTGTTTGCTCCAACCGGCCCCGTACTGCGGGATCGCACTGACGAATGGCCACGGCCAGTTGGGCATCCATGCCAGCCAGCGGGGTTCGCAGCGCATGGGCTGCATGTGCGGCAAACGCACGCTCATGCGCCACGTGGCTGGCCAGTCGGTCGCCCAGGCCTGAGATGGCGTTCACCATAGGCACCAGCTCCTGCCTAAGAGGGCGAGGCAAGTCATGCGGCCGCATGATGGGGTCGTAGTGGCCCACGGCGTCAGACAGGTCTTGCAAAGGGCGCAACTCGGTGCGCAGATGCCGATTCAACCAGAACACCAGCGCCGCCCCCACCACCAGCAACACGCCCATGGCACTACCCAGAATCTGCCATTGGGTTTGTTGTCGGTGCGCTTCCCGCTGAGCCACATGCAAAACCCCCCGGTCTTGATGCAGCGGCATGGAGTAAATTCGCCAGTCGGGCCTTTCACTGAAGCCCAGCGTGAGCGCCGCGCTCATGGGCTGGGTTGGCGCCTGGTGTGAGCGCAAGGCAAGTTGCCCCTTCGCATCCACCAACTGCCACACCACCCCTTCGCGGTGAGGCGGCGCAGGCAAGATGCCCTCGACCACCGCCAGCCCTTCGGGGTTCACGTCGATCAAGCCATAGAGAATTTCGGCCGACTCCTGCAAACCATCGTCAAGCAGGGCATCAACAACCCGGTGCAAAACCGCCCCCATGGTCAACAACAAGGCCACGCCGCAAGCGGCCGCCATGAGCAGGACCAGCCGAGAAATGCGACCACGAATGGAAGGCAAGGTTGTCATGTCGGTATCCGGTAACCCAAACCGCGAACGGTATCAATCAATTCACGACCGAGTTTCCTGCGCAGGCTGGCAATGTGCACTTCCAGCGCATTGCTCGACACATCGCTGTCAAAGCCAAGGCTCAAGCCCTCCAGTTCGGCCTTGGGCACGATGCGCCCTGCGCGACTGGCGAGGGCCTCCAGCACGGTCCACTCACGCGCGGTCAGTTCCACGGCCCGCCGCCCATCGGCATCAAGCAGGCAAGCCGTTCGGCTGATCAGATCCACTTCCACAGCCCCGAACACTCGGCGACCCGAGGGGGCCCCGACCGAACGCCGCCAGACGGCATTCAGGCGAGCAACCAACTCTTCGGGGGCAAAGGGCTTGACCAGGTAGTCATCCGCCCCAGCCTCAAGCCCCCCCAACCGATCAGCCAGCATGTCTCGCGCAGTCAGCATCAAGATGGGAATGGCATCGCCCAGCCGGCGAAGATGGGCCACCCAGTCGCGTCCGGAGCCGTCGGGCAGTTGCCAATCCACCAGGAGGGCGTCATAGGGCTCCGAGCGCAGGGCTCTTGCTGCATCCAGGCGCTGCACCCAGTCAACCTGGTGGCCTTCCGCCAACAGAAAGTCGCGCAACCCTTCGCCCAGGATGGCGTCATCTTCAAGCAGCAACAAACGCATCGATATCGTCTCCCCCAGTTCAACGAGCCAAACGGTTGACCCGATCAGCTCACGGACCGAACATTACCCCGCCAAGCTGAAGCCGAGCTGAGCTTAAGCTTGTCTTCAGCTTCCCCTCTCATACTGCCAGCTATGAAAAACGACCGCATTGTTCTCTCCGCCTGCGTGGCCCTGGCTATGACCTGGGTCATGCCCGCTTCGGCCGCTGAGCCCATCAAGCTCTCGGCCCAGCAGGTTCAGAAACTGGGCATTCAAACCAGCCCGGCTCAGTCGGCCTCCGAGGTGACGTTGAGTTTCCCGGCCCAGGTCATGCTGCCAGCCGACCGCCAATGGCTGATTTCAGCCCCGGCAGCCGGCCTGGTGCAAAGCCTGGCGGTTCGCGAAGGCGATGCGGTGAAACAGGGCCAGACACTGGTTCGCCTGCACAGCGTTCAGGCGCAAAGCCTTCAGCTCGACTGGCAAGCAGCCAAAAGCCAGGCCGACTGGGCACGTTCGCAATGGCAACGTGATCAAGCCTTGTTCAAAGAAGGGCTGATCACGCAGGCACGACTCGAAAACAGCCAGACCCAAGCCGCGCAGGCTTCTGCTACTGAAGCGCAAAAGCGCCAGGCCTGGCAGGACGCAGCCGGTTCCTCTGGCAACAAAGCTGGGGCACTGGTCATTGCCAGCCCGGCGCGTGGGCATGTGCTCGAACAGATTGCCACCTTGGGCCAGCGCGTCGAGGCGATGGCCCCGCTTTACCGAATCGGTCAACTCGACCCCATCTGGGTAGACATTCAGGTCCCCGTTGCACAAGCCAACCGCATTCGCACGGGCGACAAAGTCAGCGCTGCCCTGCCCCAAAGCCAGGAAGTGCTCACCGGACGCATTACCGGACAAGGGGCCACCGTGCATGCCGCATCGCAAACGGTTCGCCTGTATGCCCAGATCTCCAACC
>CAYVOP010000129.1:0-9089 GCA_964453105.1 uncultured Aquabacterium sp. | reverse complement strand
GCATAGGCAAGGCAGGTCTAACCCGTCTTGACCGGCGATTCTTGATTTTTGACAAATTCGTCCATGCTCGATCGCATTCATGTCCGCAGCGCCGTTCACGGCGTGGTGCCGCACACCCTGGTTCAGGCTTTGTGCGCGTACTTGCGCGCCCAGGGGGTGGACCCCACCCCGCTGCGCCCCCATGGGTTGGAAGAGTTCAGCCCCGATCACCTGGCGCGCGTCAGCGCCGAGGCCTACTGCCAGTTTCTGATTCAGGCAGCCACAGCGTTAAAAGACCCACAGCTGGGGCTGCACCTGGGCCAGACTCTGCAGCCCTTGCATCTGGGGGCACTGGGTTATTCACTGCGCGCATGCGACAACCTGGGAGGCGCCCTGGCCCGCATACAGCGCTATCACCGCCTGCTGCACGACATCAACCCCATCGACCTGCACCCCACCGAGACCCAACTGGAGTTGCGCTGGGGTGTGACCATGGGGCGCCCAGGCGCCCTGTTCGACGAAACCGGCGTGACGGCCATTGTTCAGTTTGCTCGCGACCTGTGTGGCCGGGCCCTGCCCTTGACCGAGGTGGACTTTGTGAATCCACCGCCTCTCGACGTCAGGCCCTACGAGGCCTTCTTTGGATGCCGGGTGCGCTTTGCTCAACCCATGACGCGGTTGTGCTTGCCTCTGGCTTGCCTGCAATGGCCCCTGATGCAGCACGACCCGCATCTGCTCAAGCTGATGGACGATCAGGTGCAGGCCACCCTGGCCGCGCTGCCCACCCAAGGCAATGTGGTGGAACAGGCCCGCAGGGCCATGACCCACCTGGCCCAAAGTGGTCAAAGCGGAATGCCCGAATTGGCTTGTGTGGCCAATGAACTGAAGCTGTCACCCCGCATGCTGTACCGGCAACTGGCAGCGCAAGGCCATCAGTTTCGCGATTTGCGCGAAGCCACGCTGCAGCAAACTGCGCTGGCACATGTTCAAGAAGGACGCTTGCCCATTTCAGACATCGCCCTGCTGCTGGGCTATTCCGAGCAAAGCGCCTTCACGCGGGCATTCAAGCGCTGGACGGGGCTGTCGCCCCTGCAATGGCGCAAGAGCCAACAAGATCAGGTTCAGGCCGCGCTGCGCTGATTACTGGCTTGCGCACCGGTCATCCAGTCGGCCACTGCGGCACGCTGCTCGACCGTGTAGTGCAAGCCCAGCTTGGTCCGGCGCCACAACACGTCTTCGGCCGTCTGAGCCCACTCGTACCGGCGCAGATAGTTCAGTTCAAGCTCGAACAAACCGGGCGCCACTTCAGCGCCCAGATCGACCTTGCGCTTAGCACCTTCCAACCATGTCAAGGTTCGGCTGCCATAGGTGTGGGCCCAGCGATGGAGCACATCCTGATCAACCCAAGGACAGCGCTGGCGCAAAGCCGCCGCGAATTCGTTGATGTCATGCACAGGGTGAACCGGACTGCCCACCACGCAACGCAGGTCGCCGCCGGGCAAGAGCGCATCGTCAGTCCAAGGCTTGCGGACCTCGCCCAGCAATTGCCCCACCTTGTCGGCCGCTTCTTGTGACAACAAGCGGAAGGTGGTGAGCTTGCCGCCCCAGACCGTCAACCAGGGAGCAGGCAAGTTTTGCGCTTGCACCTTGTAGTCACGGGTCACGGCGGCCGCATTGCCACTTTCGTCATCCAGCAAGGGGCGCACACCCGAGAAGGTCCACACCACATCGCTGGGCTTCACCGGCTCCTTCAGATAGCGGCTGGCCTGCTCGCACAGGTAGTGAATTTCATCCTGATCGATGACCGCCTTGCCGGGCTCGCCCTTGTGCTCGACATCGGTGGTGCCGATCAGGGTGAAGTCGTTCTGATACGGAATGGCGAAGATGATGCGACGGTCTTGCCCCTGGAAGATGTAAGCATGGTCATGCGAAAACTTGCGTGGCACCACGATGTGGCTGCCTTTGACCAGACGCAGTTTTTCGTCCTTGCTGCGCCCGGCTTCCTGGCCACTCACGCCCATGTGCTGGTGCAGCACCCGCTCGGCCCAAGGGCCTGCGGCATTGACCACCGAACGAGCCCGCACTGTCTGGCGCGCCACTTCCTGGCCGGAATGGGGGTCGAGTTGAACCAGCGTAGCCAGCCAGCCGCCGTCGTGCGGGGTCACCCCTTCGCAGCGGGTCCGCGTGAGAATGCGCGCGCCACGTTCGGCCGCATCTTGCGCGCACAAGGCCACCAATCGGGCGTCGTCCACCCAACCGTCTGAATAGATGAAGCCCTTGGTCCAGTTTGATGCCAGCGGCGCCCCCAGTGCGTGCCCTTTGAATCGCACCGATTTGCAACCGGGCAGGAATTCGCGCTTGGCCAGGTGGTCATACAACCACAAACCCAAGCGAATCATCCAAGCCGGGCGCATGGACGCATCATGGGGCAACACGAAACGAAGCGGCGACATGATGTGAGGGGCCGACCGAAGCAGGCGTTCGCGCTCGGCCAGCGCCTTGCGCACCAGTCCGAATTCCCCATATTCCAGGTAACGCAAGCCGCCGTGGATCAATTTGGTCGACGCTGACGAGGTGTGGCTGGCCAGGTCATCTTGTTCGCAAAGCAACACACTCCAGCCCCGTCCGGCCAGATCGCGGGCGGTGCCCACGCCATTGATGCCCCCCCCGATCACCAGCACATCACAGGTCAAATCCGCCTGGGAAACCCCAGAGCCAGAAGGAGAAGAAGCGGTCGATGCCATCACAGCAGACTCCATCACAATGGTTGTTCGCCAACAAATACGAACACAAACAAACAATCAATTTGGCGCGATCTTATTCGTTTTTGTTGCCATTTGCGCATACAATTTGCGATAGGCTCACTGAATCAAGTGAAAAATGCTGGATTCGGAGCCCCGCTTTGTCAAACGCACCCACATCCTGGTCGCCCAACCCTCGTCAGGTCGCCCTGCTGGAAGAAGTTCGCGCTCGAGGCGCTGTCTCGGTCGAACGCCTGGCCTCTCGGCTGAACGTGACGATGCAAACCGTGCGCCGCGATGTGCAACGCCTGGCCGAGGCCGGCATGCTGCTGCGTTTTCACGGCGGGGTCAGCCTGCCGCGACAGGCCCCGGCCGTGTCGGCCTGGCGTGAACGCCAAGCCCTCAAAGCCGATGCCAAGGCGCGCATCGCCCGCTCGGTGGCCGCAGCCATTCCCGATGGCGCCACACTCCTGATGGGCGTGGGCACCACGGTAGAGGCCGTTGCCCGTGAACTGCTTAACAAGCCAGGCTTGACCGTGATCACCTACAACCTGCATGTCGCCACATTACTGAGCGAACACACAGACTGCAAGGTCCATGTGGCGGGCGGCATGCTGCGCGGGCGAGACAACGCCCTGGAAGGCGAAAGCGCGGTGCAGTTCCTCAAGCAGTACAAGGTCGACATCGGCATCATCAGCGCCCTGGGCATCGACCCCGACGGCACCATCCGCGACCGCGATCAACGTGATCGCCCTGTCATCGAAGCCGTGCACGAGCAGGCACGCGAGACCTGGCTGGTAGCCGACTCGAGCAAGTTTTCCCAGCAGGCCCTGGCCAAGGTCACCAGCCTGGACCAGATGGACCGCGTGTTCACCGAAGCGCTGCCCCCGCAGCCCATTACCCAACTCTTGCACGAGGCCCAGGTGGCCTTGACCATCGCCCCCTGACACACCATGGCACTTCTACTTGCGCTTGACCAAGGCACCTCCAGCTCCCGTAGCATCGTCTTCGACGAACGAGGCCAGATCCTCGCATCAGCGCAACAAGAAATTCGCCAGCACTACCCCCAGCCCGGCTGGGTGGAGCACGATCCGCTTGAGCTGTGGCGCACCCAACGCGACACCGCTGCCCAGGCCTTGCGCCAATTGGCCGAGCAAGGTCATGACCTGACCCAACTGCGCGGAGCGGGCATCACCAACCAGCGCGAGACCACCGTGCTGTGGCGTCGCGACACCGGCCAGCCCGTGGCGCGCGCCATCGTCTGGCAAGACCGCCGCACCGAACCGCAATGTGCGCAGTGGCGCGAACAAGGTCTGGCCGACACCATTCGGCAGAAAACCGGGTTGATCATCGACCCCTACTTTTCGGGCAGCAAGCTGCAATGGCTGCTGGACCATGTCGATGGCGCCCGCGCCGCAGCAGAAAAGGGCGAACTGGCGTTCGGGACGGTGGACTGCTGGCTACTGTGGAACCTGACTGGCGGCCGCGTGCACGCCACCGACGTCAGCAACGCCTCGCGCACCATGCTGTTCAACATCCACACCAACGACTGGGATGATGACCTGCTGGCCCTGATGAACATTCCTCGCAGCGTGCTGCCGCAGGTCTGCCCATCCAGCCATGTGTATGGCGAAGTCGATGCCCGCATCCTGCAAGACCTGGGCGTAAACGCCCCGGCCTCGTTGCCCGTGGGCGGCATGGCTGGCGACCAGCAAGCCGCCCTGTTCGGGCAAGCGGGCTTTGAGGCCGGCTTGGCCAAGAACACCTATGGCACCGGCTGCTTCATGCTGCTGCACACCGGCGCGGCGGCGCACACCTCAGCCAACGGCCTGCTGACCACGTCGGCCGCTCAGATCAACACGCAAGCCGCCTACGCCCTGGAGGGCAGCGTCTTCATCGGCGGCGCGGTGGTGCAGTGGCTGCGCGATGGCCTGCAAGCCATCAAGGCCGCCAGCGAGGTTCAGGCCCTGGCAGAAAGCGTGCCCGATTCCGGCGGCGTGATGTTCGTGCCCGCCTTCACCGGCTTGGGTGCGCCCTACTGGAACAGCGACGCCCGCGGCGCCATCGTGGGCCTGACGCGAGGCAGCACCGTGGCCCACATTGCCCGCGCCGCGCTCGAATCCATTGCCTTCCAAAGTGCGGCACTGCTGCAAGCCATGAGCCGCGACGCCGTGGCCGCCGGCGCCCGCCCGGTGAGCGAGTTGCGTGTAGACGGAGGGGCCTGCGTGAACAACCTGCTCATGCAATTCCAGGCCGACCTGCTGGGCATTCCCGTGGTGCGCCCCAAGGTGGTGGAAACCACCGCGCTGGGTGCCGCCTATCTGGCGGGCCTAGCCACCGGGGTGTATGCCAACACCCAGGCCATCGCCAGCCTGTGGCAGGCCGATCAGACCTTCTACCCAACCTTGTCAGCCGACCGCGCACAAGAACGCATGGCGCAGTGGGAACACGCCGTCCGCCAAGCCTGCGCCCGCTAACGGCCCTGAGGCACTTGCAACCAGGCGCAACGGGGGGCGAATACCTGCCGACCCCGCGCTATCCGCAGCTTGACAGATCACGACAAACCAGCATCCCAAAGCAGGGTGACGCAACTTCGCCCCGCGTCAAGCATCTAACCCGAATTCTCCGTGTGACATCGTGCCAAACCGGCACGAGCATTTAACGCCTTTCAACAAATCCCACCAATCGGGTGTCACACAGGAGTTATCCATGTCCTTCCAAGCGTTTTCGCTGCGCTCGTTCACCGTCGCAGCGGCTCTGGCCACTGCTGCCGCTTCTGCCTCAGCCCTGACCCTTCCTTCTGAATCGCTCCAAGCCAACTCGACCCAATCCTTCTCGCAAGAAGCACTGGATCAATTCTCCGTACTCGACATCGTCGTATCACCCCTGGGCAATGCCACCAGCACCGCTACCGAAGGCGCATTCAATCTGCCGGTAACCAGCATTACCGTGAACTCGAGCTTCAAGGTCGTATCGGGTGCCGCCGTTGGTTCCGCCCTGGAAATCGCGCGCGTGTACCGCGGAGCCAAGATCGGCGTGACCATCGCCAATTTCAAACTGGACTTTGAAAACCACAAGGTGCTGGCCGACGTCACCCCCATTGGCGGAACCACCATCGCCCAAATGCCCGTTTACAGCTTCAACGAAGCACAAGCCCTGACCCTGAAATACAAGTTCCCTCTGACAGTGACTGGCACCCAAATTTTGGACAAGCTGTTCCTGACTCCAGAAGCTTTGCCAATTTTGGTCAAATCGCTGTCCCTGCCCGCCTTCGCCGAGGCTCTGGCTAAAACCACTGACTTCGGCAAGATCAACGTTGACGTCAAGTTGGGCTTCCGCACCGCAGTGTCGACCCAACCTTACGTTCCAGCAAACTGATTGAAGTGCCGATAGGGGAATCTACGTAAACCACTGGATTCCCCTTAATCCCTTTCGCACGAACGCGCCGCCAATACACCGAATCTGGCAGGACATATTCCCCGCCCACTTTAAGCGCCCCTCATTCGAGGGTCGCATAACGGGGCACGTGCCGCGAGCATAGAGTCCATATCAACGTGGCCTGGCAGTCAGGCCTTAATGAGGAGCTTCGAGATGAGCCAGTTGTCTTTCCGTTCGTTCACAGTCGCCGCTGTCATGGCTTCTGCTGCTGTTTCTGCCAGCGCACTGACCATCCCCACCGACTTCCTCCAGGCCGATTCGTTCCAGAACTTCTCCGCCGCAGCACTGGAGCAGTACGACGCCTTTGAAATCACCGTCACACCTCTGGGCAACGCCACGGCCACGACCACCAAGGGTTCGTACAACCTGCCCGTGACCAGCATCACCGTTAACTCCAGCCTGAAGATTGCTTCTGGCGAAGCCAAGGGCTCGGCACTGGAAATCTCTCGCACCTACCGCGGCGCGAAAGTTGGTGCAACCATCGCTAACTTCAAGCTCGACTTCATCAACCACAAGGTCTTGGCCGACTTCACTCCCATTGGCGGCACCACCATTGCCCAAATGCCTGTGTACAGTTTCAACGAATTCCAGAAGTTGACCCTGAAGTACAAGTTCCCTCTGTCGGTGACCGGCACTCAAATCCTGGACAAGCTGTTCCTCGAGCCCGCCGCCATCCCCCTCTTGGCTGATGCCCTGAAGCTGCCAGCCTTCGGCCCCGAACTGATGAAAACCACCGACTTCGGTACCATCAACATCATCGTCAAGGCTGGCCTGCGCACCCCCGCGTTCTACCCAGTCGTTCCTATCAACTGATTGAAGGGGCTTGCCCCCTCTCGCAGTACAAGCCCGGTCGCCCAGAGGGGATACAAACCCTCAACGCCACCGGGCTTTTCTTTTGTATAAACGCAAGCAGCAGTTCCCTCGTCGCGCCATGATCACTTATCAAAACAAGGCCTTTTGGCAACGTCCTTTGTTCCTCGCCACTGTGGCAGGTGTCGTCGTACTGGGTGGCGCTTGGTGGTTCACCCGTGCGCCAGCCTCAGATACACCCGCAGCAGC
This sequence comes from uncultured Aquabacterium sp., assembly GCA_964453105.1. Lineage (GTDB taxonomy): Bacteria > Pseudomonadota > Gammaproteobacteria > Burkholderiales > Burkholderiaceae_C > Aquabacterium. The sequence continues at coordinate 1,872 of CAYVOP010000129.1, read as the reverse complement.
AACAACCCAAGCACCCACATCCGCCTGGATCAAACCCGGAACGACGCCTGCAGCCGCCCCAGAAGCTTTCAACCAGTCAGCACTCCTGGCGGAAGGCAGGCCTGCTGATATGCCCGAGGCCGACTGGAACGCACTAAAAAGCGTATTGAGCAAGAACATGCCCAACGCAGAAACAGAAGCGGCTCGCGTGGTGGATTACTTGCGTTATCAAAAGCGCTTCGAGTATTGGCAAACCACCGAAGGCAGCAAGAGCCCCAAAGAGCGTGCAGCCTTGGCTGAAGCCCTGCTGCAAGAAGTGCCCGCCCGACTGGCCAAAGGCGAGTTCACTGCTGGCGAAGCGCTGCTGATGAACACGGTCTTGATCACGGAAAGTGAGCCCAACGAGGCCGCCCGCCAGCAGCGCATCACTGAAATGCAGGCCAAACTGCTGAAACTGGGCCCGCCACAAGACAACCCCAAGCTGCTGGCCGAAGCCGAACGCGCCACCGAGCAGAAGCGCCTCGTGGCCACCACGTTTGCCGAATGGCAAGCTCGCCCTGAAGGGCAGCGCACCCAAGCGGCTCTGGAAGCAGCGCTGGCCGATGCGCAACGCGCGTTCAACTCGGGCTCACAGCAGTAAGCCCTGACTCGGGGCGGGACATCTCGGCCCGAGCGACAATCGACCTCTTGTTCAAACCGATGAACCGAGGTCCTTGTCATGAAGCTGTTTATCAAGCCTGGCGCCTGCTCGCTGTCTCCCCACATCATTCTGGAAGAGACAGGCCTGCCCTACGAAACAGAAGTGGTGGATCTGGCCAAGAAGGTCACCGCCAGCGGTGCGGACTACCTGGCCATCAACCCCAAGGGCTACGTGCCCGCCCTGCAACTCGACTCCGGAGAGGTGCTGACTGAAGGGCCGGCCATCGTCCAGTATCTGGCCGATCAGGTCCCACAGAAGAACCTGGCCCCAGCCAACGGCACTCTGGCTCGCTATCACCTGCAGAGCTGGCTGACCTTCATTGGCACAGAAATCCACAAGAACTACAGCCCCTTTTTCAACCCGGCAGCGCCTGCCGAGATGAAGGACATCGCTCGAGCCAACCTGCAGCGCCGCCTGGGCTACGTGAACGAGCAACTGGCCGGCAAGGACTACCTGCTTGGCCAATTCAGCGTGGCGGACGCCTATTTGTTCGTGGTGGTGAACTGGTCAGGATTCGTCCAACTCGACCTGAGCGGCTGGCCCAATCTGACCGCCTTCATGGCTCGCATGGCCGCCCGCCCCGCAGTGCAGGCAGCGCTGAAGGCCGAAGGTCTGATCAAATAAGACCACGCCAGCCAGCAGCCCTCTGCCAAAGTATTGGCATCGAAGCCAAAGGGGGCTTTCTATAATGGCGATCTGATTTCCACAGGCTGATGCCCCTCTCCTTTCAACGAGACCGGGTCATCGGCCTGCCTTTGTCTTTGCGGTGACCCCTTCATGAGCGCTACTCAAGAGAACCAGACCTACGACCCACGTGCCGTGGAGGCCCGTGCCCAGCAGCACTGGAACGACAAGGACGCCTACCGCGTCACCGAAAACAAAGACAAGAAGGCCTTCTACGCCTGCTCCATGCTGCCCTACCCCTCGGGCAAGCTGCATATGGGCCACGTGCGCAACTACACGATCAACGACATGTTGACCCGTTACCTGCGCATGAACGGCCACAACGTGCTCATGCCCATGGGCTGGGACGCCTTCGGCCTGCCGGCTGAAAACGCGGCCTTGAAAAACAAGGTGCCGCCCGCCGCATGGACCTACGACAACATCGCCTACATGAAGAAGCAGATGAAGGCGATGGGCTTGGCGATCGACTGGTCGCGCGAAATTGCCACCTGCCAGCCCGAGTACTACAA
>CAYVOP010000128.1:0-9102 GCA_964453105.1 uncultured Aquabacterium sp. | reverse complement strand
ATGCCGAACAGGGCATTGGGGTTTTGCAGGCGCTCGAACTCGGTGATGCAGCGTTTGGCCCAGCGCAGGCTCAACTCCATGGAGGAGCGTGCTTCCTTTTCCGTGGTGATGTGGCCCGAGCCCTTTTCACCTTGCCAGTAAGGGGTGCATTCGTCGAACTGCATGACGATGTCCGAGTTCAGAATGGTCTGAATCTGCATGCTCACCTCGGGGGTGAGGAAGAGCTTGTCGCCGTTGACGGGCGAAGCAAAGCGCACGCCTTCTTCGCTGATCTTGCGCATCTCACCCAACGACCACACCTGGAATCCGCCCGAATCGGTCAGGATGGGTTTGTTCCAGGCTTCGAACTGATGCAGTCCACCGAACTGCTGCATGATGTCCAGGCCAGGGCGCATCCACAGGTGGAAGGTGTTGCCCAGAATGATCTGTGCGCCCATGTCTTCCAGCGACTTGGGCATCACCCCCTTGACCGTGCCATATGTGCCAACAGGCATGAAGATGGGGGTCTCGACCACGCCGTGGTTGAGGGTCATGCGGCCGCGTCGCGCCAGGCCTTCGGTTTTGAGCAGATCAAATTTCAACATCGTGGGGCCTCGTTCGTTCAAGCGGGCTGGGCGGAGCGTTCGATCAGCATGGCATCGCCGTAGCTGAAGAAACGGTAGCGTTGTTCAATGGCGTGCTGGTACAGCGCGCGAATGTGGTCGTAGCCAGCCAAGGCGCTGACCAGCATCATCAGGGTGCTTTTGGGCAGGTGGAAGTTGGTGATCAACACATCCACCACTTTGAAGTCGAAGCCCGGGGTGATGAAGATGTCGGTGTCGCGGCTGCCCACGTTTAGGATCTCATCGGCAGGGGCGTTCAGTGCGGCCGATTCCAGCGCACGCAAGGTGGTCGTGCCTACCGATACCACGCGGCCGCCAGCTGCTTTCGTGGTGCGAATGGCCTGCGCTGTCTCTTCTGTCACGTTGAACCATTCACTGTGCATCTTGTGCTCAGCCAGGTTGTCGGTGCGAACGGGTTGGAAAGTGCCCGCACCCACGTGCAGGGTCACGGCGGCGGTACCAATGCCCTTGTCTTTCAGGGCTTGCAGCAGGGCTTCGTCGAAGTGCAGCGCCGCGGTAGGGGCAGCCACCGCACCCGGGTGGGCTGCGAACACCGTCTGGTAGCGACGCACGTCGTCTTCTTCGTCGGCGTGGGTGATGTAGGGCGGCAGTGGCACGTGGCCATGTTGTTCGAGCAACTCGAAGGGCTCACCAGACAAGCGAAGGTGGAACATGCCATTGTCAGGGCCGCAGCGGCCAAGGACCTCGGCGTCAAAGGCGTCGGCAAAGCGCACCACGCTGCCAGGCTTGGGTGATTTGCTGGAGCGCATGTGGGCCCAGACCTCACGGTTGGGTAGCACGCGCTCGACCAGGGCCTCGACAGCCCCGCCTGACTGCTTGTGTCCATACAAGCGGGCTTTGATGACCCGTGTATTGTTGAAAACCAGCAGATCGCCGGCTCGCAGCAGATTGGGCAGGTCGCGGAAAACGCGGTCAACCGGGGGGCTGCTTCGCCCATCCAGCAGGCGGGAGGCGCTGCGTTCGGCTGCGGGGTGCTGGGCGATGAGTTCGGGCGGCAGCTCGAAGTCGAAATCGCTGAGGGTGTAGTGTGTGGTCATGCCATTGAGGGGCGGACGAGCCCCGTGCCAAGGAAAACCCCGTATTGTCATGCAAACGGGTGTTTGCGTGGGGAATTTGGCAGCGCAGCGGCACGGCCGTTCGTCAATTCGACAGACGTTCAGCCAAAAATCCGCTGAATGAAAGCTGCTCTTTCCCGGCTGCATGCACCACCTGAAGCCGAGGGCCGGCTCCAGGGATGGGTTGCAGCACTTGCGCACTGGTGTCAGACAGTGGACGCAGATGGAGTTCTTGGGGGTGGTCCCCAGCATCGGGGTCTGTGAATGACAAGATCAGACGGTGATCTTCCAGCTGGATTTGAATGTCTGAAATGGCAATGCTGTCGTCGCCTTGGTTGATGAGCCGGTAGCGGCCCACCCGTTGTTGCCAGGCGGGTGGAATGGCTGTGTCTGGAATGCGTGAGCCGAGCAGCATGTTTTGTTCGCCCAGACGCCCAATGAGCGCCTCCACGCCGTGGATGTCTGTCCGGGTGAATTCAAACTGGGTCAGCCCGTCCAGCTCAACCGGAATGAGGCCCATCAGAGACCACACCGGCGAGCGGCTGCCGTTTTCTCGCATGCGCAGGGTGAATGTTTTACCCAAGACCTCGGCTCGCGGTGCGTCTGATGAGGTTTGCTTGATGCGAACGGGCCCCACAGCGGTGCTGTATAGCCCAGCCCATTTATTGTCGGCAGTGTCTTGGTGGCTGGAAGCAGCCTCCTGTTGCGATGTGGCCCAAGGGACGATGGGCGCGGGGGGCTGGCGATACCCGAGCTGCGCCTGCAGTTGCACGTTCAGGGCTCTGAGCGCCACTTTGTCGACCAAGGCGTGAGCGTTCTGGTCATTGGCCATCACGATGACGCCTATCTTCTGTTCAGGGAGCACATACATTTGGCTGTTGAACAGGCGTGTCGCGCCAGCGTGATGCGCAACCGGGCCAAGTCCCTTGGGTGTGTCTTGGCTGAGTGAACTCAGCATCCAGCCAAGCCCTACGCGAAAGCCGGCATCCAGTGCTACATCAGTGTTTTGTGGTGTCAACATCGATTTCATCCAATCGGCCGGCAGGATCTGTCTGCCGTTGAATTGGCCGTCGGCAAAAACCATGCGCATGAAGTTGGACAGGTCATGCACGCTGCTGGTCAGCCCTCCTGCTGGCACATCGCGCAGTCCGGGTTCCGTGGCGGGTTGACCTTTGATGTAGCCCTGAGCCATCTTTTCGTCGGTGCTAGGACGGGGCTCGAACGCGGAGTGGGTCATCTCCAGGGGCTGTAGAACTGCGTTTTGCATCCACGGGGCAAAGGACTGCCCCGTGATTTGGTCCATGACCGCACCCAATACGCTGATGCCGGCGTTGGAGTAGGAGAAGCTGCGCAGAGGTGTGTCGTCGGCACCGAGGGCGTTCAGTTGCTTGATGACCTCAGAGAAGGGCTCGGGTTGACTGGACATGAAGCCCTTGAGCACATCTCTAGGCAAGCCACTGTGATGGGTCATCAGCATGCGCGGCGTGATGGGGTAGGTTTGCCCATCCGGGGCGACAGGGGCAAACTGAGGCAATACCTGGCGAACGGGTGCGTCGATGTTCAGTTGCCCCGCGGCGGCGAGCTGCAATGCGCCCAGATCGGTCAGCAGCTTGGAGATGGAACCAGCACGGTAGAGCGTTTGTGCGTTGGCCGGGTATTGCTTTTCGTGATTGGCCCAACCAAAGCCCTGTTCCCACACCACGGCTTGGTCACTGACGATGGCAATGCTCAAGCCTTGGGTGTCGGCGTTGCGCATTTCCTGTGTAATGAAGCGCTTGAGATGGTCGATGGCTTCTTGCTGCTGTCCTTTGCTTAGCGTGGGTGGCGGAGGGGCTTGTGTGGCGCAGCCTAGCAAGGCGGTCAAGGTGCAAGCCAAAAGAAGGCAGGTCCTCAGTTTCATGTTTCTGTCCTGGTGTTTAAGGTATGGGTATGGTCAAAGCCATGGGTGCGAGCTTAGATACCCAACCTTTAGCTTGGCTAAAGGTCAAGCCGCTAGACTGGCTTTCATGCACATACTTCTTCTCGAAGACGATTTGGATCTGGGGCAGGCCATTCTCTTGGCGCTGCGTGCCGAGGGTATGACGGTGCTTTGGGTCAGGTCGGGCAAGGACGTCAATCTCAGCGCATTGCAGCCTCAGCCAGATGGCGTGTTGCTCGATCTGGGCTTGCCTGACGTGGACGGGCTGGACATGTTGCGCCTTTGGCGTCAATTGGGTTTGCCCATTCCGGTGATCGTCATTTCCGCCCGTGTGGCCTTGTCTGATCGATTGGTGGGATTGGATGAGGGCGCCGACGACTATTTGGCCAAGCCCTTTGCCATGGCTGAGTTGATCTCAAGACTTCGCGCAGTCCATCGCCGACATGCGCGACAGGCCAGTGAGCGTTGGCAATGTGGCGCGTTGGAGCTGTCTTTGAAGTCCCAGCGCGCCTGGCTTCACGGCGAAGCGATTGATTTGTCGCCGCGCGAATTCAATATCTTGCAAGTGCTGGCGAAGAATCCAGACAGCGTGGTGTCCAAGAGAGAGTTGTGCCGCCGGGTTCAGCCGCTGGGAGAGCCCGTGGAGGAAAGCACCATCGAGGTTCACATGTCGAATTTGCGCAAAAAAATCGGTGGTGATCGCATCAAGACCCATCGGGGTATTGGGTATCAATTCGTTTTGTAGCAAATGGCGCAAGCGTATGGATTTATTGTTCAAACCTTCCCTGAAGAGACGCTTGGTGTTCACCTTGCTGATGGGCATGTTGCTGATATGGGGCATGCTGCTGGCCAAGGACTATCTGGGCTACAAGCACAAACTCTTGAGTCAGCTTGAGCAAGGGCAACTCAATCAGTCATTGTTGACGTCGCTGGAGCGCTTGGAGCCGTACCAGGCTGAATCTGCCATCGCTCACACCCACACCACCTTTGAACAATTGAACGCGGGCAGCGAGGCCGCCTCAAAGGGGCCAGTCTATTTTCAGTGGCGGCATCTGAGCACCGGCCGACAGTTCTTGTCACACCCGGCGGTCTCCTTGCCTGCGACAACTTCGTCGCACGGGCAAATCATGCTGGTTGATCAGCGCCCCTATTGGCCGGTCTCCAAAACATCGGCCCATTGGCAACTCACCATCTGGCATCCCGCCATGGACGATGCCGCGGCACTGACTGCGATTGGCTTGGACTTGCTGGGCTACATGTTGTGGGCCTTTCCCGTTTTGGTCTTGTTGTTGATGTTGGCGGTCTGGCAAGGGCTTAAGCCACTGAAGCGCCTGGCCGACGATGTCAACACAAGGGGGGCGGATGACTTTACCGCCCTGCGTGACCCTACGGGGTACCTTGAGCTGACACCCATTCTGGTCTCATTCAATGACCTGTTGGGCCGGGTTCGATTGCAGCGAGAGCATGAAAAGCAGTTCTACGAAACCGTGGCGCACGAATTGAAAACGCCTTTGGCCATCGTGGCCGGGCATGCCCACGTTGTGGCAACAACCCATGACCCGGAAATCAAAAGTCAAAGCCTGCTGGTTCTTGAGAAGACCATTGAGACCACATCGACTCAGATCAATCAGCTGATCTGCCTGTCCTCCTTGTCATCGCAATTGGCTGAGCCGTGTCCCGAGGTTGATGTGGTGCGTGTGGCGCAAGACCTGATGATTGACTTCATGCCATTGGCGCAAAAACGGCGCATTGAGTTGATGCTGGATGCGCCGGAACACCTGCTCGTGCCTGTGAGCGAACCGGCCTTGGCGCTGGTGCTGAAGAACCTTCTCAAAAACGCGATCACGCATGGTTCGGAGCAAGGCCGTGTTGCGGTACGGATCAGCCAGTCTGCGCGCAACTGGACCCTGGTGGTGGCCGACGATGGCCCAGGCTTATCGGAAGAGCAATGGGCGCGGAGGGCCATTGATCCGCGCCGTGCTCACGAGGGCGTGAAGCTAGGCAGTGGACTGGGTTTGACGATTGTGGCCCAAGCGGCCGAGATCTTGAACGGGCAGTTGACTTGGGGCGCCGGGCTGGACGGCAGGGGGCTTTCGGTATCGTTGGCAATCACCCGGTCCGAGTGTCGATAATGCGCGGGTGCGTCGGTGGTTTGCTGTTGGCTGGCGCACGCCGATGTGAGAAGGAAGCATGCGCGTGTTGAAGCTGAAGTGGCCTCGTGTGGACTGGTTTTTGTCTGGCATGGTGATGGCCGTGGTGGTGGCCAGTTTGTGGCCTCAGTTGGGGCGCAGCCAGGGAGTGTTGCACCTGGGCACGGTGACCGATTTGGGCGTGCTGGGGCTGTTTTTCCTGCATGGCATGGGTTTGTCTACCGATAGCCTCAAGGACGGGGCCTCGCGTTGGCGCTTGCATCTGGTGGTGCAGGTGTGTACCTACGTCTGGTTTCCGCTTTGGTGGGGGGGGTGTGTGCTGCTGTTGGGGCATTGGGTGCCACATGACTTGCAGATGGGCTTTTTCTTCCTGGCGGTGCTGCCTTCTACCGTGTCTTCCTCGGTGGCCATGACGGCCCTGGCTCGGGGCCGGGTGGCTGCGGCGGTGCTCAATGCCACCTTGTCGACCTTGTTGGGTGTGTTTTTGACGCCGATGCTGGTCAGCCTGGTCATTGGCGGGCAGGGGAGTGAAGCGCTCGATGTGGGCCAGACCATGCTGAAGATCGCCAAGATGCTGCTCTTGCCTTTTGCGCTGGGGCATCTCTCTCGCCCTTGGTTGCTGCCGTTGTTCACCCGCCTGAAGCCTGTCACCAATGTGTTTGATCGCTGGGTGATCGTGCTGTTGGTGTGGTCTGCTTTTTCTGATTCCGTGGCCGATGGGCTCTGGACCCGGCATGGTGCTGGTTTGCTGGTTCAAACCGCTGTAGGGGCCGCCGTTTTTCTGTTGCCCACCCTGTGGCTGACTCGTTGGGTGGCGCGCCGCTGGGGGTTTGATGTCGAAGACGAGATCGTGGCTGTGTTTTGTGGATCGAAAAAAACCATGGCCTCGGGCATGCCGATGGCCAAGTTGCTGTTCGGTGGCTCGGCTGCCATGGGGGTGTTGATTTTGCCCATCATGATCTACCACCAGCTTCAGATGTTTGTGTGCACGGTGCTGGCGCGACGCTACGGCAGTCGACCATGAGCACCCACCAACTGATCGACTATCGGCCGCCGCCAGACCTCGGTTTGGTGCCGCTCTTTTGCGATGAACACCTCATCGTGATCGACAAACCCAGCGGCTTGCTCAGTGTGCCAGGGCGTGGCGAGGCCTTTGCCGATTGCATGGCCGCACGTGTGCAGGCGCGTTACCCCGATGCCTTGATCGTTCACCGACTCGACATGGACACGTCCGGCCTGCTCCTGATGGCCCGAGGCAAGGAAATGCAGCGCTTGCTGAGCGAACTCTTTTTGCGTAGAGAGGTGGACAAACGCTATCAGGCGGTGGTGCACGGTCGTGTCGAGGACGATGACGGCCTGGTGGATTTGCCGCTGATTACCGATTGGCCCAATCGCCCTCGCCAGAAGGTAGACCACGAAATCGGCAAGCCTTCGCAGACCCGCTATTGGGTGCGCGATCGCGATGCGCAAGCCGGTGTCAGTCGGGTTGATCTGGAGCCCATCACGGGACGATCACATCAATTGCGGGTACACATGCTGGCCTTGGGGCATGCCATTGTGGGCGACCCCTTGTATGGCCCCGCAGCCAGCGCTGGCGGGCGCCTATTGCTTCATGCGGCCGAGCTTCGTTTCACACACCCCGTCAGCGGCCAACAACTCAGTTTGGCGAGCGCTGTTCCGTTTTGATCGACGCAGGCGTGCCAGTTTCAGAACTTGATTCACCGCCCGTGACCATGGCGCGAACCAGGTTTTGTTTGAGCAGGGCTGACATGCTCAATACGCCCACCCAGTGCACCACGACCACGCCCAACAGGGTGTTGGCCAAGCCTTCGTGGAACTCTTCCAGCCACTCCTCGCCCCAGTAGCGATCGAGTTGGCTCATCCAACCCGTGATGCCCAAGGCCAGGATCAGGGTCCACATGATGAGCGCGGCCCACATGCCCACAGGGTTGTGTCCGTGGCTGGGCGCCAGCGCCTTGCGGCCAATGGCTTTCAGGTGGTCCCTCAGTGCTGTGGGCCCCGGGATATGGATTCGGGCAGGGTCTTGCCGTGGTCGGGCGAAGCCATAAACCAGGCGGCAGACCACCAGCGCGGCCGCTGCATAGCCTGCCCATCGGTGAATCCGCCCCGAATCATTGAACTGGTTGAACAGCACCAGTGCGGCCACGCCCCAATGGGTGAGCCGAACCAACGGGGACCACAAAGCCCGTGTCACTCGATTTCAGCCTTGACGATGTCCAGCGTCTTGGTATCGAAATAAATTTCGACCTTCTTGCCTTCCTTGTTGAAGCCGTAAATCTCGTAGCACTGACCATCGACCTTGAACTTGCGGATCTTGTAGCCTTGGGCTTCCAGTTTGGCGCGCGCTTCTGACTCTTTCAGCCACTCGGCCTTGGGGTGGGCTGGGCAGTCGGCTTTGGCCATGGCCAGGGTGGGGGCCAGAGCAGCGGTTGCCAACACAGCGATCAGGGTATTTTTCATGGCGAAGTCCTTTGGAAAAGTGTGCGATGTGACCGTTTGCGCCCAAGCTTAATTCAGCGGGGGCGCCGAATTTTGTCTGCTTGGTAAAAGGTGGCAAAATCTGCTGTTTTGATGATCCGGGCGAGCGCATCCCACCAGGGTGTGGCAAAGCCCCTTCGAAGCCATGAGCGCAGTCGTTATCAGCGGGACTGGTCTGTACCAGCCGCCACACACCATCACCAACGCCGAACTGGTCGAAGCCTTCAACGCCTACGTTGATCAGCAAAACGCCCAATTTGCCGCGCAGATCGAAGCCGGCGAGCGCGAGCCCCTGGCCCATTCCAGCGTTGAGTTCATTGAAAAAGCGTCTGGCATCAAGCAGCGCTACGTGATGGACAAGTCCGGCGTGCTCGACCCGCATCGCATGTATCCTCGTTTCACGCCTCGCGCTGACGACGAACTGTCGATGATGGCCGAGATCGCTGTGGACGCCTGCCACAAGGCCATGGCCGCAGCAGGCAAAAAGCCTGAAGACATCGACGCCGTGATCTGCGGTGCCTCGAACATGCAGCGCGCCTACCCCGCCGTGGCCGTCGAAATTCAACAGGCCCTGGGCATCAACGGTTTCGCGTTCGACATGAACGTGGCCTGCTCAACCGCCACCTTCGCGCTGGAACAAGCCGTCAACGCCATTCGTTGCGGTTCGGCCAAATGCGTGCTGGTGGTCAACCCCGAAATCACCTCTGCCCACCAGGAATGGCGCGATCGCGATTGCCACTTCATCTTTGGTGATGTGGCCACCGCCACTGTGGTGGAAAGTGCTGACACGGCCACCTCGGCAGACCAGTGGGAAGTGCTGGGCACCAAGCTGGCCACCCAGTTCTCGAACAACATTC
>CAYVOP010000127.1:0-9399 GCA_964453105.1 uncultured Aquabacterium sp. | reverse complement strand
GCAGCCCAACAAGGCGGTGGTAGGCGCCAATGCTTTCGCTCACGCCAGCGGCATCCACCAGGACGGTGTGCTCAAGGCGCGCGATACCTACGAAATCATGCGCGCCGAAGACGTGGGCTGGAGCGCCAACAAGATCGTGCTGGGCAAGCTGTCGGGCCGCAATGCCTTCAAGCAGCGCCTCGAAGAGTTGGGTATCCATCTGGAGTCGGAGGCCGAAGTCAACGCGGCGTTTGCCAAGTTCAAGGAACTGGCTGATCGCAAGAGCGAGATTTTCGACGAGGACATCATTGCCCTGGTGGGTGACGAAAGCGTGACCAGCGAGCAGGAACACTATCGTCTGGTGGCTTTGTCTCAGCGTTCGGAAACTGGCGAGCGTCCTCAGGCCGAAATCGTATTTGCCGGTGGCAACCAAGAGCACAAGTCATCCAGCGAAGGCAATGGCCCAGTTGATGCCACCGTCAAGGCAATCGAGGCTGTCGTGAAAAGTGGCGCAGAAATCGTCCTTTACTCCGTGAATGCCATTACCTCGGGAAGCACAGAATCTCAAGGTGAAGTCACCGTGCGTCTGCAATTGGGTGGGCGCGTGGTCAATGGCGTCGGAGCCGATCCTGACATTGTTGTCGCGTCAGCCAAAGCCTATCTCTCTGCGTTGAATAAGTTGTACAGCGATTCGGAAAAGGTGGCGGCTCAGGGTTGACCCTGAAGCGTGAGCGAAATCGGCGAGCTCACTTTACAAAATGCGCGTAAGTCCTTGATCTTGTGCGCGTTTTTGTTACACTTGCCGTGTAAGGAAAGGGCTGTATCTGTGACACGCATGAAGTTTAAAAATAACTGGTTGGCAGTCGTTGTGGCTTCGGTGATGTCGGCCAGCCTGGCTCTGTCGGCTGCTACTGCTGAAGCAGCACCTCGCGCCAAAGCCCCGACCCGCACTGCCGCCAAAGCCAAGACGCCAGCCAAAGCCCGTGCCAAGGCCCCAGTGGCTGCGCGCAAAGCGGCTGTGGCGCCTGTTCGCAAGTCTGCCAAAGTGGTTCGGGCGCCTCGCGTGGCTCGCGCCGCGATCGTGCCTGTGGTGGCTGCCGTTCCTGAATTCAAACCTGTTGAAGTCAATGCGCCAGCGTTGCTGGCTGGCAAGGTGGCCACGGCGCCTTCCAGCAGCATGGCGGCTGCATCGGGTGCCTCTGGCGCGTCGTTTGGTCAGTTGTACGGCCTGCACCGCACCAATGACCCGCTCGATCTGAAGTCGAGCGCGGCCTTGGTGGTCGATCAAGACACGAACGAGGTGTTGTTCGCCAAGAACTCTGAGGCCGTGCTGCCCATCGCCTCTTTGACCAAGCTGATGACCGCGACAGTCATCACCGACGCTCGTTTGTCGATGGATGAGATGGTCACCATCACTGCGGAAGATGTCGATACGGAAAAGAACAGCAGCTCGCGCCTGATGGTGGGCACCACCCTGACACGCGGTGAGTTGTTGCATCTGGCACTGATGTCGTCGGAAAATCGCGCGGCCCATGCGCTGGGCCGGACCTATCCTGGCGGCTTGAGCGCGTTCATCACAGCCATGAACAACAAGGCTCGCACTTTGGGCATGACTGACACGCGCTATGTGGATCCCACTGGGCTCAACAGTCGCAACCAGTCCAGCGCCAAAGACCTTGCGGTTCTGGTCAAGGCGGCCTATCAGCAGCCCTTGATCCGCGAGCTGTCCACCTCTCACGAGTACACCGCTCGCGTGGGTTCTCGCCAGGTTCAGTTCCACAACACCAACAGCTTGGTGCGCAGCCCTTCTTGGGACATCGGTTTGCAGAAAACCGGCTACATCGTCGAAGCCGGGCGCTGCCTCGTCATGCAGGCCCGCATGGCTGGTCGCAAGTTCATCTTGGTGTTCCTGGACTCAGCAGGGAAGTACTCTCGCCAAGCTGATGCCGAGCGCGTGCGCCGCTGGATCGAAGTGGCATCCAAGCGCAATGCAATCAGTGGGCTGAACAACCAGAAGGTCACGTCCTGAGATATGGATCGGCTGATTGTTTCGCCCAAATCAAAGGCCTCCTGACGGAGGCCTTTTTTGTTGGCAGATGGGGCGTTTTAACGTGCTTGCCAGCCCATTTGCAGCGAAATGCGTTGCGCAGAACCCTTCAGCGCTTCGCTCCACTCGCTTGTCATGCGGCTGGATGGGCTGTTCAACGCCAGGCTGGCAACAACTTCGCCCAGGTCATTGAAAATCGGCGCCGCCACCATTTGGCTGGCGGGGTCATGACCATCGCCATCGTGGGCGAGGCTGTTCTGGCGAATGGTGTTCAGTTCGGCCTGAAGGCTTTCCAGTCTGGCATTTTGGGCGGAAGCCAGACTACCCAGGGCGCTACCCGATTCGCCTATCAGCAAGGTTTTGCCGGCCGCGCTTGAGGTCAACGGCACACGCAAGCCCATCACGCGGGTCACCTGAACACCGTTGCGTTCGGCAACTGTGCGTTCGATGCACAAGGCGTCATCATCTTGACGAACAAACAGCGACACAGGGTGAGCGGTCAGCTTGTGCAGTTCCTGCATGGGCTTGACCGCCAGGTCGCGCACATCCAGCCTGGATTTGACCAGATTGCCCAGCTCCAGCAAGCGCAACCCCAGGCGGTAACTGCCAGGGCCAGAGCGTTCGACCAAGCGGCCAACGGCGAGGTCATTCAGGATGCGGTGTGCAGTAGAGGGGTGGAGCCCAGTTTGTTCGCTGATGGACTTGAGAGACACCGCGTCGCCTTCATGGGCGAGGGTGTCCAGCAAGGCGAACATACGGCTCAGAACCTGGATCGAAGTGGAAGCAGTGGAATCACTCATCGGGGTTTTCCTCAGTGAGAACCCATTTTGGAAGATGGGATCCCCGCTCAATCGGCGAAATAATCCAGGGCTTGAGTGTCATTCCGGGTGCCCTTTGTACGCATTGAGGAATTTCCTGACGTTTATGAAGAATATGTTGATCGTTGGTGCTCGCCGAGTGGCTTGTTTGGCCTTGGCGCTTGTCTCTTTGGTGGTGGGGGCGCAAAAGCCGTCTGCCGAGGATCCGGCGCGAACTTCTGGCGCGGCGACGGCTGTGACTCGGGGGGCTGCTGCGCCCATTGCAGCGTCGGCCGCATCTGCGGCGGTACCGCCCGCCAGGCGATGGGCCGCGGTAGGTAAGGTCTATGGCCGAGTGCGGGCAGGGGACCTGGGCGTCGTTATCAATACCGATGACCCCTACTCGGTTCAGGTGGGCGAGTACTACATCAAAGCCCGAGGGATTGACCCGGCGCAGGTCTTGCGGGTCGCCATGCCGGTCAAGTCGGTCTTGAGCCGCTCAGAATTTGACGACCTGGCGGCCAAAGTCGAGGCGTTTTACGGCAACAGGGTCCAAGCCTTGGCTCTGGCTTGGCGTGCGCCGTATGCAGTGGAATGCAACTCCATTACCGGTGCCTTGACCATGGGTTTTGATGCCCAGTTGTGCAAGCAGACCTGCGCGGCCAGTCGCGCATCCTCTTACTTTGGCTCCGGCTCAAGCCAGCCTTTCAAGGATCATGGCAAGCGCTTGTCCATGCTGTTGGCCGCGCGCGATGCCACACAGGCGCAGGCGCTGATCGACCGCGGTGTGAAAGCCGATGGCACGTTGGGCCTAAAGGGCGCGCCTGCCGTGAACGTTCATTTCGTGACGACGTCAGATGCGCTGCGCAGCCGACGTCAGATCCTGTTCCCGCCAGAGGGGCGAGTGCCCTCACTGGGGTTGGATGTGCATCTGGATCAGACCGATGCATTGGTTGGGGCGGAACGGGTGCTCATGTACCTGACGGGGCGCGAGCGGGTGGATGGATTGTCTACGCTGGAGTTTGTGCCGGGTGCCTTGGCGGACCACCTGACCTCTTTTGGTGGCATGTTGGACAACCCTCATGGGCAAATGAGCGCATTGGCCTGGATCGATGCCGGCGCCACCGCGACCTATGGCACCACCAGCGAGCCTTGTGCGCATTTGCAGAAGTTCCCGCATCCGCAAGCCTTGCTGCTGTTCTATGCCGGGGGGGCGTCCGCCATTGAAGCGTATTGGAAGAGCGTGCAATGGCCCCAGCAAGGTCTTTTCATTGGCGAGCCGCTGGCCGCACCCTTTGCGCGTTGAGCGAGGCCCCTGGCAGGCCATCGCTCATGAAGGGTTGCTCGGCTTCAGCGTAACAGGCCCCATCGCACCCGAGTTGCAATCCACCATTTCTTCAATGGCGTCAGCAACAGCCGTTCATGCAGGATGCGGTCCTGGCTGTTTTGGATTTCCTTCAGCAGGGTCAACTGCATCCAGCTCAGGGCCACCAGGGGGCGCAACGCGTTGCGCTCGGTTCGGGGCAGTTTGCGAATGGCTTGGAGCCCCGTTTTCAGGTGCCCAGTTGCCGAATCAGACAAAGACTCGATCAGCTTGGGAAAATGGGGGCCGGCCTGCGGGGCAGGCTTGGTTAGTTCGTGCGCTTTGACATCATGCTCTTGCAGTACATTGACGGCGACGTGAACCCATCCCGCGCGGGCGTCTTGGCCCAGGCGGGCCAATTGATGAACCTGCCGCCAGCCCAGTCCCAAGGTTCTGGCGGCTTGCCGAGCTGCCTCGCTGTGGGCGCCCAGAATGACGGCGCAGCCCTCAGCGGCCGAGCCCGTTGTTTGGTCTACATGCTGCTGCAAAGACGCGGCATCCAGCCAGCGAGTCTGGTGAACCAGGTTGATTTGCCCGTTGATCTGGCTTCGCCACAGCGCGACCTCTGGCAGACGCGTCTGCTCCCCTTGGGTGTTTCGCGGCGAAAACACCGATTGGGTCAGCGGGTGATTGGCCTGCCCGGCGCTGGCTTGCTGAATTTCCTGGTCCCACCAGTTCAATTTGGCCTCAGCAACACCAGGGTCTTGCACATTGAATGGAATAGAACTGATCTCATGCCACCACTGCCACCAATCTCGCATCAGCGCTCGGCGTGGTGAGGGGACCATTTGCAGCACGTAATAGAGCGAACTGCCTGGCGGCGGGAGTTGATGCAGCCCGGATGTGGGGGAGGCGAAACGGTGGTCTGACATGGGAAATAGGAAAACGTCAGCCAATATTGTCTCAATAGTTGAATTGACAGGTCGTGGCGGGGTGCATACATTACTGACCCGCGAGTCAGTTAGGATGTCGGCTCGCTGAACCAACAACAAGAGTTAGGACATGACGAATTCACGCTGGCAAAAAGCGGCCCTGGCGGCGGCGGTCTCTGCGGTCATCATCACGGTGACTGGGTGTGGGAAGGCGCCGGTGGCCGAAGCCCCCGTGCGAGCGGTCAAAACCGTGGTCCTGTCGGGAACCGGGGGCAGTCTTGATCGTGAATTCGCTGCCGACATTCATGCGCGCAAAGAGTCGCGTCTGGGGTTCCGTGTGGGCGGCAAAGTGTCGGCGCGCGATGTGGAGTTGGGGCAAGCCATCAAGGAAGGTCAGGTGCTGGCTCGCCTTGATCCGCAAGACCTCCAACTGGGCCAGGAAGCTGCTCGTGCCGGCGTGGCTGCAGCCGAGGCCAATGCCGCGCAGGCCACTGCTGATTTGAAGCGCTTTACTGAACTGAAGGCGCAAGGCTTCATCAGCGCCGCTGAGCTGGAGCGCCATGCCGCCATGACAAAGGCTGCCGAATCGACGCTCAAGCAGGCGCGAGCCCAGGCGGGTGTTCAAGGCAACCAGATTGCCTACGCAGCGCTGGCCGCCCCGGCTGCTGGCGTTATCACAGCGGTGGACGTGGAGCCAGGCCAGGTGGTCGCACCTGGACAGCCTGTTTTTGTGTTGGCCCTCAATGGCCCGCGCGATGCGGTTTTCTCGGTTCCGGAAAGTCAGGCTCGGGCCACGAGGGCTCTGGTCGGCAAAAAGGACGCCGTGGAGGTTCGTGCCTGGGGTACCGACCGTTGGGTGAAAGCCACCATTCGTGAGATGGCTGCTGCCGCTGACCCCGTCAGCCGCACCTTCCTGGTCAAGGCCGATGTGGGGCACGACGGCTTTGAGTTGGGCCAGACGGCCAGCGTCAAATTGCTGGCGGCGGTCAACAATCGCGACGGCGTTCGCGTGCCTTTGCCAGCTGTAGCAGAACGCGGTGGCAAATCGGTGGTCTGGGTGCTCGATGCACAAACCTACACCGTTCAGCCTCAGCCGGTCGTGACTGGCGACATCGTGGGCGATGTGGTGTTGGTGACCAAGGGCCTCAAGCCTGGCCAGGAAATCGTGGTGGCGGGAGCCCATGTTCTCAATCCTGGACAGAAAGTGCGCCGCTATCAGCAGCCCACGAACGCTGCCAATAAGTCCTGAAGGTTGAAGGAACTGGTACGTGAGCACGCCTGAACAAACCGGGTCGGCGCAGGGCCGACAACGCTTCAATGTGTCCCGCTGGGCACTCGAACATCCATCCCTCACGCGCTACCTGATGGTGGTGTTGATGCTGCTGGGGGTGGTCTCCTATTTCCAACTGGGTCAGGACGAAGACCCACCATTCGCCTTCCGGGTGATGGTGGTTCGCGCCTACTGGCCTGGGGCCTCAGCCAAAGAAGTGGCCGAGCAAGTCACCGACAAGATCGAGCGCACCCTGCAAGAGGTGCCCTATGCCGACAAAATCCGTTCCTATACCAAGCCGGGCGAATCGCTGACCTTGTTGCAGGTGCGTGACTCGTCTCCTCCAAAAGAAATTCCCAACCTCTGGTACCAGGCGCGGAAAAAGGTGGGCGACATGCGCCACACCCTGCCGCAGGGGGTATATGGCCCATTCTTCAACGACGAGTTCGGTGATGTGTATGGGTCCATCTATGCCCTGTCAGGCGACGGCTTCTCCGACGAGGAATTGCGCCAACACGCCGAGCAGGTGCGTTCAGCGCTTTTGCGGGTTCCATCCGTTTCCAAGGTTGAACTCTATGGTGTTCAGCCCGAGAAAATCTATATCGAGATTTCTCAGCACCGACTGGCCGAGTTGGGGCTCGACATGAGCCAGTTGATCGGGCAACTCAACGCCCAGAATGGCATCGAAAGTGCTGGGGTCTATGCTGGCCAGGCCAATAACGTGCAAATGCGCGTGGCGGGTTCTTTCTCGTCGGTGGAACAGTTGCGAGCCATGCCGCTGCGCCTCATCAACCCGGTGACGGGGCAGGGCCGTACCTTCAAACTGGGCGACATCGGTGAGGTGCGCCGTGGTTATGAAACCCCCGCCACGACCCGTGTGCGCCATCAAGGCAAGAGCGTGGTGGCCATCGGTATTTCCATGGCCAAGGGTGGCGACATCATCGCGTTGGGCAAGAATCTGCAAACAGAAGCGCAGCGTATTCGTGGTGAACTTCCTGCCGGCGTTGAGCTGGACCAGATTCAGGATCAGCCCAAGGCCGTGTCCTCTTCCGTGGGGGAATTCGTCAAAGTCCTGATCGAGGCCGTGGTGGTGGTGCTGGCTGTGAGCTTTGTCAGTCTGGGTCTCCACACAAAACCCTGGCGTTTGGATGTGCGTCCAGGCATGGTTGTGGCCATCACGATTCCATTGGTTCTGGCAGTCACCTTCCTCGTCATGTATTACTGGGGTGTGGGCCTACACAAGATTTCGCTGGGGGCGCTGATCATTTCGTTGGGGCTGCTGGTGGACGACGCCATCATTGCCGTCGAAATGATGGTGCACAAGCTCGAAGACGGCTATGACAAGGTCAGTGCGGCGACCGCAGCCTACGACCTGACTGCCATGCCCATGTTGACCGGCACACTGATCACGGCGGTGGGTTTCCTGCCTATCGGGATGGCGCAGTCGGGCGTGGGCGAATACACCTTCGCCATTTTTGCCGTGACTGCGGCCTCCTTGCTCATCTCGTGGGTGGTATCGGTCTACTTCGTGCCCTACCTGGGGCAGTGGTTGCTGAAGACCAAGCCCAAGGTCGGCGCCGACGAAGATCTGTACGACACGCCGTTCTACACCCGCTTCAAAGCCTTGGTGAACTGGTGCGTGCAGCACCGTTGGATCACCATTGGCTTGACCATCCTGGCTCTGGTGGCCGGCTTCATGGGCATGTCGCGCGTGCAGCAGCAGTTCTTCCCTGATTCCAGCCGCCTGGAATTGCTGGTGGACTTGTGGCTGCCGGAGGGCACCAGCTTCCAGACCACGGAAGACGTAGCCAAGCGCTTTGAAGCGCGCCTGATGAAAGAGCCCGGTGTACAGACCGTGACCACCTGGGTCGGCTCTGGTCTGCCGCGCTTCTATCTGCCAATGGATCAGATCTTCCCGCAAAGCAACGTCAGCCAGGCGGTTGTGCTGCCGGTGGATGCGGCAACCCGTGAGGCTTTGCGGCACAAGCTGCCCGAAATCATGGCCGCCGAATTCCCTGAAGTGCGCAGCCGTGCCAAGTTGCTGCCCAACGGCCCGCCAGTGCCTTACCCCGTGCAGTTCCGAGTGATCGGCAACGACGTGGCTGCTGTGCGTCAGTGGGCTGACGAAGCCAAGGCCTTGATGCGAGCCAACCCAGATATGGTGGGCGTGAACGACAACTGGAACGAATCGGTCAAGTCCGTCCGCCTGCAGGTCGATCAATCCAAGGCGCGCGCGTTGGGTGTCACCACCCAGTCCATCGCGCAAGCCACACGCGTGCTGACCTCGGGTAGTCCGATCGGGCAGTTCCGCGATGGCGACCGCACCATCGACATCATGCTCAAGTCGCCTCAGTCAGAGCGTGAAACCCTATCTGCGCTGGGCAATGCCTATGTGCCGACTGCAACGGGGCGCATGGTGCCCATCTTGCAGGTCGCGCACCCAGTCATGACCTGGGAGCCCGGCGTCTTGTGGCGCGAAGGTCGCCACTTCGCTGTGACGGTTCAGGGTGATGTGCGTGAAGGCGTGCAGGGCCCTACGGTCAGCAAGGCCCTGTGGCCTCAAATGCAGGCGCTTCAGGCCAAAATGCCCGATGGCTATCGCGTGGAATTGGCCGGCACGGCTGAAGAGTCAAGCAAGGGGCAGGGCTCGATTTTCGTGAACGTGCCCGTCATGCTGTTCATCACCTTCACCCTGTTGATGCTGCAGTTGCAGAGCTTCTCGCGCGCCTTGCTGGTGTTCCTGACTGGCCCCATGGGCATTGCCGGGGTGGCTTTGGCTCTGATGGTGTCGGGGCGTCCGTTCGGCTTTGTGGCTTTGCTGGGTGTGATCGCTCTGATGGGCATGATCATGCGCAACTCGGTCATCCTGATTGACCAGATCGAGCAGGATCGTGCCCAGGGCGTGCCAGCCTGGACGGCCATCGTAGACGCCGCAGTGCGCCGCTTCCGTCCCATTGTGCTGACCGCTGCTGCGGCCGTGCTGGCCATGATTCCGCTGTCACGCAGCGTGTTCTGGGGCCCCATGGCCGTGGCCATCATGGGCGGCCTGATCGTGGCGACCGCTTTGACCC
>CAYVOP010000126.1:0-9611 GCA_964453105.1 uncultured Aquabacterium sp. | reverse complement strand
CCACAGCACGCCCTTGACGATGTAGTTGTGGATGTCCTTGACCTTTTCATCGCCCAACTGGCTATCGCGCAGACGGCTGACGGCATCGTATTCGTACAGACCTTGTTGCGCCTTGGTGGTCGACTTGATGTGCCACTGCAACAGTGGCATACCCAACGCTTCGGAGACTTGCTCTGCCAGCATGGTCTTGCCGGTGCCAGGCTCGCCCTTGACCAGCAAAGGGCGCTGGAGCTTCAGTGCAGCATTGACGGCCAGCTTGAGGTCGTCGGTGGCCACGTACTGGTCAGTTCCTTGAAATTTCATGACAAAACTCAACCGGGTTGTTACTGTGTTCGAGTATAGGCGGGGCGCCTTATATTGGTTTGAACCGCGTGTTTTTCCTTCGCTGCCATTTTTAGCCAGATCCATGAAAACACCTTCAAACGCCGTGCGCCACCTGTCCATTTTGCAGTGGGGCGTCGCCGCCCTGGTTGGGCTCTCAGCAGCCACCCTCGCCCAGGCGCAGGAAGCAAAGCCCGGAGACCCCACAGCCGCACAAGGCAAAATCGCCATGTGCATTGGGTGTCATGGCATTGTGGGCTATCAGGCCAGCTTTCCTGAAATCCACCATGTGCCCATGATTTCCGGGCAAAACGCAAAATACATCGAAGCCGCGCTGCAAGCCTACAAAAAAGGTGACCGCAAACACCCCACCATGCGCGGCATTGCCACCTCGCTGAGCGATCAAGACATTGCCGACCTGGCCGCCTACTACGAGCAATCGGGCAAGGGGCAGCCCGCATCCAAAGGCAAGTCATCCAGCCAGGCGTCCCAAGCCGAAGCCCTGATGCAAAAGGGTGCCTGCCTGAGTTGCCACGGCGAAGGCCTGAACAAGCCGATTGATCCGTCCTACCCCAAGCTGGCGGGCCAGCACGGCGACTACCTCTACGTCGCACTCAAGTCATATCAAACCGAAAACAACAGCAAGATTGGCCGAGGCAACCCCATCATGGCGGGCCAGGTCAAACAATTCTCGCTGGCTGAACTCAAAGTACTGGCCAACCACATTGGCTCCTTGCCAGGCGACCTGAAGACGGTGCCTCAGTCGCCCGTACGCAAGTAAGCAGAGGAGATCAGGGGTCAACCAGCAGGTTCCCCTGCTTCAACAACGCATTGATGACGTCTGCCGAAGGGACAGATGCAGGCAGGCCCAGGCCGGCTCGCAGATCAATGCCATGCATCAAGATGCTGTGATCCTGCCAGTCCGACTGTGACAGCGACCCGTCGAAGTGCCCGCCTGTGCTGATGTTCAGTACGGTTGACATGGTTGGCAAAGTTTCCACCGAAATGAAACGCGATAAAGCCTCGCCGCCACCAGCCGCATGCTCGCCTTGCAGCAAATCGCGCAAGTCAAGCACATCGCCCCCCTGAAAGCGCGGTGAAACCAACTCGAACCCACGAACCTCATCAAGCGAATTCGGCTCAGCTGAGTTAGGCAGATGGGCGTCATTCAAATGCCAGGTGAAAACATCAGTGCCATCATGCCCTGTCATGACATCGGGCCCAGGCGTGCTGTGAATCGTCACCTGGTTGTTGATGACCAAGTCCAACGCAGTCTCAATCTTGTCACCATCACCATCTTGCAAGGTGAAACGCACAGAATCGAGGGAGAAATCAGCCACATGCGCTGACGGCACATAGCTGTACTGCCCTGTGAGGGCATTGACCGTCAGCAGGCCGCCGAGTTGCGTCAACACAGTCATGATCGGCAGCGTGCTGTCCGTCAAATGGGTTTGATCGCCCACCATGACGCTGTGTACTCCACCCGAGCCATCCCCCCCAAAGGCCACGCCGTCGAAAACAGACCCTTGAATGGCCAACGCGCCAGCTTCTTGCGCAGCCACAGGTGTGTTGGCAAGGAGTCGCGCAGGCGAATCGTCTTCCACCGCCACTTGCACAATGGCCACGTCTTTCGCATTGGCGGTGCCTGCACGCAAAGCCAGGTCCAGCGTCAACACGTCTTCAATCGATGCATCGGCATGATGCAGGCCTGCATGCAAGGTCACGGCAATGTTGCCGTTTGCAGCATCCCACCGGGCATCGAGAACGGGTTGACCATTGGGCGCATCAACCAAAAATGCAGCCAAACCGCCCTGCCCATCTGCCACCCACATCAGCGGCGCGCCGTTGCTGGCACGCAGAACTGATTGTGGTGCGGCCAGGGCAAGTGCCTCGGGGCGATCAATTCCGGTCAAATCGACGTGGACCGTGTGCGTGATGGCATGGGTCACATCCACCGCACCAGGGCCATCGGCCAGCCCACCAGGCAGGCCCTCTTCAGACAGGGACAGACTCAACAGCTGCACTGGACGCCCGGCGTCGGGCAGCGTGCCATCGGCCGGGGGCTGCGACGGTTCGGTGCCTCCACCGGAAGAACCACCGCCAGGCACTGCTGCGTCGGGCAAACCACCAGAAGGCGCCAAACCATCGTCGCCTTGACGATTAGCTGCATTCACCGGAGAGGTGGCGACGGCCTCTGGAGCGCCCCCCTCTGCGCGCGCCGCGCTCTGCGGCTGAGCGAACTCGGCAGGCTGAAGCGCCTCTTCAACTCGATCCACTCGCAAACCCGGCAACAGGCTACCGCTGCCATTGGCATTCGCCCCTGCGGCAGGCTCGAACTCCGGCTCTCGCGACTCCAGGCCTTTGATGGAACGATCGACCTCGGCAGCAGCCTGGATGTATTTCAATATGCGCGGCGACAGCGCCACCGGCATGATCTCGACAATGCCTTGTTGATCAGTCAGAACCTGCTGACCGGTCGTCAGTTCATCACCAATGCGAACGGGCGCGAGGGAGCCATCCGGCTGGCGAAACCAGGCCTGGCCCCGAACCGCAGTCACGCGACCGGCAGACATAGACAAAATCGGCATGGAAGCCCCTCACAACGCATACACACAGAATGTGTGAGAGTTTAGCGGCGGGGAATCGCCCCCAGCAGGCAGAGCAACCCTAAGGCGAGATCAGCGGGTGGCTCGCATCATCACGCGGTCAATGTAGGACTGCCCGTCGAATGGCTTGCCCGAGCGCTGAGACTCCCAAACCATTTCGCCCAGTGCCTCCATGACCTCGTGGTGGGCATCGTGCAAGGAGGGGCGGCGCTGGACCAGCTTTTCCACCGCCGCCTTGATGCCACGGGGCTGGTCGATGCTGACCTGTTCGGTGATCGACAGGTGCATGGACAAATGCAAAAAGGGATTGGTCTGCCCCCCTTCAACCGAATACTGGCGAGCCACGGCGGCATCTGCATCGCTGAGATCGTTGTGGTATTCGGGGTGCAGCACAATCCAGTCCACCGCCTGGGCCTCAAGAGGTGTCAGCGGTGAACTGTTTCGGTGCTTGGACCAGGCCTCGCAAAAGAAGCGACGCACTTGTTCCTGACTGGGGGCAAACATACTGTCGGCGGAAAAATCAAACGCCCAACAGGTCGACTTCGAACATCAATGTGGCGTTGGGGGGAATGACGCCACCGGCGCCACGGGCACCGTAACCCAGCTGGGGCGGGATGACCAGAATGCGGGTACCGCCGACCTTCATGCCTTGCACGCCTTCGTCCCAGCCGCGAATCACGTGGCCGGCTGCCAGGGGGAATTCAAAAGGCTGGCCACGATCCTTGCTCGAATCGAACTTGGCACCCTTGACGCCACCTTCGTACAACCATCCGGTGTAGTGCACGGAAACGTATTGGCCGGCCTTGGCAACGTCGCCAGAACCTTCAACGGTGTCTTCGTATTGCAGGCCAGAGGTGGTGGTGATGACGGGCATGTCGAATCCTTTGAGTTGAGGGGCGAAGTCTAACCGCTTAGCGGGCTGTCCGATGTCCCGAAACATTGCCTGGTCGCTGTTGCCGAAACACAGAAACGCTCACCCGATTTCCGTGTTTTTTGGGAACAACCACGGCCTAGCCGCTTGACATCAATACGCGCGCGCCCGTCCCTGGATAACATCTGGCCTTATGAAACTCAAACACCTGATTCCCTGCCTCACACTGTTGATTGGCGCAAGCGGCCAGGCCTGTCAGTTCAGCTGGCGGCATGTTGGCGAGGTGCACTTCAAGGTGGGCGACGTGATCGCCCAGGAAGTCACTGACGATTGGTGCAAGCGTTTTTCTACCAAAGACGCACGCATCGTGATCATCACAGACACCTACTACTCCAGCAACCGAGGGCTGGGGCATGCCAGCGTAGGCGTTGTGAAGGCCAATTCGCAGGCCGTTCCCGTCCGCCGATTCAGTGCCTACTCAACAGACACCAACGCCAAAACATTGGGTGCCGCCGAGAAGCTAACAGAAGACGCCATTCGCAGTGCCTTACAAGACTTGATGTCTGTTGTGGACTCGATTACGCCCGACTAAGACTGACTCAGCCTGCGCCTTGGCGCGGTCAAATCGACATCAGCTGCCGAACCCCTTCGGCTTCCATGTCGCCCCCCCGGCCGCGTTGAATGATCTCTCCGCGCTCCATGACCAGATACTGGTCGGCCAGTTCTGCGGCAAAGTCGTAGAACTGTTCGACCAGCACCACGGCCATTTTTTGGCCGTTGAGCCCCTCATTGGCAAGCTTGCGAATGGCGCGACCAATGTCTTTGATGATGCTGGGCTGAATGCCTTCAGTGGGTTCATCCAGAATCAAGAGCTTGGGACCGGCAGCCAGCGCGCGCGCAATCGCCAATTGCTGTTGCTGGCCGCCAGACAAATCGCCGCCACGGCGGTGCATCATTTGCTTGAGTACGGGAAACAGCTCAAACAGCTGCTCAGGCACCGGGGTGCTGCCGGGCTTGCTGGCCAAGCCCATTTGCAGATTCTCAGCCACCGTCAGGCGGCCGAAAATTTCTCGCCCCTGGGGCACATAGCCGACGCCCATGCGCACACGCTCATAGGGCTTGAGCTGGTCCATGCCCTGCCCGTCGAGCTTGATGGCACCGGACTTGATTGGCACCAAGCCCATCAAACTTTTGAGCAGCGTGGTTTTGCCAACGCCATTGCGGCCCAGCACCACAGTCACCTCGCCGACTTTGGCTTCAAAATCCAGGCCGCGCAAGATGTGCGAGCCCCCGTAGTATTGGTTGACGGCTTCAACTGTCAGCATGCTCAGCGCCCCAAATAGACTTCCACAACCTTGTCATTGGCCTGCACTTCGGCCAGCGTGCCCTCTGCCAGCACAGAGCCTTCGTGCAGTACGGTGACCTTTTTCTTGGCCGCATTGGCGCCCTGGGTGGTGAGCTCGCCAATGAACTTCATATCGTGTTCGACCACCACGAGGGAGTGCGCACCTTCCAACGACAGGAACAGTTCTGCCGTTCGTTCTGTTTCTTCATCGGTCATACCAGCCACAGGTTCATCCAGCAGCAAGAGCTTGGGGTCTTGCATCAGCAGCATGCCAATCTCCAGCCATTGCTTCTGACCGTGCGACAGCAAGCCCGCTGTGCGCTGTGCCTGTGACTTCAGGTGAATGAGTTGCAGCATGGCGCCAATGCGGTCCAGCTGTTCGCTGTTGAGTTTGAAGAACACCGAAGCGCGTGCGCGGCGATCGGCCTTCAGTGCCAGCTCCAGGTTTTCGAACACGCTGAGGTGTTCAAACACTGTGGGCTTTTGAAACTTGCGGCCAATGCCGATTTGCGCGATGTCGCTCTCGCGCATTTTGAGCAAATCAATGGTGGAGCCGAAAAATGCCGAGCCCTTATCGGGTCGAGTCTTGCCTGTGATGACGTCCATCATCGTGGTCTTGCCGGCGCCATTGGGGCCGATGATGCAACGCATCTCTCCCACCGCAATATCGAGGCTGAGCTTATTCAGGGCTTTGAAGCCGTCAAAGCTGACCTCAATGTCATCCAGATACAAAATCGAGCCGTGAGCCACATCCAGCTGGCCAGGTTCAACCACACGGCCATAGGCAGCCGCACGCCCCCCCGATTCACCTGGGGTGTCCACAATGCCTTTGGCTTTGTTCAGTGCGGCCGTGCCGGCTTCCATCAGTTCGGGCGTCATGCTTTCTCCTCGGCATGCTTGTTGAACAATTTCTTGACGCCGCCCACGATGCCGTCGGGCAGAAACAGTGTGACCCCAATGAACAAGGCCCCCAGAAAGTAGAGCCAGAACTCAGGAAACGCCACGGTGAACCAGCTCTTGGCACCATTCACGAAGAAGGCCCCCACGATGGGCCCGATCAAGGTGGCACGCCCACCCACTGCCGTCCAGATGGCGATCTCAATGCCCGCAGCGGGCGACATTTCACTGGGGTTGATGATGCCAATCTGGGGGACATACAAAGCGCCAGCAATGCCACACATGACCGCAGACAAGGTCCAGATCGCAAGCTTGTAGGCCAAGGGGTTGTAACCACAGAACATGACGCGGTTTTCTGCATCGCGAATGGCTTGCAGCACACGGCCCAATTTGGTGTGAACCAACCAGCGGGCCATCAGGTAAAAGCCCACCAGGGTCAAGCCGGTCAGCACGAACAGCACCATGCGGGTCGAGGGCTGGGCAATGGGAATGCTGAGGATGCGCTTGAAGTCGGTGAAGCCGTTGTTGCCACCAAAGCCGGTTTCATTGCGGAAAAACAGCAGCATGGCCGCAAAGGTCATGGCCTGGGTGATGATGGAGAAATAAACCCCCTTGATTCGGGAGCGGAAGGCGAAGAAGCCAAACACGAAGGCCAGCAGGCCCGGCACCAACACCACCAGCAGCATCTGACCGATGAAGGACTCCGATAAGGCCCAGTGCCAGGGCACAGTTTTCCAGTCCAGAAAAACCATGAAGTCGGGAATGTCTGCGCCGTAGCTACCGTCGCGGCCAATCTGCCGCATCAGGTACATCCCCATGGCATAGCCACCCAGTGCAAAGAACAAGCCATGTCCCAGCGACAAGATGCCGGTATAGCCCCAGATCAAGTCCATGGCCAAGGCACAGATGGCGTAGCACATGATCTTGGCTGTCAGGCCCACTGCATAGTCAGACAGATGGAATACCGAGTCGGCAGGCACCATCAAATTCAAGATGGGGACCAGGGTGGTGACCAGCGCCACAGCGGCCATTACCGCAGCCCAGCCCTTGGTGCCGAGCATCAGCCCGCCCTTGGGTTTCAACAATTCAGTACCGGTCATACCTCACGACCCTTCATTGCAAACAAGCCCTGTGGACGCTTCTGAATGAAGACCACCACGATGACCAGGACCATGATCTTGGCCAGCACAGCGCCCGCCCAGCCTTCCAGAAATTTATTGATCAAGCCCAGGCCCAGGGCCGCGTAGACGGTGCCAGCAATCTGGCCCACGCCCCCCAGCACCACGACCATGAAGGAATCGACGATGTAGCTCTGCCCCAGGTCAGGGCCCACATTCCCGATTTGCGACAAGGCACATCCCGCCAAGCCAGCGATGCCCGCCCCCAAAGAGAACGCCATCGTGTCGACCCTGGCCGTGTTCACCCCCATGCAAGACGCCATGGGGCGGTTCTGGGTCACGCTGCGCACGAACAAGCCCATGCGGGTCTTGGCAATCAACAGGGTCATGCCCACCAGCACCGCCGCCGCAAACGCGATGATGACCAGGCGGTTGTAGGGCAACGTGAGGTTGCTCAATACATCGAAGCCACCCGACATCCATGCGGGGTTTTCCACCTGCACGTTTTGAGCGCCAAATACGGTTCGCACCAACTGCATCAACACCAGGCTCACGCCCCAAGAGGCCAACAGCGTCTCCAAGGGCCGACCATAGAGGAAGCGAAACACCGTGCGCTCGAGCACCGCGCCCGCCAAAGCTGCGGCAAGAAACGATGCGGGCACCGCCAACAGCAAGTAGTAATCAAACACGCCAGGCAGGTGCTGGCGAAACAGGTTTTGAACGACGAAGGTGGCGTAAGCGCCAATCATCATCAGCTCGCCATGGGCCATGTTGATGACACCCATCAGGCCGTAGGTGATGGCCAAGCCCAAGGCGGCCAGCAGCAAGATCGAACCCAGGCTTACCCCGGTGAACAGCACGCCGGCATATTCACCCCACTCCAGCTTGCGGTTGACTTTGCCCAAAGCGGCTTGCATGGCGCCCTTCACTGCGGCGTCAGTCTCCGATTCGTCTTGCAGCCGCTCCATGAGGCGCGCGCGGGTTTCCGGGCTCGCCATATCGCCCAGGGCATGAGCCGCTTCCAGCCGCTTGGCCGGGTCGGCGGAGGCCAGCAAAGCACGCTGGCGTACAGCGGGATCGGGCGATGCCGCCGCAAGCACCGCTTCAATCTCGCTGCTCATGCGGTTGTTGTTGACAACATCTTCAGCGTCATCGGGCACGGGCGCGAGTTGGCCGGTTGCAGCGTCTTTCGCCTGCCCGTCTTCACCCAAGATCAAGACCTGTCGGCCCGCAATCTTGACGGCGTCGTTCATCATGGCCTGCAGTAAGGGCGTCAGGGCTGCGTCGCCTTTGGTGGCCAACTGCTGCAAGGCGGCAATGCGGGCATCGTTGTCACCCGCTGCGATCGAATAGGCCTCATCGGCAGTCAACGCATGTACCGACAGGCCCAAGGTGCCAAGCACCAAGGAAGCGGCCAAGCGCATGGCGCTATTCCAAGATCTTCGTTTCGTGGACATGTCCTGCATCCAGGCTGGAAAGTGGCGGCAAAAAAAGGCCCCGCGGGAATCCCCGACGGGGCCAATCGCTCTGCCTCGAGTCAAACAATCAAAGGGTCAGATCACTTGGTGTCGGGCTCGTCCTTCTTCTTGTCGTTGCCGGCAATGAAGGGGCTCCAGGGTTGCGCCTTGACGGGACCAGGGGTCTTCCATACCACCTTGAACTGACCATCGGCCTTGACCTCGCCGATGAACACGGGCTTATGCAGGTGATGGTTCTTGGGGTCCATGGTGGACATGAACCCACCCGGAGCCGGGAAGGTCTGCCCCGCCATCGCCGCAATCACCTTGTCCACATCGGTGGTACCAGCCTTCTTCACAGCCTGCGCCCACATGTTGATACCGATGTAGGTGGCTTCCATGGGGTCGTTGGTCAGCGGCTTGTCTTTGTGGCCGGCGATGTTCTTGGCCTTGGCGTAGGTGCTCCACTTCTTGATGAACTCGGTGTTGGCCGGGCTCTTGACGCTCATGAAGTAGTTCCATGCAGCCAGGTGACCGACCAGGGGCTTGGTGTCCACACCGCGCAGTTCTTCCTCACCCACAGAGAATGCCACCACGGGCACATCCTTGGCCTTCAAGCCTTGGTTGCCCAACTCCTTATAGAAGGGCACATTGGAGTCACCATTGATGGTGGAAACCACAGCGGTCTTCTTGCCTTCAGAAGCGAACTTCTTGATCTTGGCGATGATGGTCTGGTAGTCGGCATGACCGAAGGGGGTGTACTCCTCCATGATGTCGGCTTCGGCCACGCCCTTCGATTTCAGGAAGGCACGCAGAATTTTGTTGGTGGTACGTGGGTACACATAGTCGGTGCCCAACAGCACGAATCGCTTGGCCGAACCGCCGTCCTTGCTCATCAGGTATTCCACTGCGGGAATGGCCTGCTGGTTGGGCGCAGCGCCGGTGTAGAACACGTTCTTCTCGAGTTCTTCACCTTCGTACTGAACGGGGTAGAAC
>CAYVOP010000125.1:0-9824 GCA_964453105.1 uncultured Aquabacterium sp. | reverse complement strand
TTGCAAAACATCGGCTTCGAACGATGCGGCGGTAATGTGATTGATCAGGTCGCTGCTCATGGATCTATCCTAGGGAGACCGGCCCTTGGCAACGCGCACGGCGCGTCTGGGGCCAGGAAGATGAGATGATTCTGACACAGAAGATGATGCGTTCGCTGCGCATCTCAAGAGCCCCTTTTCTATGACGGTCATAGTTCCAGACTCTCAGACGACACAAACACAGGTCTTCGATCCGCGTTCGCAACTGGGCCAGACACCCTGGGTGTGGCATCGGGGGCACACTGCGCGGCAAAACTGGGAGGCTTGGGCGCGTCAGGCGCACGCTTGGCTCAATGCTCAGGGCGTCAACCCGCGCGATGCCGTCGTGGTGGTGCCGGTGGGGGCGGTCTTGCCCTTGGCGCGACAGGCCTGGAGTCGGACCATTGGGGGTTGGTTGCCGACCATCGATACCGTGGCTTCACTGCTCAGCGCGAATACCTGGCGCCACGCAGCGGGTAAGGGCCGCGACCGCATCAGTGGCGATGCCGTGGCCGATCGGATCCAAGCTAGTCAGAAGCTGGTGAAAGAAAGTTGGGCGCGCCAGTGGGCCAGCCGTGACCCCAGAGGGTTTGAGCACGCCATGGAGCAGGTGGTTCAGGCCGCACACGATTGGGTCAAGCGGGCGCAAGCTATTCCGCCTGCGCAGCGCTCGGCGTATTGGCAGGAGGCGCGAGGCATGTTGGCCGCAGCGTCAGGCAATGCCGTTCAATATGGCACTCGAGAAAAGCTGCTGCTGGCGTGGGCCCTGGAGTGGGTCATCGACAGTTTCGAGGCGGGTTGGCCGAGCGATGCCTTGTTTGAAATGGCACCAAAGGCTTGGATTGGCGTGAGCGCAGGGCCAGGCATTGCGCCCGGTACAGAGGCGCACTTGATGCTGAGCCTGTTGGCCGATGCGCAAAGGCGTGGCATACCTTGCCGATGGGATGTGGCCTGTTGCGATACCGATGGTTTTGCTCTGGGAGACGAGCCCGCCCGCTTGGGTTGCAGCGACTCAGAAGACGAAGCCAGACATGCCGCAGCGGTGGTTCTGAACCAGGTGCAAGCCTCACGTGCGAAGAAAGATGGCGAACCGGTGGCCTTGATTGCACTGGATCGCAGCCTGATTCGGCGGGTGCGGGCCATGCTGGATGGCGCAGGGGCCACGGTGGCCGACGAAACTGGTTGGCGCCTGTCTACGGCCCGAGCCGCTGCGGTGTTGACACGTTTGCTGGTTGCCGCATCGCCGCAGGCCTCGACCGACGATCTGCTGGACTGGATCAAGTCTGGCTGGCTGAATTTGGAAGGATTGGATGCCGGCGATGCGCTGGAGGCTTGGTGCCGTCGGCACGGCTGGCTACGCGCCTGGGATGACCCGAGACAGCATCACGCTGGCGCAGCCTGCTCAACGCAGGCCATCGAACTGTGGCAACAGGTACACGCGCTGACCGAGCCCTACAGGCAGATGCGGTCAGGTAAGCGCAAGCCTTTGGCGGACTGGATAGGGGTCACGCGGCAGATGTTGCAAAGCTGCGGTGCGTGGAACGCATGGTTAGCCGACGCAGCGGGGGAGTTGGTTGCGCAGAGCCTGCATATGATGGAGGAGGGCCAGGAGGAGTCGGTGTGGTCGCCATTGTTGGGCCAAATGCAGGTAGACGGCGTGGGCTTTGTCCGTTGGGTGCACGATGTGCTGGAGAGCACAACCTTTCGCCCATCGCCCCCATCTGGCCGTGTCGATGTGGTGATCACACCCATGGCCCGGGCTGTTCTGCGTCCCTTTCAAGCCATCGTGATGCCCGGCGCCGATGCCAAGCAATTGGGTGCTGCTGGCCGCGATACCAGTTGGTTGGGGGGAAGCTTGCGCAAGCAGATGCTGCTGGCCACACCCGACGACTTGCGGCAAGCGCAATGGGAAGCCTTCGAGTTGTTGCTGACTCGACCCACCGTGGTGTGTCTGTACAGGGCCGGTCAGGGCAGTGAGCCGCTGGAGCCCAGTCCCTGGTTGCAGCGTTGGTCTCAAACCAGCGGACATGCCTGGCAAGATGCCTGCCCCCAGTGGCAAGCGCACCAACTGGAGACGAGCCCGGTCAGCATGCCTGGGCCCAGGCTGAATGAGCATACCCGCACCTTGTTGCCAGAGCATTTGTCAGCAACAAGCTATGAGGCATTGCGTCAGTGCCCTTATCGTTTCTTTGCGCAGTCGGTCTTGCGATTGCAGGATGTGGACGAGCTGGAAGAAGGGGTGGATCGATCCGACTACGGAACTTGGCTTCATGAGGTGATTCATCAGTTCCATCTGGAGCGCGAGCAATTGCTGCTGACGCGTACAGTGGATGAGGACGTGGATGCCTGGTTACGCGTGGCTGACAAAGTCATGAAGCAAATGGGGCTGCAAGGTGAGGCGACTCGTCCGTATTTCCTGCCTTACCGATCCGTTTTGGGCTCAATGGCCCAGGCCTATGTGCAATGGTTGCATCAGCACGAACAAGCCGGCTGGCGTTGCGTTGACAACGAGTCTGAAGTCAAACGCCCGTTGCCCATGCCCGATGGAGAGGCCTCAGTAACCTTGAAGGGCAAGATCGACAGGACCGATGCCAGCTACCGGGATGACCAACGGGCGCGCATGGTGATCGACTACAAATCGGGCTCGTTGCAGGGGCTGAAAGAAAAGGTGAAGCGCCCACAGGAAGACACTCAGCTGCCGTTCTATGCGGCACTGGTGGGCCCCGATGTGACCGATGCCGCCTACCTTCACCTGGATGCGAAGGGTGCCACTCTGATCAGCCACCCTGATGTGCAAGCCAGCGCTCAGGCTTTGCTGGAGGGCATGGAACAAGACATGTCTCGCCTGATGCAAGGCGCGGCCATGCCCGCGCTGGGCGATGCCACCGCCTGCGCCTATTGCCAGGCACGCGGACTGTGCCGCCGAGACCACTGGCCTCTGGAAGCCCATGCGACCCAGGCTGTTCAACAGGAGCCGAAGGCATGAGTTTCCTGCAACCACAAACACATTTGGCCCACCAGGCTGCCTACGAAATCAACGGCTCGCTGGTCGAGCGCACGCGCTTCTACGAAGTCGCTTGCGACCCGCGGCGCAGTGTGGTCGTTGAGGCCTGCGCTGGGGCTGGGAAAACCTGGATGCTGGTTTCGCGCATTGTGCGCTCCTTGCTGGATGGCGTGCCTCCGCAACAGATTTTGGCCATCACCTTCACCAAAAAAGCTGCAGGCGAGATGCGCGAGCGCTTGCATGCCTGGCTGGATCAGTTCGCGCACCAAACGGAAGCCGAGCGGGTTCAAGAGTTGCGCATCAGAGGCTTGAACCAGGAGCGCGCAGAGGAACTCGCACCGCAGTTGGCGCACCTGCATGCCGAATGGATGGAGTCGGGCCGCAGTGTGGAGATTCACACCATTCACGGCTGGTTTTCCAGATTGCTAAAAGTGGCGCCACTGGATGTTTTAACGGAACTGCAGTTGCCCCCGGACATGAGCTTGATCGAAGATCAGACCGAGCTGTGGCCCGATCTGTGGGGACGCTTTCTGCGACGGCTCGATGCTGGGCAAAATCAAGAGTCTTATGTGCGTTTGGTTCAAGGGCTGGGCGCATTCAATGTGGAAGGTTGGCTACAAACCGCGTTGGGCAACCGACTTGAGATTGAACTGACCGATCGGGCGGGCTTATTGAATGCGAGCGTCGAATCTGCTGGAGAGTGGTCGGCGCATTGGGCTCAATGGGGGCACCCCGATGAAGCCCTGGGCACGCAAAGCGTGGAAGAGGGAATGCGAGCCTTGGCTTTGGTGTTGGGCCAGGCCAAAGGCGTGATGGCGCAAGATGCTGCGGCTCAGATCATCGATGCCTTGGCCATGTCTCATTTGGGCCGACGAGGGGATGCCCTGCGCTCGGCTTTGCTCACTGCTCAAGGTCTACCTAAAAAGCGTTTGGGCGACAGTGAACAGTTGGCCTGGGCGCAAGACTGGTTAGTGGAGTGGTTGCAAGCGCGAACACAGGCGCAAGCCCACCAAGTCCATCAAGACATGGTCGGATTGGCCCGCTTGCTGTTCGAAGAGTACGCAAAACTGAAAACCGAGCGTGGCCTGGCTGACATGGTGGACTTGGAGCGGTCGGCCGCCCGTTTGTTGACCGACTCAGTACTGGCTGGTTGGATTCAGGAGCGGCTGGACGGCCAGACGCGGCAACTCTTGATGGACGAATTCCAGGACACCAGCCCCTTGCAATGGCAAACCTTGCGCGCCTGGTTGTCGTCATATGCGGGTGCCGGTGGCGGACGCAGTGGCCAGGACCCCATGCGGGTTTTCCTGGTGGGCGACCCCAAGCAGAGCATTTATCGCTTTCGCCGAGCAGACCCCCGTGTGTTTGAAGCCGCCAAGGGGTTCATTGTTAACGGACTGGACGGCGACTTGCTGGCTTGTGACCACACGCGACGCAATGCCCCGGGCATCATCGATGCATTGAATCTGTGCATGCATCAGGCTGCTACAGCTGGCGAGTTTCCGGGCTACCGCACGCACACCACTGAATCCACGTTGCAATCCCAGGTTTGCAGCCTGCCCACCATTGGCAGGCAAGCGCTGGCCAAGCCGGCCGAGCACGAGGGATGGCGCGACAGTTTGGCCCAGGCTCGGGTGTCAGAGCAGGTTTCGCTCAAACAACTGGAAGCCCAACAAATTGCCGACGCCATTCAGGAGCTGATTCAGGCGCGAGGCCTCCCCGCTGGTGAGATTTACGTTCTGGCGCGCAAGCGGGCCTCGCTGGCTTGGGTGGCCGAGGCGCTAAGCCAAAGGGGTATTGCCAACCTGGCCCCCGAGAACACCCATTTGTGCGACACCCCAGAGGTGCGCGACCTGCTGGCCCTGGTCGATGCATTGGTCTCGCCGCACCATGATTTGTCTCTGGCGCACGCGCTCAGAAGCCCCATTTTTGATTGCAGCGACGACGAACTGCAAGCCGTGGCCCTGCGGGTGCGAGCAAATCAAGGCAGTTGGTGGGAGGGCGTTCAATGCCTAGGCCAAGACGAGGCTTGGGGTCACATCGCCCAACAGCTCACCCGCTGGCGAGCAGCCGCGCAAGTTTTGCCACCGCATGACTTATTGCAGCAAATTGTGAATGAGTCGGGGCTGCGTCGCACCCTGGCGCGTCGGCTGGCGCCTGCCCAATGCGAAGCGGCCTGGGCCAATGTGGCAGCCTTGCTGAACCTGAGCCTGGAGATGGACGCCGGGCGCGATGCCACACCCTATCGCTGGGTCAGGAAGGTCAAAAAATCGCTGGCTGCTGTTCCCCCAAAAGCCCATGCCGATGCGGTGCAGTTGCTCACCATTCACGGCGCCAAGGGCTTGGAAGCCGATGTGGTGTTTCTGATGGACACCGATGCCTTGCCCAGCAAGGCAGAAACTTACAGTGTTCAGGTGGACTGGCCCGAGGGGGCTGAGCACCCTGTCCGCTGCGCATTCCTTCAGTCTCAATCGAATCCGCCACCCAGCCTTCAGTCCCTGCTGGACAGCGAAGCCTTAGCGGCAGACCGAGAAGAGCTCAACGCCTTGTACGTGGCCATGACGCGGGCACGCACACGCTTGGTCATCAGCCGGATCGAACCGCACTACCAAAGCAGCAAACCCAGTTGGTGGGCACGACTCACTGGGGCTCAGGCCGTCGATGCCGCATCGCCTTGGATGCCAATGCCAAAGGACATGTCTCAGCTGGAGGAGGGCGTGCCTGCGCATCAGTCGGTGCAGGTGCTGGAATTGCCAACCTTGCCACCACTGCTCGTTGAAGCGAACGTATTGGCCGAAACCGATGCTGTTCAAATATTGGGCCAGGTGGTTCACAAAGTGCTGGAATGGGTCACCACCTTACCGCCCCCGCAGCGCTCGCCAAGCCTGTTGCGCCGTAGCTTGGAACAAGCGGCACAACAACTGACCCTGCCCGTTGAATGGCGCCCACGGGCCATGCAGCTATTGCAGACCCTGTTGACCAGCCAGGAACTGCAACCTTGGTTGTCGCCCGAAGGACACACCTGGGCGGGCAACGAGGTGGCCATTTCCCACGAGGGTCAAACCCTTCGGCTAGACCGCTTGGTGGCCCACCAACAGGGCTCGGCAACCGAGTGGTGGGTAATTGACTACAAGCTGAATCACCAACCCCAGGAACTGGCCCAATACCAAGCCCAAATACGGCAGTACATCCGTGCTGTGTCGTTATTGCAACCCGGTGAGCGCGTACAGGGTGCATTCATCACCGGTGCGGGGCGCTGGGTTCCTGTGGCGCCCGATTTATTGGAGACTTGAGCGGGAAATGGCGGCGATTGCCCCCCTTAGACCAGCGATCGATTGAACTTACCTTGATGTGAAATTCCAAGAACCGGGAATGCGCATAGCCCGGGGATTACCTATCGATATCGACGGTCATGGCCGCAGCAACCACGAACACGCCCGCTCAACCCGCCGCCGCGCCGAAGCAATTCGGTCGGTTCGCGCTGCGCCAGTTGCTCGGTAAAAGTGCGGCGTCGAGCACCTGGTTGGCTGTTGACCCCCTGCTGAAGCAGGAAGTGCTGCTGTTTGTGCCCCGAACGGCGCCCGCCAGGCAAAAGCTTCGAGAGGCCTGGGTGGAGTACACCCAATCGGTTTCGCGGCTCAAACACCCTCGTTTGGCTGAAATTCTGGAAGTCGGCGAGCACGACGGCTGGCCGTTCATGACCTGCCTGCGTGGCAAAACCCAAACCTTGACCGAGCGCCTGGCGACCGGCTCGCCCCCTACCCCTGTGGAAGCGGCCGTGTGGGTGGCTGACGTGCTAGATGGTTTGGCCTACGCCCATGAAGCAGGCCGGGCGCATTACGACCTGGGGTTACACAATATTCTGATCGACAGCGCCGGGCACGCCTTTGTGGCCGGCACAGGGGCGGGCCTGGACGCTAACTCACTGGATGCCCAAGCTGACCACGCCAACGACTTGCAGCAAGCCCGTGAAGCGGCCGAACGCGATATCTTGATGGCAGGCCTGCTGATGTATCGGGTGTTGGCCGGTCACCCGGCATTGGACGACACCGACCTTGGCAGCGCCGCTTCGCGCGTGGGTCTGGAAATTGTTCGCTTGCCCTGGACCACACCACACCCCGTTCCAGAAACGCTGCGCGCCATCGTCAACCGGGCCACTGACCGGCAAAAGCGCCAGCGCTATCTGAACGCACGCACTCTGCTCAGCGCCATCCAGAGTTGGATCAAGACCAATGCCCAAGAGGGCGGCGGCCCCTTGATGCTGCTGCTGGACCGGCTCAATACCGTGGGGCATTTACCCAGCCGCCCAGGCACCGAACGAGCGCTGACCCAAGTGCTTTCTCAGGAACAACTCCGGGTTGATGACTTCGTTGACGTGATTTTGAAGAACCCTGCCATGGTGTGGGAACTACTCAGATCCGTGAACACAGCGGGCTTTAGAAGCAACAACACCGATGAGGGCGTGACCACCATTGGCCGCACTGTGGTGTTGCTGGGGCAACAAGGCTTGCGCAAAGTGGCCTCAGCACTGCGCCCCTGGCCAGGTGTGCTGGCTGCGCAGGCCAGCACCAGCGACCAAGACAGCGCCTTGGCTGCTCAGACCACCCTGCAGACCGAATTGCGGCTAACCTGCATTGCCGGGCAAGCTGCGCGCCTGCTGGCACCGTTTTCTGTGCATGACGAGGAAGCCTGTGTGGCGGCCATGTCTCAGCGCCTGGGCTGGTTACTCGTGCTCTACCACTTCCCGGAAGAAGCAACCCAAATTACCCGGCTGATGCAGCCTGGCCCGCCGCCAGAAGAAGGCACATCGCCCACACCCGGCATGACCCAGGAAGCCGCCACAGCGGCCGTGCTGGGCATCAATCTGGACGAACTGACCGGTGCGGTGCTGAAGCACTGGGGGTTGCATGAGCGCCTGATCTCGGCCAGCCGCTCATTGAACCGAAACTCACCCGTGCGCCACCCCAAGGAAGCCCCTGAAATCTTGCGTGCAGTGGGCAGCCTGGCCAATGAACTGGTCAACAGCGCCAGCATGAAGGCAGAGCCCGCCAAAATTGCCACGGCGCTGCACCACGCCAGCACCCGTTATGCACGGGCCCTGGACTTGCTACCCAAGGAATGCCAGACCGTACTGGAACAGGCCACCCGACTGGTCAATGCCTCCAGCCGGGAAGAGCTCAACCTAATTTGAGCGCCTGAGCGCAGTCTTTGACCAGCCCAGGGCCTTGGTAAATCAGTCCCGTGTAGATCTGAACCAGGTCTGCGCCCGCATCGCGCTTGGAGCGCGCATCGGCCGCGCTCATCACTCCGCCCACGCCAATGATGGGGTAGCGAGGGCCCAGTGCCGCCCGCAGTTGGCGAATCACCTGGTTGCTGGCCTCCAGCACGGGGGCACCGCTGAGGCCGCCAGTTTCCTCAGCATGCTTCAGACCCTTGACCGCTTCGCGCGAAATGGTGGTGTTGGTCGCAATCACGCCGTCGATGCCGTTTTTCTGCAAGGTAGCAGCGATCACGCCCACCTGGGTTTCGTCCAGATCAGGGGCAATCTTCACGAACATCGGAACACTGCGCCCATGCTGGGCAATCAGCTTCTGACGACGCTCTTGCAACTGGCCCAACAAGGCATCCAGCGCTTCGTCGCTTTGCAGCGCGCGCAGGTTCTTGGTGTTGGGTGAAGAAATGTTCACCGTGACGTAGTCGGCATGAGGGAACACGCCTTCCAGGCAGATCAGGTAGTCGTCAACGGCGTTTTCAATCGGAGTAACCGCGTTCTTGCCAATGTTCAGGCCCAAAATGCCGCCGCTTTCACGGAAACGTGCCCGCTTGACGTTGGCCAGGAAGGAGTCCAGCCCTTCGTTATTGAAACCCAGGCGGTTGATCAGGGCATTGGCCTCAGGCAGGCGGAACATGCGTGGCTTGGGGTTGCCGGGTTGGGCCTTGGGCGTCACTGTGCCCACTTCGACGAAGCCGAAACCCATGGCACCCAGGCCATCAATGACACGGCCGTTTTTATCCAACCCTGCGGCCATGCCGACGCGGTTGGGAAACGTGACGCCAGCCAGTGTGACTGGGTCGTTGATGCGCTCATTGCCCCACACGCAAGCCAGCGGTGTGTTCTGGAACCGCGCCAGTGCGCTCATGGTCAGTTCGTGCGCCACCTCGGGGTCGAGGTTGAACAGGACAGATTTGGGCAGGGCGTAGGGAAGAAGAGCCATCTCGGGTAGGAGCAGTGCAGTGGAACCCGCTATTGTCCCAGAACTTCCCCCTCCACCCGAGTCACCTCCGAGGGAAAGCACGGTGCTGGGCGTGTGGCAAACTGCGCCCCCTCATGTCCCTGTTGGCGGTTTCGCCTGAACAGGGCCTGTTGCAGATTTCTCTTACAAGGCCAGAGCTTGGACAAGATCCTGATGCAATTGGCGGCCGAACTGAAAGTTCGCCCCGCACAAGTCGTAGCTGCTGTGGAGCTGCTGGACGGTGGCGCCACCGTTCCCTTCATCGCCCGTTACCGTAAAGAAGCCACCGACGGCCTGGACGACACGCAACTGCGTGATCTGGAAGCCCGCTTGGGTTACCTGCGCGAGCTGGAAGAACGCCGCGCCGCAGTGCTCAAGAGCATTGAAGAGCAGGGCAAGCTGACGCCCGAGCTGCGCGCCGCCATCGAAACTGTACCCACCAAGCAGGAACTGGAAGACCTGTACCTGCCGTACAAACCCAAGCGCCGCACCAAGGGCATGATTGCCCGCGAAGCCGGCATCGAGCCGCTGGCCGACAAGCTGTTTGCCGACCCCACGCTGGACCCGGT
>CAYVOP010000124.1:5145-9864 GCA_964453105.1 uncultured Aquabacterium sp. | reverse complement strand
CAGCCGGTGAAGACATCGTCTTGCGCATGCCTGTGGGCACCATCATTCGCAACTATGAAACAGGCGAAATCATGATGGAGCTGCTCGAGCACGTCGAGCAACGCATGCTGGCCAAGGGCGGTGACGGCGGCTTCGGCAACCTGCACTACAAAACCGCCACCAATCGTGCGCCACGCAAGAAAACCCCTGGTTGGCCCGGCGAAGCCTACAAACTCAAGCTCGAGCTGCGCGTGCTGGCCGATGTCGGCTTGCTGGGCATGCCCAATGCCGGCAAGTCCACCCTGATTGCCGCCATCTCGAACGCACGCCCCAAGATCGCCGACTACCCCTTCACCACCTTGCATCCCAACCTGGGCGTGGTGCGTGTGGGCCCGGAAAAGAGCTTCGTCGTGGCCGACATTCCTGGTCTGATCGAAGGTGCGTCCGAAGGGGCGGGTTTGGGTCACCTGTTCCTGCGCCACCTGCAGCGCACCCGCGTGCTGCTGCACGTGGTTGACTTGGCGCCCTTCGACGAAGGCGTGGACCCCGTGGCTCAGGCCAAGGCCATCGTCAACGAACTCAAGATCTACGACCAGGCCTTGTTCGAGAAGCCTCGTTGGTTGGTGCTCAACAAGCTCGACATGGTGCCTGCTGACCAGCGCGTGGCCAAGGTGGTCAACTTCGTCAAACGCTATGGCTGGAAGGGCCCCGTGTTCCAGATCTCCGCGCTGACGCGCGAGGGGTGTGAGCATTTGGTGCAGTCCATCTATCAGCATGTGGCGTCCATGCAGGAACACCACACCGAAACCGATGTGCGCTTCGATGCTGACGGCGAATTGATTGAACACGCTGAGCCCGTGGCACAGGTGGATCTGTCTGCCCAGGTGGGCGAAGCGGTGCCTGCGGCCAAGCCCGCAAGCAAAAAGGTTGCTGCCAAGAAGGCAGCAGCAAAGAAGGTGGCAGCCAAGAAAGTGGCGGCAAAGAAAGCCACCGTGAAGGCGCCAACCTCCAGCGCGCCTGAAGCCCCGGCGAAAAAAGCAGCGGCCAAGAAAGCCGCAGCCAAAAAGGTTGTGGCAAAGAAGGTTGTGGCCAAGAAGGCGGCCACCCAGCGCAGCAAGGACGACGCCTTCGTCCCTGATGCCGACGATCCCCGTTTCCGTTGAACCCCATTCAGGCTGACCAGTCCATGAACGATGTGTTGAAGAATGCCCGCCGCATTGTCGTCAAGGTGGGCTCCAGCCTGGTGACCAACGAAGGGCGGGGCGTCGACGCCGAAGCCATTGGCAACTGGTGCCGCCAGATGGCTGCGCTGGCGCACGATGGCCGCGAGGTCATCATGGTGTCCAGCGGTGCTATTGCAGAGGGCATGAAGCGCCTGGGTTGGGCCTCGCGCCCGAAAGAGCTGCATGAACTGCAGGCGGCGGCGGCGGTGGGGCAAATGGGCCTGGCCCAGATGTACGAAACCAAGCTGCGTGAACACGGCATGGGCAGTGCTCAGGTCCTGCTTACCCATGCAGACCTGGCTGACCGCGAGCGCTACCTCAATGCGCGTTCCACTTTGCTGACACTGTTGTCGCACAAGGTGGTGCCGGTCATCAATGAAAACGACACGGTGGTCACCGACGAAATCAAGTTCGGCGACAACGACACCTTGGGGGCCCTGGTGGCCAACTTGGTTGAAGCCGATGCGCTGGTCATCCTGACCGACCAGAAGGGCCTGTACAGCGCCGATCCGCGCAAGGACCCTGCGGCTCGCTTCATCGAAGTTTGCACGGCGGGCGACCCAGCCTTGGAGCAAATGGCGGGCGGCGCGGGCTCTCGTGTGGGCACAGGCGGCATGATCACCAAGGTGTTGGCGGCCAAGCGTGCTGCGGGCAGTGGTGCTTCCACCGTCATTGCCTGGGGGCGAGAAACCGATGTGCTGGTGCGCCTGACGCAAGGCGAGGCCATTGGCTCGCTGTTTGTGGCGGCGACCGCCAAGCTCACTGCGCGCAAGCAATGGATGGCCGACCATCTTCAACTGCGTGGCGCTGTGATCATTGACGACGGCGCCTTGATCAAGTTGCGAGACGAAGGCAAGAGCTTGCTGCCCATTGGTATGGTCGATGTGGTGGGCGACTTCCATCGCGGTGACGTCATCGCCGTGCGCAATGCGCAGGGGCAAGACGTGGCCCGTGGCTTGGCCAATTACGCCAGCAGCGAAGCCCGCCTGATCGTGCGCAAGGCCAGCGCCGACATCGAGGCGGCTTTGGGCTTCAGCAACGAGCCCGAAATGATCCACCGCGACAACCTCGTTCTGGCCTGATCGCTCGGTCTGCCATGGGGCTTCCCCTGTGGGGGAAAAGATGCACTCTGTTACGGGCGCATGGGCTTCTTGAAATATGCTGCACCGGCGCCGAACGTGGGTGTCGGCTCAGTGTCTGTGCTGTTCAAGGAGGCCCGATGGCTAAGCAAAAGCAGTCTTCCGTCAAGGGAGCAAATCGTCTGACCCAGGCCCTGGCGGTTGCCGGCCTGCTGGCTCTGCCCGTGTTGGCGCAAGCCAAGTCGGTGATCTGTGTGTGGGACGTGGTGGGTAAGACGGGCGATGTGTACGCCGCCTCGACCGACTACGCCTTGGCCATGCAAAAGAATGGCATTGATTTCGACATCAAAACCTATGTGGACGAACGCGTGGCCGTGGAAGACTTCCGTGCCGGCCAATGCGACGGTGTGGTGGCCACGGCTTTCCGCACTCGCCAGTTCAATGCCGTGGCCGGTTCGATCGACAGCATCGGGTCGACCACCATCGTCAAAGACGGCAAGATCGACATCAAGGCCAGCTACGACGTGGTCAAGAAGGTCATCGAAGTGTTTGCCACGCCTCAGGCCGGCAAGCTGATGGTCGAAGGCAACTACGAAGTGGGGGGCATCTTCCCTCTCGGTGCGGCATACCCCATCGTGCGCGATCGCAAGATCAACTCGGTTGAAGGTCTGTCGGGCAAGAAGATTGCCGCGTTCGACTATGACAAGGCTCAGGGTGTGATGATTCAGCGCATTGGCGCGCAGCCCGTGTCGGTGGATGTCACCAACATCGGCCCCAAGTTCAACAATGGTTTTGTGGACATGGTGACCTTGCCTGCCGTGGCCTACAAGCCTTTCGAGTTGTACAAGGGCATTGGCACCACGGGTGCCATCGGTCGCTTCCCCATCATGATCCCCACGGTGCAGGTCATCCTGAACCGCAGCAAGTTCCCTGAAGGAGCGGGCGAGAAGTCGCGTCAATACTGGCTGAGCCAGTTTGATCGCGCCATGCGCATCATTCAAACCGCCGAGAAGGGCATTCCCGCTTCGGTCTGGGATGATCTGCCTGCGGAATCGGTTCCCAAGTATGTGCTGATGCTGCGTGAGGCCCGTGCCGACATCGCCAAGCAAGGTCTGTACAACAAGACCGGCCTGAACATCATCAAGAAGGCACGCTGCAACATCAACCCGGCTGACGCCGAGTGTTCGACCAAGATCGAAGTGGAATGAAAAATGGAGCCCTCGGGCTCCATTTTTTTTGCCTTGCTCATGGCTTGCGCATTGCACGCGAGCGGAGTTGGCTTGCTTGTTTACTCGCCTGCTGCGACCGAGCTTTGCGCTTCAGGGGCCAGTTCGGAGGCGGGCTCTCCGTCGCGACGGCCTTGCCTCATGTTGCCGCGCAGGTAGCGATTGGCCTGCCCTTGAGGCTTGGGTAGAAAGCGCGACAGTTCGGTCAAAGCCAAGTAATACACCTCGCGCTTGAACTCGATCACGCTTTCCAGCGGCACCCAGTATTCATGCCAGCGCCAGGCATCGAACTCGGGGTGGCTGCTGGCACGCAGGTTCATGTCGCAATCGCGCCCCATCATCTGTAACAGGAACCAGATCTGCTTCTGGCCCTTGTAATGGCCGCGTGCGTCTTTGCGAATGAAGTGCTGTGGCACCTCGTAGCGAAGCCAGTCGCGGGTGCGGGCCACAATGCGGACGTGATCCGGCAGCAAGCCCACTTCTTCGTGCAACTCGCGAAACATCGCCTGCTCGGGCGACTCTCCGTGTTTGATGCCGCCTTGCGGAAACTGCCAGGAATGGGTGCGAATGCGCTTGCCCCAGAAAACCTGATTCCGATGATTGAGCAGGATGATGCCGACGTTCGGCCGAAAGCCTTCTCGGTCGAGCATAATCAACTCCAAATTTTCAACTGAAATCATTATTGCACCGCCAGCCGTGCCCGCCTAGTGCGTCGGGATCAGGCTCAACCCTAGCGGTGAATTTTTCACATCAATGAAAGCATCCCAGTTTTTCATCTCCACACTGAAAGAAGCCCCCGCTGACGCCGAGATCGTCAGCCACAAGCTGATGATGCGCGCCGGCCTCATCAAAAAGCTGGGCGCGGGCCTGTACAACTACATGCCCATGGGCTTGCGCACCATCCGCAAAGTGGAAAACATCATCCGCGATGAGCTGAACAAGTCTGGCTGCGTGGAGCTGACCATGCCTGTGGTTCAGCCGGCCGAGCTGTGGGCGGAAACGGGCCGCTTCGAGAAAATGGGCGAGGAAATGCTGCGATTCAAGGATCGCCATGGCCGCGACTTTGTCATCCAGCCCACAGCCGAAGAAGTCATCACCGACATTGCTCGCCAGGAGTTGCGCAGCTATCGTCAGTTGCCTAAGAACTTCTATCAGATCCAGACCAAGTTCCGCGACGAGCGTCGCCCTCGCTTTGGTGTGATGCGTGGCCGC
>CAYVOP010000124.1:4291-5135 GCA_964453105.1 uncultured Aquabacterium sp. | reverse complement strand
AGTTCACGATGAAGGACGCCTACTCCTTCGACCGTGATGTCGAGAGCGCCGGCAAGACCTACGACGCCATGTATGCGGCCTATACCCGCATCTTCGAGCGTCTGGGCTTGCAGTTCCGCGCTGTGGCGGCCGACACCGGCGCCATTGGGGGCGACCGTTCGCACGAGTTCCAGGTGATCGCCGACACCGGCGAAGATGCCATCGTGTACTGCCCCACCAGCGACTATGCCGCCAACATCGAACTGGCCGAAGCTTTGAGTCTGATTGCGCAACGCGGTGCCGCCACCGTGGCGCTGGAAAAGGTCGCTACCCCCGGCAAGAGCACCTGCCCCGACGTGGCCGAGTTGCTGAATCTGCC
The DNA here is from genome assembly GCA_964453105.1 of uncultured Aquabacterium sp. Lineage (GTDB taxonomy): Bacteria > Pseudomonadota > Gammaproteobacteria > Burkholderiales > Burkholderiaceae_C > Aquabacterium. The sequence continues at coordinate 4,777 of CAYVOP010000124.1, read as the reverse complement.
GCTCACTCAAACCGTCAAGTCCTTGGTGCTGGCAACCGACGAAACCAATGAGCAGGGCGAAATCGTCAAGACCACCATCTGGCTGCTGCTGGTCCGTGGCGACCACGACCTCAATGAAGTCAAGGCAGGCAAGTTGGAGTTGGCCGATGGCACGGGCTTGAAGGCCGGCTTCCGTTTCGCCACCGAAAGCGAAATCGTGGCGCACTTCGGCACCAAGCCAGGCTATCTGGGCCCGGTTGGCGTGAAGAACGTGAAGGTCATTGCTGACCGCACCGTGGCCAACATGAGCGACTTTGTCTGTGGTGCCAACGAAGCGGGCTTCCACATCAAGGGTGTGAACTGGGGTCGCGACCTGCCCGAACCCGACCTGGTGGCCGACATCCGCAACGTGGTCGAAGGCGATCCGTCGCCAGATGGCAAGGGCGTGCTGGCCATTCAGCGCGGCATCGAAGTGGGTCACGTGTTCTACCTGGGCACCAAGTACTC
>CAYVOP010000124.1:0-4281 GCA_964453105.1 uncultured Aquabacterium sp. | reverse complement strand
ACGTTCCTGGATGTGGACGGCAAGCCCAAGCATTTTGAGATGGGCTGCTACGGCATTGGTGTGACCCGTATCCTGGGGGCGGCCATCGAGCAGAAGCACGATGAGCGCGGCATCATCTGGCCGGACAGCATTGCGCCGTTCACCGTGGTGATCTGCCCGGTTGGCTATGACCGTTCCGAGGCCGTCAAGGCTGCAGCCGATCAGTTGCACGCTGACTTGCTGGCCAAGGGCGTGGACGTGATCCTGGATGACCGCGGCGAGCGCCCCGGCGCCATGTTTGCCGACTGGGAGCTGATTGGCGTGCCGCACCGCGTGGTGCTGGGCGACAAGGGGCTGAAGGAAGGCGTAGCCGAGTACCAGGCCCGCACCGATGCCGAGGCAACCAAGGTGCCCGTGGCAGAAGTCATGAACCACCTGGCAAAAGCCCTGCAACTCGCTTGACCGACATTTTTCCGATCAGTTAAGGTTGACGGGATGATTGCCTTACGTGTGTCCATGTCTCGCCTGGCATCGCGGTGCCTGCTGGCCCTGTCTGTCATGACTGGGGCGGGTGCGGCATGGGCGGGCGCACAGGTGGAAGAGCCTTTGGCCGATTCGGTGCGCTCGGCCCTGTCTGCTGCGGTGGGCCGGGGCGAGCCGCCCAAGTTGGTGTTTGCCGATGACACGCAGCGCCAGGAATGCGAACGCTGGAGCCGCGCCAACGAGGCACGCTTGTTCAAACGCAAGCCCGACGAGTTGGTGCGTACCGAGTTTCTGAACACCGTTTGCTACGAAGCCAAGCGGGCGGGGCTGGAGCCATCCTTGGTCCTGGGCCTCATTCAGGTGGAAAGCGGTTTCCGCAAGTTCGCGATTTCATCGGTGGGTGCGCGTGGCTATATGCAGATCATGCCGTTCTGGTCGCGCACCATCGGCAATGGCGATGCGTCCAGTCTGTTTCACATGCAGACCAACATCCGTTTTGGCTGTGTGATCCTGCGGCACTATCTGGACCGTGAAAAGGGCAACCTGTTCATGGCCTTGGGGCGCTACAACGGTAGCCGCGGTCGGGCGGAGTATCCAAACATGGTGACTGCGGCCTGGCGACGCTGGAAAGCGCCCGAGCCAGGTTATCAGGTGGCGCAGTACGACAGCACGGGCCGTCGCTGATATCCGATCAACGAGCGGCGCGCGATCCGGCCGCCGAGATCACAGGCCCTGCCAGCTTTGCGGCTGAGCCGTGTCTACCCCGACCATGACCAGCACGCGCTCGACCGTGTCTTGCACCAACTCGTCAATGGTTTGCGGGCGGTGGTAGAAGGCCGGTAGAGGCGGGAAGATCACGCCGCCCATTTCGGTCACGGCGGTCATGTTGCGCAGGTGGGCCAGGTTGAAGGGCGTTTCGCGCACCATCAACACCAGCCGACGCCGTTCTTTCAGGGTGACATCGGCTGCGCGGGTCAGTAGGTTGTCGCCCATGCCGTGCGCCACCGATGCCAGGGTCTTCATGGAACATGGGGCGATGACCATGGCGTCGGCCTGAAAGCTGCCGCTGGCAATGCAGGCGCCCACGTCGTTGGGCGAGTGGGCCTGATCAGCCAAGGCTTCGAGCGCACTGCGGTCCAAGCCCAGTTCATGGTGCACGTTGAGCACCCCAGCCGGGGTGACCACCAGATGGGTCTGAACCCCCAATTGGCGTGCGCGCTCCAGCAGGCGAACGCCATAGACGGCGCCGCTGGCACCGGTGATGCCCACAATGAGCCTGCGAGGGCGGCGCTCAGTCATGCCTGTGGGGGTCAGGCGCCCAGGGTGCTTTGCAGTTCGCCCGACTGGTACATCTCCATCATGATGTCCGAGCCGCCGATGAACTCGCCCTTGATGTAGAGCTGAGGAATGGTGGGCCAGTTGGCGTATTCCTTGATGCCTTGGCGAATGCCCTCGTCTTCCAGCACATTGACGGTGACCAGATCGGTCACGCCACAGGTCTTGAGGATTTGGACGGCGCGGCCCGAAAAACCGCATTGTGGAAATTGTGCGGTGCCCTTCATGAAGAGGACCACACGGTTGTTTTTGACGAGGTCGTCGATCTGTTTCTGTACGTCGCTCATAGCGTCACTGACTTGGAAGACTTGAAATAGGAATAGCGCGTTTATATCAGGCTCGACCTTGTCTGGCCTTGCCTGGGGCTAATCTTGTGTTGTTCTGGGGGTCAGAACGAGTAGCCCACCGAGACTTTCACCAGCGGACGCAGGCGCAGATCGCGAACCAGTTCGTCGAAGCCTTGTTCGCCCATCAGAGTGCGCGAGATGCGGTTGACGTTGTTCTGGTTGACGGAAATCAGGCCCAGATCGGCGTTGAAGCGCCAGGGGCTGCTGATGGCTGCGGTGTTGATGCGTGTGCTGTAACCTGCGCCAATGTAGGGGGCTGACTGGCTGCCCAGGGTGGCCAGGCCAACGCCAGGGGCGCCGCCCGGAACGGACATGCTGTCGACGCGCTGCAGGCTGATGTTGAGGCCTTCGCCGCCGCCATCCCACCACGAACGCACGGCATCTCCGCGGATCATGCCGGCAGTGGCGCGGAAGCCGCCTTCAATGTAGTAGTCGGTCAGCACGTGCATGCTGCGGATGTTCAGCCCGTTGGAGACCGGCTGGAACAACACATAGGTGTCTTTCAGTGGGTTGGTGGGGCGGTCCATCATCACGCCCACACGGCCTTCCCAACTAGGCCAGAAGGTTTGCCCGGCCAGATTCAGCCCCAGGCCACTGGCACGCAGGTTCAGTCGGGTGAAGCTGTATTCACTGCCGCCCACGCTGCGCAACACATGGGTGGCGCGCGGCACGATCTGCGCGTTTGCGGCCCCTGCAGCCAGGCACGCCGCAACCGTTGCAGCCACTGCGATGAGTGGGCGACGGGTGGAGGGGCGCGACGGTGACAGGGTTGAATGCATGACGAACTCCTGATCGATGTTTTGATCGTACGCGTCGCCCGGTGTTTTGTGGAGGCGACTTGTGAGCAGTCGTGACAGGTTCATCCCCGAAATGGGGCCCCGTTTCAGGGGGGCGTCAGGCTGAAGAGGGAAGGGTTTGCCCGCCAGTGCAGCGGGTGTTGCCGCCCAGGTCGCGGCGGGTTTCGATGCGGGTATAGCCAGCTTGAGCCAGCAGAGCGGCCACCGCCTCAGCTTGGTCGTAACCGTGTTCGAGCAGCAGCCAGCCGCCTGGGCGTAGGTGGTCTCGGGCGGCCAGCACGATGTGGCGGAGGTCGTCCAGACCATCGGGGCCGGCGGTCAGCGCGGTGATGGGTTCGTGGGTGAGGGCTTGCAGATGCGGATCGTGCTCAGCAATGTAGGGCGGGTTGCTGACGATCAGGTCAAACGACTCGCCCTGAACGGGTTGCAGCCAGGAACCCAGCAGGAAGCGCACGGGCAAGTTCAACTTTTGAGCATTGTGCTGCGCCGTTTGTAGTGCGCCCGCACTGGCGTCCACGGCGGTCACGTGAGCCTGTGGGCATCGGTGTTGCAACGCCAGGGCGATGGCACCGCTGCCGGTGCCCAAGTCGAGTACGTTCTGCTCGGGTTGGGTTGCCAAGTGTTCCAGCGCCCATTCCACCAAGATTTCGGTGTCAGGGCGAGGAATGAGCACGTGAGGGTTGACCTGCAGGTTCAACCCAAAGAATTCCTTGTCGCCCACCAGGTAGGCCAGCGGTTCGCCCTGTGCCCTGCGGGAGACCCAGCTTTGAAAGCGCGCCAGGGTGTCGGGGGCGATCAGGTCGCGATCATGCGCCAGCAGCCAGGTGCGGCTTTGCTCCAGCAGTTCGCACAGCATCAACTGCGCGTCTAGCCGGTCGACGCCGGCTTGGCGGGCCGAGAGCAGTGCTTGTTCCAGTGTGATGGGCGTGTCAGACACCAGTGGCGGCCTCCAGCTCTGCCAGCTGTTCAGCGGCCTGAGCGGCCAACAGGGCGCGCACCACTTCACTGAGGTCGCCTTCCATGATGGTGGTGAGCTTATAGAGCGTGAGGTTGATGCGGTGATCGGTCAGGCGGCCCTGGGGGAAGTTGTAGGTGCGAATGCGGTCGGATCGGTCGCCCGAGCCCACGAGGCTCTTGCGGTGCGCAGCTTCCTTGGCTTGGCGCTCCAGGCGTTCCTTGTCGCGAATGCGTGCGCCCAGCACGGCCAGCGCCTTGGCCTTGTTGCGGTGCTGGCTGCGGTCGTCTTGGCATTCGGCCACGATGCCTGTGGGAATGTGGGTGATGCGAACGGCCGAGTCGGTTTTGTTGATGTGCTGGCCGCCGGCGCCACTGGCGCGGTA
>CAYVOP010000123.1:0-9933 GCA_964453105.1 uncultured Aquabacterium sp. | reverse complement strand
CACAAACACAGTTCAATCGCTTGACCTGTTGGGTCGTAAGGTCCTGGGCGACGCTGGCGCCAAGCTGACCAAGTTCGGCAAGCTGGTGTCCACCTTCGTGAAGGAAAACGCCGACAACGCAGCGATGCAAGAGTTCACCGTGCCTCTGGCTGACCTGGGCAAGAAGGTGCAAGCCTTCACCATGGAAATCGGCATGAAGGGCATGCAGAACCCTGACGAAGTGGGCGCCGCTGCTGTGGACTACCTGCGCGTGGTCGGCCACATGGTCTACGCTTACTTCTTCGCCCGCATGGCCAAGATCGCTCTGGAAAAGCAAGCTTCTGGCGACACCTTCTACAAGGCCAAGCTGACGACCGCTCGCTTCTACTTCGCCAAGCTGATGCCTGAAGTCGAGACCCTGATGATCACCGCCAAGGCTGGTCTGAAGCCCCTGATGGAAATGGACGAAGCCCTGTTCTAATCGACGGGCTGTTCAAGGGAGGTGAGGTTTTCACCTCCCTTCATCCATCTCCATTCATTTGAGTTCTGCTAGGAGAGAACATGAGTCAATTCAACGTACGCAAGGTTGCCGTGCTCGGCGCCGGCGTGATGGGCGCTCAGATCGCTGCTCATCTGGTCAACTGCAAAGTGCCAGTCGTCCTGTTCGATTTGCCCGCCAAGGAAGGTGCCAAGAACGGCATCGTGACCAAGGCTGTCGAAAACCTCAAGAAGATGAAGCCGTCGCCCCTGGGCGTGGCCGAAGATGCTGCTCTGATCCAGCAAGCCAACTACGAAGAACATCTGGAAGAGCTGCGCGGCTGCGATCTGATCATCGAAGCCATCGCCGAGCGTCTGGACTGGAAGGAAGATCTGTACAAGAAGATCGCTCCCTTCGTCAACGACAAGGCCATCCTGGCCACCAACACTTCTGGTTTGTCCATCACGGCCATGGCCAACGTGTTGCCAGAGCAACTGCGTTCGCGCTTCCTGGGCATCCACTTCTTCAACCCTCCACGGTACATGTTCCTGTTGGAGTTGATCCCCACCCAGTTCACCGCGCCTGCCGTGGTTGACCAGCTGGAGACCTTCTCTGCTTCCGTGGTCGGCAAGGGCGTGATCCGCGCTTTCGACACACCTAACTTCGTTGCCAACCGCGTTGGCGTGGCTGGCATGCTGCTGACCTTCCGCGAAGTTGAAAAGTCTGGCCTGGGCTACGACATCGTTGACGACCTGACCGGCAAGAAGCTGGGTCGCGCTTCGTCCGCTACTTTCCGTACCGCTGACGTGGTCGGTCTGGACACCATGGCTCACGTCATCAAGACACTGCAAAACGGTGCCAAGAGCGACCCGTTTGCCGGCGCTTTTGACACCCCAGCCGCTTTGACCGCACTGATTGAAAAGGGCAACTTTGGTTCCAAGACCAAGGCTGGCTTCTTCAAGAAGGAAGGCAAGACCATTCTGCAATTCAATGCAGCAACTGGTGAGTACGTTGCCGCTGGTGGCAAGGCCGACAAGGAAGTCGTTGACATCCTGAAGAAGCCTGCTGCTGAGCGCCTGAAGGCTCTGCGTGAATCGTCCAACCCACAAGCTCAGTTTGTGTGGGGCATCATGCGTAACGCTTTCCACTACGCTGCTGTGCTGCTGGGCGAAATCGCTGAGTCCGCTCGCGACATCGACTTTGCTATGCGTTGGGGCTTCGGTTCCAAGCAAGGTCCTTTCGAGATCTGGCAAGAAGCCGGCTGGAAGCAAGTGGCTGAATGGGTGAAGGCCGACATCGACGCCGGTAAGGCGCTGTCGAAGGCTCCTCTGCCCGCCTGGGTGTTTGACGGCCGCGATGGCGTCCACACCTCGGAAGGCTCCTGGTCGCCCAAGGCCGGCAAGTACGTGCCCGTGCGTGACCTGCCCGTCTACAAGCGTCAGTTCTTCCGCGAAAACGTGCTGGGCTCGAACGCCGCCACCGGCGCCACCGCTGGCAAGACGCTGTTCGAAGACGCCGCCATCCGCCTGTGGACCCTGGACGACGAAGTGGTCATCGCTTCGATCAAGTCCAAGATGCACACCATCTCGGCGGAAGTCACCGCTGGTCTGTCCAAGGGCCTGGAAATCGCCGAAGCTGGCTACAAGGGCCTGGTGATCTGGTCTTACGACGGCCCATTCTCTGCTGGTGCTGACCTGCAATCCATGATGCCTGCCTTCATGGCTGGTGGCGGCAAGGCCATTGCTCCGTTCGAGAAGCAACTGCAAGACTTCATGCTGTCGCTGCGTTACTCCAACGTGCCGACCGTCGCTGCCATGCACGGTCTGGCCCTGGGTGGTGGTTGCGAACTGGCTGTCCACACCGCCAAGCGCGTGGCTGCCATGGAAACCTACGTGGGTCTGGTCGAAGTCGGCGTGGGTCTGATCCCCGGCGGCGGTGGCTTGGCTTACCAAGCTCGTCGCGCTGCTGAGTTGCTGGAAACCTCCAAGGGCATCTCCGGTCAGACTCCGGTCGACCTGATGGCCTACATCAAGGAATTCTTCCAAGCTTCCGCCATGGCCAAGGTGGCAACCTCTGCCATCGAAGCTCGCAAGTTCGGCTACCTGCTGGACGGCGACATCGTGGTGCCCAACAAGGACGAAATCCTGTACGTTGCCATCGCACAAGCCAAGGCCATGTACGAGTCCGGCTACCGTGCTCCTGCCAAGCGCCAGTTCGCTGTCGCTGGCCGCAACGTGAAGGCCACGCTGCAGTCTTCGCTGATCAATATGCGTGACGGTGGTTTCATCTCCGCCCACGACTACTACATCAGCTCCTGCATCGCTGACGTGCTGACCGGCGGTGACGTCGATGCTGGCACCCTGGTGAGCGAGGAATACCTGCACGCCCTGGAGCGCAAGCACTTCTGCAACCTGTTGGACAACCCCAAGACGCAAGAGCGCATCATGGGCATGCTGTCCACCGGCAAGCCTGTCCGCAACTGATCGATCGGAGACAACACATGTCTAAACAACTTCGTGACGTATACGTCGTCGCTGCTACCCGTACTCCGATCGGCAAGTCTGGTCGCGGTATGTTCAAGAACACCCGTCCTGACGACCTGCTGGTTGCCACCATCAAGAACGCGCTGGCTCAAGTTCCTACCCTGGATCCTGCCGCCATTGAAGACGCGATCGTGGGTTGCGCAATGCCTGAAGGCGAACAAGGCATGAACGTGGCCAAGATCGCCGCGCTGCTGTCCGGTCTGCCTAAGACTGTGGCTGGTGCAACGGTCAACCGCTTCTGCGCTGCTGGTATCACTGCCGTTTCGATGGCTGCTGACCGCATCCGCGTGGGCGAAGCCGAAGTCATGATCGCCGGTGGCGTGGAATCGATGTCCATGGTTCCCATGGGTGGTGCCAAGCCTTCGTTCAACCCTGCCGTCGTGAACCTCGACGAAAACGTGGGCATCGCCTACGGCATGGGCATGACCGCTGAGAAGGTTGCTGAGAAGTGGGAGATCTCTCGCGCTGATCAAGACGCTTTCGCTGCTGAGTCTCACCGTCGTGCGATCGCCGCTCAAGAAGCTGGCTTCTTCGACGCTGAAACCACCCCCATCACCATCGAAACACGCGTTCCTAACCTGGAAACAGGCGAAGTCGTGGTCAAGACCAAGACCGTGAACCGTGACGAAGGCGCTCGTCCTGACACTTCGGTGGAAGGCCTGGCCAAGCTGCGTCCCGTGTTCGCTGCCAAGGGTTCCGTCACGGCCGGTAACTCGTCGCAAACTTCCGACGGCGCTGGCTGCTTGATCCTGGCTTCCAAGGAAGCTTGCCTGAAATACGGTCTGAAGCCTTTGGCCAAGTTCGTGGCTTTCGCCGTCAAGGGCGTGCCTCCAGAAATCATGGGTATCGGCCCGATCGAAGCCATTCCTAAGGCGCTGGAATACGCAGGTCTGAAGGCTTCGGATCTGGACTGGGTTGAGTTGAACGAAGCGTTCGCTGCTCAATCTCTGGCCGTTCTGAAGGATCTGGACAGCAAGGGTTACGTGCTGGACCGCGCCAAGGTCAACCCCATGGGCGGCGCGATCGCTCTGGGTCACCCCCTGGGCGCTACTGGTGCCATCCGCGCCGCTACCGTGGTTCACGGTCTGCGTCGCACTGGCGGCAAGTACGGCATGGTCACCATGTGTATCGGTTCCGGCCAAGGCGCTGCTGGCATTTTCGAGCGCGTCGACAGCCTGTGATCGATCTGATTCGTTGAACCTTGCGTTTGACGATCAAACCAAAGCCCGCTTCGTGCGGGCTTTTTTTATTTATGAAGGCCCCCCTCGGGGCTTGACCGAGTCCTCATGCAGTCTTTGGCGATTCAAACCTCGGATGGACAGACCATCGTGGCCACGCGCTACGTGCCGAGCCCACGCGATGGCCGGCCCGGCCGACCCGCCGTGCGGGCCGTGATCCTGGCGCCCGCGTTGGGGGTGCCGCAGACCTTCTACAAGCGCTATGCGCAGTGGCTGGCCGACCAGGCTTGCGTGGTCTACACCTTTGACTGGCGCGGCATGGGGCAGTCGGCTCCTGAGTCGTTGAAGGGCTACAAGGCCAAGCTGACCGATTGGGCTCAACTGGACGCCCCCGCGATGATGGAGGCCGTGGCCCAAGCGCACCCAGGCATGCCGCTGTCTTGGTTTGGGCACAGCATGGGCGGCATCTTGTATGGCCTGATGCCACCGCACCCGGCGGTGGACCGTGTGGTCACCTTGGGCAGCGGCAGCGGTTATGCGCCCCATTTGGCGCGGCCCCTGCGTTACGGCATGGGTTTGTTCTGGAATGTGCTGGTGCCCATCAGTGTGCGGATGAATGGCTATTTCGCGGGGCGGCGTTTGCGTGCAGTGGGCGATCTGCCTCGCGGTGTGGTGGCGCAATGGCGTCGATGGTGTCAGCACCCCGAATTCATTGTCAGTGAGGGCGCACACGTGAAGGCAGCCTATGCCAGCGTGAAGACCCCGATCACTGTGGTGATGGTGGCCGATGATGAGATGGCCACGAAACGTGGCATCAAGGCTGTGCATGAGCATTACAAGCAGGCGGCCCTGCGCTGGGTCACGCTCAAACCGCGTGAGCTGGGCGTGAAGGCCATCGGGCATTTCCACTTCTTTCATCCCAAGGCTGGCCCTCGCGTGTGGGCGGTCAGCTTGCCTTGGTTGGGGGCGTAGTAAATGACAGTCGTTCAGTCCATACAGATCAAAGCCCGTGACGGGTATGTGCTGACTGGGCGGGAATATCTGCCCTCAGGTCCTGTGCAGCGGGCTTTGCTGATCGTTTCGGCCATGGGGGTGGGGCAGCGCTTTTACGAGGCATTTGCCTTGTGGCTGGCCTCGCAGGGCGTCGCGGTGACCACGTTTGACTTTCGCGGGATTGGTGAGTCGGCGCCCCATCGTCTGCGAGGCTTTGATGCGCGGTTGACCGATTGGGCCGAGCGAGATCTCGCGGCTGTGTGCGAGTATGTTCACGCGCGGTGGCCGACCGTGCCGCGCACCTATCTTGGCCACAGCCTGGGTGGGCAGTTGTTTGGCTGGCTGGATCATCCGGAACAATTCGACAAGGTGGTCACGGTGGCCAGTGGGAATGGCTATTGGCGCTACAACGCGCCCGCCGTGCGTAGCAAAGCGCCTTTGTTGTGGTGGGTCATCGCGCCCGTCAGCGTGGGTTTGGCGGGGTACTTCCCGGGCAAGAAAATGGGGGTGGTGGGTGATTTGCCCGCCAACGTGATGTGGCAGTGGCGTCGCTGGTGCCTGCATCCTGACTATCTGGGTGTGGAGGGCGACGTGTTTCGCGCGCTTTACGCGCGCATCCGCCAGCCAATTCATGCGGTATTGGCTGAAGATGACGAGCTGGTGTCGCCCATGGGCATTCGTCGGCTCTATCACTTGTATTCCAATGCTTCGGTCACATTCGAAGCCATTGATCCCAAGCCTCTGGGTTTGCCGTTTGTGGGGCATTTTGGGGTGTTCAAGCCTGCGGCTGCGCAGCAGTTGTGGCCCAGGGCATTGCAGTGGATTGGCGCCAGCGCCGCATAACGAGGAGACAAAACCATGAGCGATCTGATCTTGAAGCACATCGAAGGCGGTGTCTTGACACTGACTTTCAATCGACCCGATAAGAAGAATGCGTTGACCCGCGACATGTACACCGTGTTGTCGCAAGCGCTGGAGCAAGGCGCGACCGACGACGCGGTGCGCGTGGCCGTGTTTCAGGGGGCGGTGGACGTGTTCACGGCAGGCAACGATCTCATCGATTTCCTGAGCAGCCCGCCTGATGCCGCCAAGGGCACGGACGAGCCCGTGTTCCGTTTCTTGCAGGCACTGCAGTCTTTCCCCAAGCCCGTGGTGGCGGCCGTGTGCGGCCCGGCTGTGGGCGTGGGCACCACGATGTTGCTGCACTGCGATTTGGTCTATGCGGGCGACAACGCAGCATTCAGCATGCCCTTCGTGAACCTGGGGGCGTGCCCTGAGGCGGGCTCCAGCCTGCTGTTGCAGAACTTGATCGGCTACCACCGTGCGGCCGAGAAGCTGATGCTGGGCGAGGCCTTCTATGCGGAAGAGGCCCTGGAGATGGGCTTGGCCAATCGGGTGTTGCCCCCGCATGAGGTCAATGGCTATGCCCAGGCACAGGCCGCCAAGCTGGCCGCCAAGCCCGCGACCTCATTGCGCATCACCAAGGCTTTGATGAAGCAACACCATCCCACTTTGCCTGCTGTGATGATGGAAGAGGGCAAACATTTCTCAGATTTGATTCGCGGGCCGGCCGCCAAGGAAGCGATGTCTGCGATCATGGAAAAACGCCGCCCTGATTTCTCCAAGTGCTGATCAATCACCTGTCTCCCGATCTGGTCCAGTCTGTGCTGGATGCGCTGCCGGTGCCGGTCTTTTTCAAAGACCGGCAGGGCATCTATCAGGGGTGCAACAAGGCCTTCACCGAGGTCATGGGCAAGCGCTCTGATGAGTTGCTGGGGATGTCGGTATTCGATTTGTCGCCGCCTGATCTGGCTCAGGTCTACTTCGATGCCGATGAGGCTTTGATGCGAAGCGGGGGCGAGCAGCGTTATGAAGCTCAGATTCAGCTGCCGTCTGGCGAGCGGCGCGATGTGCTGTTTTACAAGGCCGTGCTGCGTGATGCGCAGGGCGAGGTCACCGGCCTGGTGGGTACTTTGCTCGACATCACCGAGCGCAAGGCGTTGGAAATGCGTCTGGCCGATCTGGCCCAACACGACGCGCTGACGGGCCTGCTCAACCGGCGTGCCATCTTGGCTTATCTGGATGGGCTACACAAAGATCGGCGGCAGGTTCACCAGCCTGTGTGCTTGATGATGATCGACGTGGACCGATTCAAGTCCATCAATGACCTGCATGGCCATGCGGTGGGCGATGAAGTTTTACGCAAGGTCGCATCGTGTCTGAAGGTGCAGTTGCGTGATTCAGATCGTGTGGGTCGCATTGGTGGAGAAGAGTTTCTGATTGTGCTGGGCAGCACCGATCTGGACGATGCCCAGCGTGTGGCCGAACGCTTGCGCCAGGAAGTCGCCGCGCTGACGGTGAATGGCAGTGAAGGCCCATTGAGCCCCACCGTCAGTCTGGGCCTGGCGCAAAGCCACAGCAACGAAGAAGATTGGGCCGATGTGATCGGCCGCGCCGATGCCGCCTTGTACGAGGCCAAGCGCGCCGGACGCAATCGGGTGGTGGTGGCGCACGAAACCGCGCGCAGTGCCTCTCACAAAGATTGGCACCGCGACTGATACCGCCAACGAGCGCGTCAGAAGCTGGCTTGCAACTCCGCATGCACCGTGCGTTGGGGCATTGGGTGGTAGGCGTAGTAGGTTGCGTTGTTCAGGTTGTCGATGCCGGCGGCCACCTTGATGCCTCGGGCTGCGGTCCAGGTCACGCGTGTGTCCCACACCAGGTAACGACTGTTGGAGGTGTAGGTGCTGCGGTTGGTGTCGAGGTTGTCCAGTTGGTTGGACTGGTTGCCGCTGTAGCGGGCGGCCAGGGTCCAAGCCAGCTTGTCTGAGACGCGGTAGGTGCCTACCCAAGTGGCTCGCCAGTCAGGCACGCCTGGGTACACATTGCCCTCGGTGGCGGGGGCAATGGCATTGCGCACAATGCGGGCGCGGGCATAGGTCAGGCTGCCGTTCATGTCCAACCCGGCCAGGCCCACGTCGGTGTGCTGTACGGCCAGGGTCAAGCCGGTGGTGCGAACCTGGTCCACGTTGGAGATCGCGCTCACCGTGGTGCCGTCTACGCTGGTGCGTTGCGAGTACAGCGCGTTGTGCAGGTTCTCGTGAAACACCGATACCCGCATCTGGCCGTTGTCCATCAGCTTCTCGGCGGTCAACTCGGAACTGGTGGTGCTTTCAGGTTTCAGATCGGGGTTGTTGACGGTGAGGTTGTTGCCCACCGTGATGGCCTGAAACAGTTCAGTGACGGTGGGGAAGCGGTAGGCGCGACCAATGGTGGCTTTGTAGATCCAGTTGTCGTCGGTGGCCTTTTGTAGGGCCAGCTTGGGTGACAGGGCCAAGTTCTGCGCATGCGTTTGGTAGTTCGCCTGCTTCACGCTGCCGCTGACGATGGCGGTGTTGCCGCCGTCGAAGGCCTTCCAGGCTTCGGTGCGCAAGCCCGGGGTCAGCAACCAGTCAGGGGCAAAGCGCCAGGCGTCTTGGGCGTACAGGGCCTGGGTTTCGGTCTTGCCGCGCGAAGCCGCCATCGGGGCCGTGCCATCCGCCGTTTTCCAGCTTTCGCCCGTGGCAGCGGCATTGCTGAAGAACGTTTGCGAGTTCAGCACGTATTGGTCGTAGTGGTAGCCGGCGCTGATGTCGTGCCCGGCCAGCCCTCGCCAGTTCATGCGCCAGTCCAGTGTGCGCCAGCCGTCGCCATAGGGGTTACGCACCTCGGTGCCGTAGTACTTCTTGCCACCTGTGCCGGTTCGGCCATCGGGGGCGCTGGCGTGTTGGGTGTCATGCCCAATGCGGTACCAGGTGGCCGACGCGTCCCAATCGAGTTCACTGGAAGGCGTGCCTTTGAGGGACACGGCATTCATCCAGTGCATCTGGTCCCAGGTGTTTTCCGAGAAGGCATTGGCCCCGATGGTGTAGTCCTTGCTCACGCCGTCGTAAATGCGGCGGGCCGTGGTGATGGGGTTGCCGTTGGCATCGCGCAGGTAGCTGGTCACCTGGTTGTAGGACTGGTTCTGCCAGTGGCTCAGCCAGTAGCGCGCCTTCAGTGTGGGGGTGATGTCGTAGGCCAGTTTGATGCGGATGCTTTTCTGGTGGGTGGTGTCGCGGCTGGTTTCGCCCAGAATCAGGCGCCGCCCGCCTGTGAGGTTGGTGTCTTCCACGAAGCCGGTCGCAGCGGTGCCGTTGGTGTGCGCCGAGCCCGCGCCTTCCACCACGGCGTACTGCATGGGGTGGCCTTGGCTGTTGAGCTGGTTCACGCCCAGCAGCCACGACAGATCGCCCACCTTGTTGCCCACCGAGGCTTGCAGGTTGTCGCCGGTGAACGAGCCGCTGTGGCCGTACAGGCTGAAGTTTTCCTGGAAGAGTTGTGCCTTGCCCGAGGCTTCAAAGGCCTGGGGCATGCGGGTGGTCATCTGTACCGTGGTGCCCAGCGAGTTCCCAGGGTGGGCGGCCGAGTAGGGGCCAAAGAAGAAGTCGACCCGTTTGATTTCTTCCGGGGCGACCATGTTCCAGCGCGGCGGGTAGCTGAAGCTGTTGCCCAGCAGGTTTGACAGCAGAAAGCCGTCGGCATACACCAGCGAGCGGGCGCTGGCCGTGACGCTGGCGGTGCGGGTTTCGATGATCGCGTTGCGGTCGCCAATGTAGCGCTTGCGGGTCATCGTGTCGGGTGAGTACTTGACGATGTCTTCCGTGTTGATGACGTTGACTTGTTCGTACAGCTCACGCGCGCTGTAGCCCGCGCTGTTGGCGCTGAGGTTGCGGGGCAGTCC
>CAYVOP010000122.1:0-10080 GCA_964453105.1 uncultured Aquabacterium sp. | reverse complement strand
CCCGTGTACTGGTGCTTCGACTGCGGCTCCTCGCTGGCCGAGTTCGAAATCGAATACGCTGACAAGAAGTCGCAAACGCTCGACGTGGCCTTCTTGAGCGCTGACCCTGCCAAGCTGGCTGCCGCCTTCGGTTTGCCAGCCCTGAGCAAAGACGCCTTTGCCGTGATCTGGACCACCACCGCGTGGACCATTCCGGCCAACCAGGCGCTCAACATGCACCCCGAGCTGACCTATGCCTTGGTGGACACGCCCAAGGGCCTGCTGGTGTTGGCTGAGTCCTTGGTGGAAAAGGCCTGCGCACGCTACGGTTTCGAAGCCGAGGCTTGCAAGGTGGTGGCCACCACCACGGGGGCCAAGCTGGAGGGCATGACCTTCAAGCACCCCCTGGCGCATGTTCACGAAGGCTACAACCGTGTCAGCCCTGTCTACCTGGCTGATTACGTCAGTGCCGAAGACGGCACCGGCATCGTGCACGCTGCACCGGCCTACGGTGTAGACGACTTTAACTCCTGCATTGCTCACGGCCTGAAGTTCGACGACATCCTGAACCCCGTGCAAGGCAATGGCGTCTACGAAGCCGATCTGCCCTTGTTTGGCGGCCAGCACATCTGGAAGGCCGCGCCTGTGGTGCTGGAGACTCTGAACGAACACGGTCGCCTGTTGTCCACCAAGACGATCGAGCACAGCTACCCGCATTGCTGGCGTCACAAGACCCCTGTCATCTTCCGCGCGGCGGCCCAATGGTTCGTGCGCATGGACGAAGGCGAGGGTGTGTTCACCGTCAACAAGGCCGAGAAGACCCTGCGACAAACCGCGCTGGACGCCATCGACCAAACCACCTTCTACCCAGAAAACGGCCGTGCTCGCCTGCGCGACATGATCGCCAACCGCCCTGACTGGTGCATCAGCCGTCAGCGCAACTGGGGCGTGCCACTGCCTTTCTTCCTGCACAAGGTGACCGGTGAACTGCACCCCGACACGATGGCCTTGATGGACAAGGCCGCCGACTTGGTGGAGCAGGGCGGTGTCGAGGCCTGGTCGCGTCTGGACCCGGCCGAATGGCTGGGTGCACAGGCGGCCGAATACAGCAAGTCCACCGACATCCTGGACGTGTGGTTTGACTCGGGCACCACCTTCTTCCACGTGCTCAATGCCCAAAACGGCAGCCACACCCAAGCGGGGCACCACGAAGGTCAGGAAGCCGATCTGTACCTGGAAGGGCATGACCAACACCGCGGCTGGTTCCACAGCTCCCTGTTGGCCGCTTGCGCCATTTATGGCCGTGCGCCCTACAAGGGCCTGTTGACCCACGGCTTCACCGTGGATGGCCAAGGCCGGAAGATGTCTAAGTCGGTTGGCAACGTGGTGGCGCCGCAAGAAATCAGCTCCAAGATGGGCGCTGAAATCATCCGCTTGTGGGCCGCATCGACCGACTATTCGGGCGACCTGGGTATTGACGACAAGATCCTGGCTCGCGTGGTCGACGGCTACCGCCGCATCCGCAACACCTTGCGCTTCTTGCTGGCCAACACGTCGGATTTCAATCCTGCCACCGATGCGGTGCCGCTCAACGAGCTGCTGGAAATCGACCGCTACGCCCTGGCGCGTGCTGGCCAGTTGCAGGCCGACATCCTGGCCCACTACGAGCGCTATGAGTTCCACCCCGTGGTGGCCAAGTTGCAGGTGTACTGCTCGGAAGACCTGGGTGCGTTCTACCTGGACGTGCTCAAAGACCGCCTCTACACCAGCGCCACCAAGAGCCATGCTCGCCGTGCTGCGCAAACCGCGCTGTGGCACATCACCAATGCCATGCTGCGTTGGATGGCCCCGTTCTTGAGCTTCACGGCTGAAGAAGCCTGGAAGATCTTCAACGGTGGTGAAACCATCTTCACCGAAACCTATTGGGATTTCGCGGGTGCAGAGCAAACCGATCTTCTGACCAAGTGGGCTCGCATCCGCGAAGTGCGCGATCTGGTCAACAAAGACATCGAAGCCGTTCGCACCGAGGGCAAGGTGGGGGCTTCGCTGCAAGCAGAAATCACGCTCACCGCAGCGGCCGATGACCACGCCATCCTGTCCAGTCTGGGTGATGATCTCAAGTTCGTGCTCATCGTTTCCAAGGTGAAATTGGTGCAAGGCGAAGCGTTGGCCGTGGCAGTGACCCCATCTGAGTCGACCAAGTGCGAGCGCTGCTGGCACTACCGTGATGACGTGGGCATCAACCCCGAACACCCAACCCTGTGTGGCCGTTGCGACAGCAACCTGCACGGCGCGGGCGAACACCGCGAGCACGCCTGATGGCTACCAAAAAGGCAGCCGCATCCAGTCAGGGCCTGCTGCCCTGGCTGGGCATTGCGCTCATCATCATCCTGCTCGATCAGTTCACCAAAACCTTGGTTCTGGGGTTCTTCCAGTATGGCGACAGCCACAAGGTGTGGTCGTTTTTCAACCTGGTTCGCGCCCACAACACCGGGGCGGCGTTTTCCTTCCTGGCGCATGCCGGGGGCTGGCAGCGCTGGTTCTTCGTGGGGTTGGGCTTTGTCGCCACGGGCTTCATCATCTACATGCTGCGCGAGCATGGGGGCCAAAAGCGTTTTGCCTGGGCCATGTCGCTCATTTTGGGGGGGGCCATTGGCAACGTCTTGGACCGTTTGATCCACGGCTACGTGGTCGACTTCCTCGATTTCCACTGGGCTTTTCTGTCGCCCCTTTTTCCGGGAGGACACTTCCCGGCCTTCAACGTGGCCGACTGCGGCATCACCATCGGTGCGGGCTTGTTGATCCTTGACGAATTGGTCCGCGTGAAAAAGAGCTGACGCCGTTGATGTTTGGCGTTCAATACCGCTCGGTTTTCCTTATGTTCGCGCTACGAAACTTGACTTAACTTCAGTCCATTGTCGCTCCCCAAGGAGGAACGCATGGCATCGGTTGGTCGCTTGTCGCATCATGTCGGGGTCTCTCGTCGGCGGCATCATCGGGCGCGTCCGGTTTTTCGGCGCACGCAACTGTGGTCTGAGGCGCAGCATCGTGCGCCGCATCCGAAAGCGGGTGAAATACGGGCCCAGTCACCCCATGCTGGGGCAGCCATCGGGCCGGCGCTCGACCCCTTGGGCGGCCTTCAAGCCCACACGCATGAGCCCAGTGCCCTTGATTGGCCTTTGGCCACAGTGCGTTTCAGCGACCCCTTCAAATGGTTGGCCGCCGGCTGGCGAGACTTCATTCGGGCGCCGCTCATCGGCTTGTTCTACGGCGCCTGCTTTGTCGCCATGGGCTGGTTTCTGGTGCAAGTGTTTCAGTCGGCTCGCGAATACACGCTGGCGCTGTCTGCGGGCTTTTTGCTGATGGGGCCGTTCTTGTGTCTAGGCCTGTACGACGTCAGTCGGCGTCTGGAATCGGGTGACAAGCCCTCGTGGACCCAGTCGCTCATGGCTTGGCGATCCGCCTCGGGGCAAATCGGCATCTTTGCCGGCATTTTGCTGGTGCTGGAAATGCTCTGGGGGCGGGCTGCCATGATCGTGTTTGCTGTCAGCTTCGACGGCATTCCCCATTGGGATGGCACCGTGGCTGACCTTCTGCACGGAGAAAACTTGGTGTTTCTGATCAGCTACACCGCTGTGGGGTCGATCTTCGCTGGGCTGATCTATGCCGTTAGCGTGGTCAGCATGCCCTTGATGATGCACCGCGGGGTGGATGCCATCACGGCCGGACTAACCAGCATGAGGCTGGTGCTGTCGCAAACCCCCGTCATGATCTGGTGGGGCATGGTCATTACCTTCCTGATTGCGCTGGCCATGTTGCCGGGGTTCATTGGGCTGCTGGTGGCCGGACCGGTCATCGGTCATGCCACCTGGCATGCTTACAAGCAGGTCATGTCCTTGGTGCCGCCCCCGCAGGGCTGAGTTCGCTCTGCGAAGCCATGCTCAGCGTCGGCGGGTTCCTGATTTGCCGAACGGAGGCTGGCCGCGCCAGTAGCGAATCATCAACCACCCGCCCAGCATGCCCCCTAAGTGGGCAAAGTGGGCCACACCCGATTGGGTTCCGGTCACGCCCAGGAACAGCTCCAGCGCACCATAAATGCCAACAAACACCTTGGCCTTCATGGGGATGGGGGGGATCAGCGGCACGATGGTTCGGTTCGGGAACATCATGGCAAAAGCCAGCAGCAAACCGAACAGGCCGCCCGACGCTCCCACCGTGGGGGCGCCAAAGCCGCCAATCAAATTGAATGCCAGTTGGCACAAGGCTGCAGCCAAGATACTGGCAAGCAGAAACTGCGCATACCGGCGCCCACCCCAGATGCGTTCCAGCTCACTGCCAAACATCCAAAGGCCCAGCATGTTGAAAAAGATGTGCCCCATGGAGCCATGCAGGAAGGCATAAGTCACCAGCTGCCAAGGGAAAAACCACGGACTTTGCAAGGGCCACAGGGCCAGCCAGCGAAACAACCATCCGCCCATCGTGAAGTCGAGGCAGAACAAGGCCACATTGATGAGGATGAAAGCCTGGGTAACCGGTGGCAGTGGGGGCATGCTGATTCAACCGTCCTATTTAGCGGGAGTGGAAATCATAGGGCAGTCAGATGTCGGCTGGGGGCGGTGAGGGGGGAAGACCACAGCGCGAAAAAGCGGCAATTTGCCGCGTGAATTCGGACATTGGCTCGCCGTGGGTGTGCGCACACTGGGAGTGGGCTCTTCTGCCTTTGATGCGAGAGCGACGACACCTCTTTTCAACTCGTTCCACGAGGACGCCACTATGCATTGGTTAGCCGATTTGCGTTTGCGTACGAAATTGATCTCTGCCTTCTCGGTTGTGATGGCCTTGACCCTGTTCCTGGGTATTTTTGCCAACGCCAAGCTGAGCAGCGTTCACGAGCGGACGATGGACCTTGCCGAGAGTTGGTTGCCCAGTGTGGTGGTGCTTGGCGAAGTCAATAACTTGACCAGTGATATTCAGCGCTTCACGCTGCGGCACATCTTGGCGACGGACTCCAGCGTCAAGCGTGGCCTTGAGCAGGAGATCCAAAAGGCGCTGGAGGGTTTCAGAAAGGCCGAGCAAGACTATGCGCCGCTGATTTCCTCGACTGAAGAAAAGGCCCGTTGGGATGATTTCAAACGGCAGTGGGGTGAGTACCAGGCAGTGCAGGCCAAAGTGTTGAGTACATCTCAGTCAGGAAACACCCAAGCGGCGACTGAGTTGGTGAACGGGCAGTTGACGGCTCATTTTGGCAAGCTCAGTGAAGATCTCGACAATCTGATCACCTTGAATGTGAAGGGCGGCAAAGCCGCCGCAACCCAGTCAGAACAGACCTACGAAACGGCTCGGTGGGCAGTCTGGGGTTCCGTGGCGCTGGTGGTGGCTGTAGGCATGGCCATTGCCTTAACCCTGTCGGCCATGATGTCCAAGCCCATGGAGGAAACGGTTGCGGTGTTGAAGTTGGTGGCCAACGGCGACCTGACCCAGCAGGCGCAAACCCATCGCAAAGATGAAATTGGCGATATCCAGCGAGCACTGAGCCAGATGGTGCGCAGCTTGGCTGATACCGTCAACCAAGTTCGTTCCGGGGCGGAGTCCGTTGCCACTGCGTCGTCGCAAATTGCCCAGGGAAATACCGACCTCAGCGCACGTACCGAGACACAGGCGTCCAGCCTGCAGGAAACGGCCGCTGCCGTCGAAGAAATGGCCGGCACGGTGCGCACCAATGCCGACAATGCCCGCCAGGCCAATCAACTCGCCAGCGCAGCGTCTGAAGTCGCGGCCCGAGGTGGCGAGGTGGTGGGGCAAGTGGTCGACACCATGAACGACATCCAGTCGTCCAGCCAGAAAATTTCCGACATCATCGGGGTCATCGATGGCATTGCCTTCCAGACCAATATTTTGGCGCTGAACGCTGCTGTGGAAGCCGCCCGCGCGGGTGAGCAAGGCCGTGGCTTTGCTGTGGTGGCTGGGGAGGTCCGATCTCTCGCTCAGCGCAGTGCGAATGCCGCCCGGGAAATCAAAACCCTCATCAACGACAGCGTTGAAAAGGTCAATGCGGGCAGCAATCTGGTCAGTACTGCGGGCACCACCATGCAAGACGTGGTGCACCAAGTTCGCAAGGTGACCGATCTGGTTGGTGAAATCGCCCACGCCAGCGCCGAGCAAAGCCAGGGCATTGGGCAGATCAATCAAGCCGTGGCGCAACTTGACCAAAGCACGCAGCAAAACGCCGCGCTGGTGGAAGAAAGCATGGCTGCGGCCGAAAGCCTGCGCAGCCAGGCCAACAAGCTGGCGCAGGCTGTCACAGTTTTCCGTACATCTGAATCGTCATCTACCGGGGGCATTGAGGTGGCCAGTGCCGTCATTCGCGCCGCGGTTCCTGCTCGAGCGCGGACCGTCGTGTCCAGCCCTGTAGCCAAACCCGCCGCAGCCAAGCCAGGCACGCCTGAATTGCCAGCACCGGCGCGTGTGGCTGAAGCCAGCAACCACAACGAACACGATTGGGAAACCTTTTGATTCAACCCTTCTAAGCCAACGTTTCGCCCTCTGATTCAACGAGAGCCTGGAGTCGCAATGGCCATCGCTGTTCACACCCGCATTCTTTGGCAAGACGCCCGTCAGGCCGACCAAGCAGATCTGTTCCCATCCATGGGGGTATTGCTGTCACGTTTTGGCTTTGGCGTGTCTGACGACCTGGAGGCGACTCATGCCGACATGGTCATGATGGCCGCTGATCGGCCCCAGCACGTTAGTCAGCATTGTGACTTCCAGCGTGCTCGCCAGGCGGGGGTGCCGGTTGTGGTTTTGCTGTCGACCCTGAGCCCGCAGTCGCGCGTCGCCATGCTTGATCTGGGGGCTGACGAGTGCCTGTCAATGCCCTGTGATTGGCGCGAATTGGCCGCGCGCTTACATGCACTGCGTCGTCGCGCCAGCCGACGGAGCGAGGTGGTGGTGCCCCCGCGGTACCTTGGCTTCGCCAGTTGGACGCTGGATACGCAGCAAGGGGTGTTGCGCGGAACCGACTCGGTTGGGGTCAAGCTGTCGCAGGCGGAATACCAGCTGCTGCTGGTCTTCCTGAGCCGTCCTCATCAGGTCATTGCACCTGACCACTTGTTGGTGGAAACGCGCCAACGGGGGCTGGAGGGCTTCGACAGCAGCATCGATCTATTGGTCACTCGGCTGCGCTGCAAGCTGGGGGACGACCCACGCCGCCCCAGCCTGATTCACACCGTACGCGGGCAAGGCTACTTGTTTACTGCATCGCTTCGCACCCACTTGTCTGGCTTGGCCCACAGTCATGCGCTGGCTGCCGATTTGCACGATTAAGTTTGTGCTACAGTAGCGCTCTTCACATCGGAGCCCCGGTGGCGAAATAGGTAGACGCGCGGGATTCAAAATCCCGTTCCGCGAGGAGTGTCGGTTCGATTCCGACCTGGGGCACCAAATTCCAGCGTCTCGTCCTGAGACAATAGCGCTTTCGAACAAAGCTGATCTGCTGGATTCCATGTCATACCCCACGCTTGAAGACGTCATTGGCAAAACGCCCATGATTCGACTGCAGCGCGTTCCCGGTGCCGAACAAGACACCCGTGGCAACGTCATTCTGGCCAAGCTGGAGGGCAACAACCCTGGCGGATCTGTCAAAGACCGTCCGGCCATCAGCATGATTCGTCGCGCCGAAGAGCGTGGCGACATCAAACCCGGCGACACCCTCATTGAAGCCACTTCGGGGAACACCGGCATTGCGCTGGCCATGGCCGCCGCCATTCGTGGCTACCGCATGGTTTTGATCATGCCCGAAGACCTCAGCATCGAGCGCGCGCAGACCATGAAGGCTTATGGCGCCGAGCTCATCCTCACACCCAAGAGCGGTGGCATGGAATACGCCCGCGATCTGGCCGACCAGATGGTGCGAGAAGGCAAAGGCGTGGTGCTCGATCAGTTTGCCAACCCTGACAACCCTCGCATTCACTACGAAACCACCGGCCCGGAAATCTGGGCCGACACGCAAGGACGGGTGACTCATTTCGTCAGCGCCATGGGCACCACCGGCACCATCACCGGCACCTCGCGTTTCCTCAAGGAAGCCAACCCACAAGTCCGCATCATTGGCGCTCAGCCAACCGAAGGGTCTCGCATTCCGGGCATTCGTAAGTGGCCCGAAGCCTATCTGCCCAAGATCTATGACCCCAGTTGCGTGGACGACATGATCTACGTGTCGCAAGCCGATGCCGAAGACATGGCTCGCCGACTGGCGCGTGAAGAAGGCTTGTTCTGCGGTATCTCGGCGGCGGGGGCCTGTTGGGCGGCTTTGCAATTGGCGCAGAATCTCACCAACGCCACGATTGTGTTCATCGTGTGTGACCGGGGCGATCGTTATCTGTCCACCGGCGTCTTCCCAGCCTGAGCTTGCTCGGGCCTCGTCACGAGCTCATACAGCCATGGAATTTCACAAAGAACTCGACGCACGCGGACTGACTTGTCCTTTGCCCATTTTGCGGGCCAAGAAGGCCTTGTCTGACATGCACAGCGGGGAAGTGCTCAAGGTTGTGGCCACCGATCCGGGTTCCCTGCGTGATTTCCAGGCCTTTTCCCGCCAGACCGGCAATGACTTGCTGGACCAGCAAACCCTGCCCGGCGATGGTCGCGAAGAGTTCGTGCACTTCCTGCGTCGCCGCTGAGGGTTGGATTCCTCTGCGCGGTCAGACTAGCAAGTCGCTGCCGCCCTGCGGGGCCTGCAGTCCCAAGTGACGGAAGGCCGATGCCGTGGCAATGCGGCCGCGCGGGGTGCGCTGCAGAAAGCCTTGTTGAATCAGATAAGGCTCGATCACGTCTTCAATGGTTTCGCGTTCTTCGCCAATGGCGGCGGCCAGGTTGTCGAGCCCGACGGGGCCGCCATCGAAGCGGTGGATGATGGCTTCCAGCAGCTTGCGGTCCATCACATCAAAGCCCAAGGGGTCCACATCGAGCATGGCCAGGGCCTTGTCGGCCATCTCTCGGGTGATGCGGCCTGAGCCCTTGACCTCGGCGTAGTCTCGTACCCGGCGCAGCAGTCGGTTGGCGATCCGGGGGGTGCCTCGGGAGCGACGAGCCACTTCCATGGCGCCGTCAGGGTCAATGGGGGCACCTAGCAAGCCGGCTGAGCGGGTCACGATTTTTTGCAGTTCCTGCGCGGTATAGAACTCCAGCCGAGCCACGATGCCGAAGCGGTCGCGAAGCGGGTTGGTGAGCATGCCCGCGCGGGTGGTGGCGCCCACCAAGGTAAAGGGCTGCAGGTCGAGCTTGATCGAGCGAGCTGCAGGGCCTTCGCCAATCATGATGTCGATCTGGTAGTCCTCCAGCGCTGGATAGAGGATTTCCTCCACCACCGGGCTGAGGCGGTGAATCTCGTCGATGAACAGCACATCGTGCCGTTCCAGGTTGGTCAGGATGGCGGCCAGGTCTTTCGGCTTTTCCAACACCGGCCCGGAGGTCTGGCGCAGGTTCACGCCCAGTTCTGTGGCAATGATGTGGCTCAGTGTGGTTTTGCCCAGCCCGGGTGGGCCGAACAGCAGCACGTGGTCCAAGGCTTCACCGCGCTTGCGCGCCGCGCCAATGAAAATTTCCAGTTGTTCGCGCGCTTTGGCTTGCCCCACGTATTCGTCCAGATCCTTGGGACGCAAAGCCCTTTCCAGGGCTTCTTCACTGGGCGACGCAGCGCTGCCGCCCACGATCCGGTTGCCCTGATCGGGCGCCGAGGCAGGGGGCGTGAAAGACGCAGATTTACGTGTCCGGGGCAGGTCGCCGAAGTCGTCAGTCTGGATGCTCATACAGTGCATTATCCGGCGCCCTATGCCGGTCCCGAGGGTGATGGGCTTGTTGCTAGTTGGCAACAATAGTTCTTTTGGACTTCGCTTTATGACAACCTTGTCATCAAGGCGACGGGCGAACTCTGGTGCAATTTGCCGAGATTCAGCGGGATCCGATGTGGTTTGAAGTCGGATGCAAGTTGACACCCGTCAGCCCAACACCGCTGATCCTTGACACAACTTTGGAGAAGTCAATGAAAAAGACTCTGCTGGCTCTGGCCGCTCTGGCCGCCTCGTCTGCCGCTTTCGCTCAATC
>CAYVOP010000121.1:0-10268 GCA_964453105.1 uncultured Aquabacterium sp. | reverse complement strand
GCACCCAGGTGCCGCTGCTGGCGTCACCCGGGGCATGGCCGGTGGATTGGGCGCCCACGGTGTTGGGGCCACTCAGTCCGCCATTGATGGGGGCCATGCCTCGCTGCCAGGGGAACTGAATGCGCACGCGACCATCGCGGTCGGTGGTGACTGGGTCGCTTACATTGGAATGGACAGCGGTGACCACGATGGCGGTTTGTGGCCCGGGGGCCATGCAAGGCGCCGCAGGCAGGGGCACCAGGCGCACATCGGCCGGCACGGCCTGGAAGTGGTTGCGGTAGCTGCCTTCGTCCAGGTCAGACGTTTGCAGGATCTTGGCCGCTTCGGCACCCAGGTTGTTGGCCGCTTCGTGGGTGATGCTGATGACCTTGAAGTGGTTGTCAGCGCCGCCGTCATACAGGCTGTGTTCGGTGATGGCAAAGGCCGCGCCTTCGCGCAAGGTGCGCACCGCGCTGTGGCCTTGGGCACCGCGTTGCAGCAAGTCGTGCGCGGCCATCCAGGCGCGGGCACGCGCATCAGCGGCTTGGGGGCTGGCATGCAGGGCATCGCTCACGCGGCCATCAGCAAATTGGCGCTCACCATGGCCCAGGTAGCCTTCCAGTGTGGGCACATTGCCTTGTGGGGTCAAGGCGGCGGCATTGGCGGCCACGCCGCTGGTTTGGCGCTCGTCCCACGCGGCCAGGGTCACGGCATTGGGGCCCACTTGTTGGCCCACGCTCCATGCGGTGATCTTGTCTTCACCATGGCCGCTGGCGCTACGCAAATCGGTGCGACCAAAGCGCAGGGCGCCCACGTCGGGCACCTCAGCCAGTTCATCAAAGATGACCAGGGTGTGCTGGTTGGCGTCATGCTCCAGGCGCCAGCTCCAGCCCTCTTGGGCCATCAGGCGTTGCACAAAGGCCCAGTCGGTTTCCCGATATTGCGTGGTGTGGGCACGTACAGGGCTTGGCGCGGACACATCAAAACGGAAACGTGCTTGCGGGTAGGCCGCACACACTTGCGAAACGATGTCTTTGGCGCTCAGGTCTTGGAAGATGCGCGTGTCGCGGCGCTGTTGCAGCCAGTGCGTCCAGGCCGCCAGTGTGAGGCGGTAGCGGGCCAGGCCGCCATCGGCACCCAACTGAGCCGACTGCACCACATGGCCATGCCAGGTGCGCCAGCTGCCATCGGCTTGTTGCAGCTTGAGCTTGGCCACTTCGCCCGTCAGGGCTTTGAGGGCCAATTGGGCTGATGTGCTGACACAGTCGATCTCGGCCCACAGGGGCTCGTTGGCATGCACGGCTTCGGTGATGCGGCAACGCTCGACCACCAGGGCGCCCGATTCGAGCGGGGTTTCCAACTGCAGCAAGCGAGTGTTTTGGCCCAAGGTGAGGGCTGCGCGCAAGCGCGCGAGCAAGTCGCCCGTCAAGCCGTCGATGACGCTGCGCCAGTTGGACAAGGTTTGCGCAAGCGAACGCATACCCGAGGTCATATCCCCGGGCAAGGATGGAACTGCCATCGGACCCTACCTGAATCTATTTTTTTGTAGGGCTAAATTGTCGTCGTCGGCTCAAGATTTTTCGGCCGTTTTGACCAGGAAGTTGCAATCAACCGTTACGGAGCCTGCCGGCTGGGTGTCCATTGGATGAAGCCGCTGAGGAGCTGCATTCAGCCAAAGGCCTTCGACTTCAGCTAGAAAAGTTTTTCTCGCTTCAATAGCCAAACGAAACGCTTCTGCTTCGCCATGCTTTGCAACGGAAAAGGAACGTTCTTTCACTTTGCGTTGACCTTTGGGGGATCTTGCTACGTAAAAATCCTGTTCGTTGAGTTGACCTGTTTTTAGTTTGCGCGTTACTTTTCGGCGAATGACACCAGGGAACCCAGAGGTATTGTTACTTCGAGAAATGGCGCAGAATTGCGCTTTCGTCATAGCTGGTGTCTTCAGGGCCATGCCCTCCAGCCACGCTTGTGCAACGAGTCGAGCGGGTTCAATTCCGCCAAACGTTAAAGACGAAAAATACTTCTCATACGGCTGTCCCATTCGAATGATCTTGGCATGCCAGCCGCCATAGGTGCGACCTGGTATCCAGCGAATGCCGTAACGTGACGAGGTTTGATTCATCTGGCGCGGCATTTATTTGCTTTTTGGCTTGGCCCGCGGATGCGCTGCGTCATACACCTTGGCCAGGTGCTGAAAGTCCAACTTGGTATAGACCTGGGTGGTGGTGATGTTGGCGTGGCCCAGCAGTTCCTGAACGGCGCGCAAATCGCCGCTGGATTGCAGTAGGTGGCTGGCAAAACTGTGGCGCAACATGTGAGGGTGCACATGCGTGGGAAGGCCCGCTTGCAGGCCAATTTGCTTGAGCCGATTGCGCAATTGCATGGGCGTCAACCGTGTGCCCAGGCGGCTGATGAACAAGGCCTCGTTTTGCGGGGGGCGCAGGGCGGACCGCATCGCTAACCAATGCCGAAGGGCCTGCATGGCCGCCTGCCCTACCGGCACGATGCGCCGCTTGCTGCCCTTGCCCAGCACATGGGCTTCGGCGGCTTGCCAATCGATCCAACCCGCCGCCTGTGCGGAGGCTTGCACATCCAGCCCCAACAGTTCGGCGCTGCGCAAGCCACTGCTGTAGAGCAGTTCGATCATGGCCTGGTCGCGGGCGTGCAGCCAGGGGGCTTCGGCTTCATCGCGCTTCGACCCTCGCGTGGCGGGGGGAGGGGACTCGGCCAGAGCCATGGCTTGATCCACCGCGAGGGCTTTGGGCAAGGGCTTGGGCGCCTTGGGGGCTTTGATGCCATCGGCTGGGTTCAGGCTGCCCAGGCCTTCTTTTCCCATCCAGCGCCACAGGCCACGCCAGGCTGCCAGCGTGATGGCAATGCTGCGAGGCCCCAGGCCTTGGCTGTGCAGCCGAGCCGTCCAACCTCGAACATGGTGGGGCCGCACCTGGTCCAGCGCCAGTCCTTCTCGGTCGCAAAACCCGCGCAGTCTGACGAAGGCGTCGTGGTACATGGCCACGGTGCGATCTGCCAGCCGCTTTTGCACGGTCAGATACTGCAGGTGCTGGTCAATCCAGGCTTCGCATGGGGCGGCGGTCATGGCTGCATTGTGGCTCGACTCCATTCAGAGTTGGCAGGCCAGTTTTTGAATGGCGCCTTGCAGCGCGCTCTTGCTGGGTGTTTCCACAAACAGGCAGGGCTTGCCGGTGCGCTTGCAGTGGTGCTTCACGCGCCAATAGGCATCGTGGCTGATGCAGCCTGTCTGGCAAATGACCAGATCGGCTGCGGCCAGGGTGGCATCGAGTTTGGTGGGGCTTTCTTCCAGCCCGCCATCGTGATGAATGAATTGGGCCCCGGTGCCCTCGATGACTTCGCGGTAAATGGGAATCACGTTTGGGCGGCCGCCTACGCACAGCACCGCCCGGTCAGACCAGGATGGGGGCTGGAGGGGTGCTGGCTCATTGCAGGCCGGTGGGCCGATGTAGGGTATGGGGGCGGGTGGGGCCGACTGTCGCTGCGGCGGTTGCGTTGGCTGCTGTTGCGCCAAGGACAGGGCCTTTTGCAATGCCATGACGCGTTCCTGCAGGCTTTGATTGACCTGCTTGAGGGCTTGTCGCGTGGCGAGGTCGGGCGTGCTGGCCTTGAGTTCGGCCAGCTCTTGCCGGAGTCGATCGGCTTCGGTTTGCCGCGCAATCAACTCGCCTCGCAGCCGCATGGTTTCCTGCTCCCTGCCAGCCATGGCCATGGCGTGTTCTTGCGCCATGTGATGGGTGCGTTGCTGCGCCCGAGCCAGCTCTCGCCCCAACACCCCATTTTCTTTGAGCAGGGCCTCCATGTGCGACTGGTCCACCCGGTTGGCCATGCCCACCTGGTGCTGCAGCATGTGGATGTCGCCCAGCACCTTCTTTTCCATGGCGGTGGAGCAGCGAGGGTGGGTCAGCACCGCCCAGAGCGTGGCGGCCACATCGTGACTGGCCAACGCTTGGGTCCAGCGCTGCATCAGTAGGGCCGGGTCTTTGAGGCGGGCCAGTTCATGGATCTTCAGCAAATATCGCTTCTCCAACTCCTTTTGAATCAGCTCAGATAAGGTGTTGCGCGATTTGCTGGTGCCCACCACCAGGCAGTGCAGTTCGTAGTCGTCCAGCGGAATGAGCTGGTGCGGCAGCTTGCCCAGCAGGCGCCGCAGCGTGGCAATGGGCATGCACACGCCGATGAGCGGGCAGTGCGCGTGGTCGTCCAGATCCCAGATGCGGCGTTTGCCCAGCGGGGCCTCGCGGACTTCCTGGCTTTCGGCAGACAGGTCCGGGCGGAAGTGGGCCGGCTCCGCAGGCGCACCTGGGCGCAGGGGAATCAGTTGGAATCCAGGGCGGTCGAGGTCGCACATGAGGGCTCTCCAGATAGAGTCCTCATGTTATCGCGAATGATTCTTATTTGCAATAATTCTGGTCGTGGCAGAGTCCGCGACCGTGACCTGTTCAGGCCCGCAGCCGCGCAAGCGCCGCACTGGTCAATTGCCCCACCTGTTCCAGGAACTCCACGCCCATGTCGGCGGTGTAGCGAGTGGGGTCGGGCGAACCCAGCACCAGCAGGCCATAGCACTCGCCTTCATGGCGCAGCGGGATCATGGACAGGGAGGTGACCGTGTGGGCGTCGTCCAGCCACTTGGCGGCTTCGAAGTTCGAGTTGATGCCGCAATAGGGGTGGGTGAGGCTGCCCGCAAAGCTGCGTACATCGTCGCTCACGTCCTGGGTGCAGGGCAGGTCGGCCAGGTGCGCGTGCAGCGGGTGGCCCTCGGTGGACCACAAGCGCACGGCGGCCATCGGGATCAGAAAGCGGTCACGCAGGGCGTGCAGCAGCACGTCGGCCAAGGTGGTGTCTTCGTGCGCCAGCAGCACGGTGTGCACCCATTGGTGCAGCCGGTCGGCAATGGCTTCGTTTTCTTGCCCGTGGCGAATCATCTCGATGATGCGTCGCTCCAGCCCCTTGATCTTGTCGCGCAGCATTTCCATTTGACGCTCTTGCAGCGACACGGCGCGCTGGCCGTGCGGGCTGGTGAGCTGAATGGAGGCCAGCAACTGCGCCTGACGTTCGAAGAAGCCTGGCGTGTGAATCAGGTAGTTCGCGATGTCGTCTTCGGTGATGCCTTGCGTGGTCATGGTGTCTACGGTGCTGCTCACAGTTGGGGTACCTCAATCTCGCCGTCGAAGACTTTGACGGCCGGGCCCGTCATCATCACCGATTGTCCGGGGCCAGCCCAGCTGATCGTCAGCCGGCCGCCACGCATGTCCACGTCCACCGTGGAGTCCAGCCAACCCAGGCGAATGCTGGCCACCACGGCCGCACAGGCGCCCGAACCGCAGGCCAGGGTCTCGCCGCTGCCGCGTTCGAACACGCGCAACTTGATGTGGCTGCGGCTGACCACTTCCATGAAGCCGGCGTTCACGCGGCGGGGGAAGCGCGCATGGCTTTCAATTTGCGGGCCCAACTCATCCACCGGGGCCTGGTCCACGTTGTCGACTCGCAGCACGGCGTGGGGGTTGCCCATGGACACCACGGCCACGTTCACTGGGTGGTTGGCCAGTTCGATGGGCCACAACTCGCAGCCATTGAGCCATTCGGGCGTCAGGCCCTGGCCATCGAAAGGCACGTCAGCCGGCACCAGGAAGGGCGGGCCCATGTCGACTGTGACGCGGCCGTCGCTTTGCAGCGTGGGCTCGATGATGGCCTTCAGGGTCTGCACGCGAATGCGATCCTTGCCTGTCAGGCCGGCGTCATGCACGTAGCGGGCAAAGCAGCGCGCACCATTGCCGCATTGTTCTACTTCGCCGCCATCGGCGTTGATGATGCGGTAGGTGAAGTCGGTGCCGTTGGCTGGGTTGCCGGGCGCCACAATCAGGATTTGATCGGCGCCGATGCCAAAGCGGCGGTCAGCCAGGAAACGGTATTGCGCCTCGCTCAGGGGCAGAGGCGCACGGGTGGCGTCGAGCACGATGAAATCGTTGCCGGCACCATGCATTTTGGTAAAGCGCAGCTTCATGCCGCCATTATGGGGCGACCGCGCCAGAGGCCCCGCTCAGCGGGAGGCCTTTGGGGTCAATACAGGCTGGGCTCGCCTTCGGGGCGGGTCTTGAAGCGCTTGTGCACCCACAGATATTGGGCGGGTTGCTTGAGAATTTCGCGCTCAATCAATTGGTTGAGCCGAGCCGTGTCAGCCGGCGCATCGGCGGTGGGGAAGTGCGCCATGGCGGGCAGGAAGCGAATGCGCCAGCCCTGGCCTTTGGGAAGGGTTTCGGCAATCACGGGTTGCACCACCATGTTGAGGGCGCGTGCCATGCGTGAGGGGGCCAACAGCGTGGCGGCCGGTACGCCGAAGAAGGGCACGAAGGCGGCATCTTGCATGCCGAAGTCCATGTCGGGCAGGTTGAAGAAGCCGCGGCCCTCCTGCTTGATGGCGCGAAACAGCGGCTTGATCGAATCGCTGCGCGGAAAGATCTCGGCATTGCCAAAGCGCAGGCGGCCCTTTTTCATCAAGACGTCGATGACGGGGTTGCTTTGCGCCTGGTAAATCGAAGCCCCTGGGCGCTTCTGGCACAACAGGATCGAGGCCCCGGCCACATCCAGGCTCACGAAGTGGGGGCACAGCCACATGGTGGCGCGGCCGCTGGTCTGGTATTCGCGCTCGGCCAGTTCGATGTCGCCTTCGACCTGGATCAGGCGCTTGATGCGCTCGGGCGGCGACCACCACAGCATGGCCCGCTCCAGCAGGCTGCGGGTCAGCCAGATGAAATGCTCACGGGCAATGGCCTCGCGTTCGGCGGCGGTTTTCTGCGGGAAACACAACTCGAGGTTGCGCAAGGCAATCCGACGGCGTGAGCCGGCCACACGGTACAGCACTTTGCCCAGCGCGGCGCCCAGGCGCGCCAGCACGGGCAGCGGCAGCCATTGCAACAGCCACAAAATGGCCAAAGCGAGTCGCACGCCCAAATTGCTCAAAGCGGACTTCATGTACCAGCTCCGGGTTTGGCATCCGCGCTGGTCAGAATCTCGGCGCGGGGGCCCTTGTAGCGGTTGTAGCCCCACAAATACTGCTCGGGTGCTTGCATGATCAGGTCTTCCATCAGCCGGTTCACGGCGGCCGCGGATTGTGCCGCATCACCGCCAGCCAGCACTTGCTCGACATCAGGAGACACGCGACTGGCGTGCACGATGTAGTCGCAGCCTAAACGCCAGCGCGCCAAGGGGCCGAGGCGTTCGCCACGCAGCAGGACCACGGCGCAGCGGGTTTGTGCCACGAGCTTGGCGGCCATGGTCATGGTGTAGGCCTGGCGCCCGAAAAACGGTGCCCACACCCCCATGCCCTCGGGCGGCACCTGGTCGGGCAGCAGGCCCACCGTCTCGCCGCCCTTCAGGGCCCGCAGCATTTGCCGCACGCCACTCAAGGTGGCGGGGCTGGTGAGCATGCCGGGTCGGTTGCGTGAGTCGCGCATCATGTCGGCCAGCCAGGCCTGTTTGGCAGGCCGGTACAGCGCGGTGATGGGTTTGTGTTGGCCAAAACGTTCGGCGTAGGCCTGCGCCGTGACTTCGAAGCAACCCAGGTGGGGGGTGAGCAGCAAGAGGCCGCGCCCTTCGCTCAGGGCTTGTTCCACCGCTTCGGGGTGGCGCCATTGCACGCTGGCGCCCAGTGCCTGCTCGCGCGGGCGGCCCCACAGTCGCGGCAATTCGCCCACCATCTTGCCGGCATGGGCCACGGCCTGCCAGCGCTGCCAGGTGCTCAGGCCCGCCGCTGTCGTGTGGGCGATCATGCGCCGCCGGTACGAGGGCGACAGCCAGTAAGTCAGCCAACCCAGCAGGCTGCCTACCGGGTGCAGCACAGCCAGAGGCCATGAAGAGAGCAAGTAAAACAGGCGTGCCATGTCTGCAGCAGGATGAAAAACAGGCCACCTACTTCGCTCAGGCGGCCTTCCTGCAGGTCATTGTGCCCGAGCCGAATGGGTAGGGGCTTACAAATGTTTCTCGATTAACTGGGTGCGTGGGGCTGACTTGGGATTGCCCCACCCTATACTGATTTTCTAACAAAACGAAGACGGCGCATTCCCCGTGTCAGTCTGACGGCCGACTCACGAGACCTGCCTCGCTGTGGTTGGCATGCCGCCTGGTGGGAGGTCTGCTCGTCGCAAAACGAGGGAGTGCACATGGCCCATTTGGCTGAGTCGGGATCAGTTCGTCTTTTATTTGCTTGGCCAGCGCGTCGGCCATGGCTGCACATTGCGGCGGCATTCCTGGTCATGGGCGGGTTATTTGCCGCCGCCATGACCGGTGGCCAAAGTCTGGTTTACCCCCTGGATGACACCTACATCCATTTGATTCTTGCCAAGACGCTGGCCAGTGCTGGCGTTTGGGGGATCGATCCTCAGACGCCGGTGGCAGCTTCGTCTTCCCCCTTGTGGACACTCCTGCTGGCAGCGCCCTATGCCCTGTTGGGCACACAGGGGGAGGCCTGGATGCTGTATGCGCCCTTGGCGCTGAACATGCTGTTTCTCGCTGGGTTGATCTGGCTGAATGCGCGCATCCTGAACCAAGCTGGCGCCCCAGGTGGGCTTGCCTTGCTGATCACCTGGTTGTTTACCGCGTTGCCCAGTGTGGCGGTTGTCGGTATGGAGCATGTCGCCCACAGTGTCCTGATCACCTGGTTCTTGTTTCAGGCGGCCAAGCAAGGGGAGGGTTCTGCATCAGGTCCAGCAGGAGCCCGATTGAGCCTTGACGACTGGCTGCTTGCGGCTGCGGCGGCCTGTGCGGCAACCATTCGCTATGAGTCGCTGTTCATCATTGGGCCGGTCGCGGCCTACGCCTTCTGGCGCGGGCGTGTCCGGCAATCTTTTTTGATCGGCTTGGCCGCAGGGGTGCCATTGCTGGCCTTTGGCTTGTGGTGGGTACAAGGTGGCGGATGGATGGTTCCGAACGCGCTGTTGCTCAAAGGGGCCACCGCCAATGCGGCTCAACCAGGCATCCTGTCCTGGCTGGGTGGGGTGGCGCATAACACCATGGGCAACTTGACCGCTCGACCTGCCATGGTGTCTCACACCATCAGTCTCATTCACCTCTTTCTGGCATGCTGGTTGCGCCCCGTTGCCCCCTCGGTGGCCTTTTTCAGTCGCGTGACGCTGCTCGGCGTCTTGGCGCATGTCCTGCTGGCATCGTTCGGATGGCTTTTCCGTTACGACGCGTGGCTGATTCAGTTGAACCTGCTCAGTATTCTGATGCTGCTGGCGCAGCCCAAAGGCGTCGGCCCACGCTTGGTGTGGTTCGTGATGGGCTTGTGCCTGGTCGTGCTGTCGATTCGCTTGTTGGGGGCGAGTGTGAAAACACCTCAAGCCATGACGGATCGCCGTTGGGAGCATGTCATGCCCAGCGATTTCACGCGGCAGTACCTGAATGGAAAGACCGTTTTGGTGAACGATCTGGGCGTCCTGGCCTACCAAGGTGGGGTGAAGGTCGTGGACTTGTTCGGTCTGGGCAACAACAAGCCCCTCAGAATGCGCCGCTCAGCCGCTGGGTATGGGCCACAACAGGTCAGTGATTTGGCACATGACGTCGAGGGTGATGCGGCGATTGTTCAGTTGTGTTGGGGTGAAGTGAGTGATCGCTTGCCCGCAGACTGGACCTTGATCGGGTTCTGGGAGGGCGCTCGCAACGTGGTGTTTGGTGACAAGGTCGTCGCCTTGTTCTCTCTCAAACCACAGGAGAACGCCCGGTTGGCCAATGCGTTCGCCTCATTTCGGCCCACTGAACCTGTGCAAGTGCATGGGCGTGAATTTGCGGACCAATTCAACCTTGGCGATGCCGCGTTGCGGCAATCGATGCTGGCGCAACTCTGTAAGCGCTGACGCGCACAAACGGCGCAGCCCATGTTGGCCTGGATAAACAAGGCTTTTTGCCTGATTCCATTCCCTGCGTGTTCCGTTACACTGCAGTCAGTCGCCGAGTTAACAGGACAACTTGCGGGGCGACTTAAATCAATGCCGCTAAAGCGTTCGCCGCTGATCGAGACACTCCCCTCAGCTCTGGCGACGCAGCCGGAAACTGACTTTTTTGGAGCACTCTGTGGCGAACGATTACCTCTTTACCTCTGAATCCGTGTCTGAAGGCCATCCCGACAAGGTGGCGGACCAGATCTCTGACGCCATCCTCGATGCGATCTTCCAGCAAGACCCCAAGTCGCGCGTGGCGGCCGAAACCCTGTGCAACACCGGGCTGGTCGTGTTGGCGGGTGAAATCACCACCAACGCCCACGT
>CAYVOP010000120.1:0-10307 GCA_964453105.1 uncultured Aquabacterium sp. | reverse complement strand
CGTACTTCATCGCGGCCCACCCCGGCACCAGCGACGAGGACATGATGAACCTCGCCATCTGGCTCAAGAAGAACGGCTTTCGCGCCGACCAGGTGCAGACCTTCTACCCCAGCCCCATGGCCACGGCCACGGCCATGTACCACTCGGGCCTGAACCCACTCAAGGGCATCAGCCGCGATGAGCGCAAGGGCGAGCGGGTAGACATCGTCAAGGGTGAGAAACGCCGCCGCTTGCACAAGGCTTTCTTGCGCTACCACGACCCCAACAACTGGCCCCTGCTGCGCGATGCGCTCAAGGCCATGGGCCGTTACGACCTGATCGGCAATGGCCCCAACCACCTGATCCCCAACTACCAGCCGGCCACGGATGGGGGTTATGAAAGCGCACGCCGCAAGAACTCCACCGCTTCGGGCACCAAAGCCTCGGTGGTGACCACCGGTCGCGTCAATCGCGCGGGCACGGTGGGCAACGGGCGCGCCAATGAGCCAGCCGACCCGCGCAACATCCAAAAGGTGCAGCCACGCAAGGGCCTGATGCTGACGCAGCACACAGGCTTGCCACCGCGTGAGCAAGGTGAGCCCAAGGGGCGTCCGGGTCAACAGCGCCCAGGGCAGCGCAAAAAACCACGCTGATCGTCACGCCAATACCCGTGCTGAAGCCCCGCTCATCGGCGGGCTCAGGCCCGCGTGGCCAGCACCCAGGCCCAGGCCACCATCAAATTCAAGACCAAGGCCAGGGTCACCCCGGCGCCAAAGCGCCAGCCCCCTGACACCCAGGCCACCGAGCCACGTGTCAGGGCATTGGCGCTGAGGGCCACCATCACCCCCAGAAACAACTGGGGCGGGCTCAAACGCCCTGCGCCAAACAACGACACCAGGCTGGCCATCGGCGCATGAGCATCGGCCAGCGCCGCCAGACCCGTGCCCAACAACAAGCCGGTCAGGCCCCTCTGCTGCGCCCAATTCACCAGCGCCGCGCCACCCATCAACAGCGCCGCCACCATCAGGGCCTCGCGAATGCGCAAGACGCCATCCGGGCCCGTCAACGACGCGGGCACATTCCCGTTTTGGCGCCACAGCAGCACGCCTGCCACCAAGGGCACCGACACCCCCACCCCCAGCAGCGGCCACAACTGCGCCACGGCCGCCGGAGACACCACCGAAGCCATCACCAGCACTTGCAGCCACGTGGCCACCATCGACAGCACCGCCGCACACAAACTCAGCCGCAAAGAAACCTGTCCATTGCGCGCCAGGCTGCCCATGGCCCCAATGGTGGCCGTGCTCGACACGAATCCCCCCAACAAACCCGACACGGCCAAACCCGACCGCGGCCCGAGCAGCCGCTGGGCCACATGGCCCCCCGCCTGCATCAACAAAATCACGATCACCAGCATCAACACTCTCTGTGGCGACAACTGCCCCAGCCAACTCACAGGCGTGGCGGGCAACAAGGGCAACAGCACCAAGGCCAGAGCCGACAACAACAAGCCATCATGCAACTCGGGCTCGGTCAACCAATGGGTGGCAAATCGGTGCAAATGTTCTTTGGCAGCCAGCACCCCTGCCAGCAGGGCCGCGCAAGCTGCAGCCAAGGCCGGCTCATGCACCGCCAGCATGCCAATCAAGGCCGTGGCGATCAAAGCCAGTTCGGTGGTCAACCCCGGGTCGTCAGACCGGCTGCGCCAATAAGACATGGCAGCCAGACACGCCACCCCGCCCAGCACCACCGCAGCCAATGCAGCCGACACGATCTGGGCCATGGCACCGGCCAGCGCCGCCACCATGAAGGTGCGCAGGCCCGCCGCCTTGCGATCGGGCCCAAGCCCCTTTCGGCGCTCACGCTCCAGGCCAATCAGCAAGCCAGCGCCCAGGGCCACGGCCAGGCCCATCTGGTCTGAAGACAACACCCCGTTCACGCGCCGCACACTCCTCTGATTAACCTGAATTACGCCTATGGTGCCACCCCAGCCTAGGAAAAACCTCGCACTGCCCTAAAATCGCGCTTTTGTCTGCGCCCTGCCGTCCACATGTCTGCTGCACTTTCCGGGAACGCATCCGCCCTGTTTGACCTCAAGAGCGCCTCGCTCACCCTGGTGGCCTTCGTGCTCAAGACCGGGAATGTGCAGGCGCTCGAACAGGCGCTGACCGAAAAATTTGGCGACACCCCCGACTTCTTCAGCCATGACCCGGTCGTGATCGACCTGACCCACCTGTCGAGCCTCGCGGTGGCCACGATCAACTTCCCGGCCCTGATCGACTTGCTCAAGCGCTTTCGCATGACCCCCGTGGCCGTGCGCGGTGGCAACGCCAAACAAATGGCCGATGCGCTCGACGCCGGCCTGGGCGAAGCCCCCGACAGCCAGAGCGCCCGCCCGCAAACCGTGGTGCAAGAGGTCGTCAAGGAAGTGATTCGCGAAGTGCAGGTGGAAGTGCCGGTGTCGGCCTCCACCATGATCATCGACAAGCCCCTGCGCTCGGGCCAGCAGGTTTACGCCAAAGGCGGCGACCTGGTGGTGCTGGCTGTGGTGAACCACGGCGCAGAAGTGATTGCCGACGGCAGCATCCATGTGTATGCCCCGCTGCGCGGCAAAGCCATCGCTGGCGCCAAAGGCAATGCCTCGGCCCGCATTTTTTCCACCTGCATGGAACCTGAATTGCTTTCCATCGCAGGCACCTACCGTACGACCGAAAACCCCTTGCCTCAAGAGGTTCTGGGCAAGCCCGCCCAGATCCGTCTGGAAGGCGAGCGTCTGGTCTACGAAGCCATCAAAATCTAAGACTTACAGTTGAAAGGACAGCCACCAATGGCCAAGATCGTCGTGGTGACCTCCGGTAAAGGGGGCGTCGGCAAAACAACCACCAGCGCGAGCTTCGCATCGGGCCTGGCCCTGCGCGGCTACAAGACGGCCGTGATCGACTTCGACGTCGGTCTGCGTAACCTCGACCTCATCATGGGCTGCGAGCGCCGCGTGGTGTATGACCTGATCAACGTCATCCATGACGAAGCCAAGCTCACGCAGGCCCTGATCAAGGACAAGCAGTGCGACAACCTGTACGTGCTGGCCGCCTCGCAAACCCGCGACAAAGATGCGCTGACCCAAGACGGCGTCGAGCGCGTGCTCAAAGAACTGGGCGAGATGGGTTTCGACTACATCGTCTGCGATTCGCCTGCCGGCATCGAAACTGGCGCCCTGATGGCCATGCACTTCGCCGATGAAGCCCTGGTGGTGACCAACCCCGAAGTGTCGTCGGTGCGTGACTCCGACCGTATTTTGGGCATGCTCAACAGCAAGACCAAGCGTGCGCAAGAAGGTGCTGACCCCATCAAGGAACACCTGCTGATCACCCGCTACAACCCCAACCGGGTTGAAGGTGGCCAGATGCTATCGCTGGAAGACATTCACGAAATCCTGCGTGTGAAGTTGATTGGCGTCATTCCTGAATCGGAATCGGTGCTGAACGCTTCGAACCAAGGCGTGCCCGCCATCCACCTGGAAGGCTCCGATGTGTCCGAGGCTTACAAGGACGTCATCGCCCGCTTCCTGGGTGAAGACAAGCCCATGCGTTTTGTCGATGCCGTCAAGCCCGGCTTCTTCAAGCGCCTGTTTGGAGGCAAGTGATCACCATGGGATTCCTGTCTTTCTTCCTCGGCGAAAAGAAGCAGACCGCCACGGTGGCCAAGGAGCGCCTGCAGCTCATCTTGGCGCACGAACGGGGTGCCCGCACAACCAGCCCGACCTACCTGGCCGACTTGCAGCGTGAACTGGTGGCCGTGATCTCCAAGTACGTTCAGATCAATCCAGACGACATCAAAGTGTCAATGGAACGACAGGACAACCTGGAAGTGCTGGAAGTCAAGATCGAGCTGCCCGAAGCCGCTCGCTGATCTGCATCAGGTGCCCGCTCGATCGGGCACCCAAGCTGGGGCCTACCCGCACGAAAACAGCTCGTGTTGCGTTGCACAATACGGTTGACGTGAAACCAGGAAGGTCCCAGCTCATGCGCTACGTTGTTTTCAATCAGAAGGGTGGTGTCGGCAAGTCCACCATCACCAGCAATCTGGCTGCCATCAGCGCCCATCAGGGCCTGCGCACCCTGGTCGTTGACCTCGATCCTCAGGGCAACTCCACCCACTACCTGCTGGGCGGTCCTCAGGAAGATTCCGACGTCAGTGCCGCCGAGTTTTTCGAGCAAACCCTGCGTTTCAGCGCCCGCGACAAAACGGCGTCCGACTACATCGTCGAAACCCCTTGGGAAAACCTGCACCTGATGCCCTCGCATCCGCTGCTGGAAGAACTGCAACCCAAGCTGGAGTCGCGCTACAAGATCTACAAGCTGCGCGATGCCCTTCAGGAACTGGAAGAAGAGTACGACCGCGTCTACATTGACACGCCCCCGGCTCTGAACTTCTACACCCGCTCGGCCCTGATCGCCGCCGAAGGCTGCCTCATTCCCTTCGACTGCGACGACTTCTCGCGCCGTGCGCTGTACACCTTGCTCGACAACGTGCAAGAGATTCAAAACGACCACAACAAGAACCTGGCCGTCAGCGGCATCGTGGTCAACCAGTTCCAGCCGCGAGCCAACTTGCCGCAGCAACTGGTGCAAGAGCTGATCGACGAAGGCCTGCCCGTTTTGCAGCCTTATCTGAGTTCGTCGGTGAAGATCCGCGAGTCGCATCAGCTGTCCAAGCCGATGATCCACATGGATGCCCGCCACAAGCTCACCCAGGAAATGCTGGCCCTGCACGAGTTGCTGGCCAGCTGATTTCAGCCGGCTGATTCAACTCACATCGAAGATATCGCGCAACTCCAGGTCCCAGACCACGAGTTCGTCTTCACTCACCTGCAGCCACTCCAGCACACGAGCCATTTGCTCAGCCCAGTCACGATCAGGGTCCAGCCCCTCGTGAATCAGCATCATGCGCTCGGCCAACAAACCGGTGGCCACCAGCAACTGCACTTCGCTGTCGGTATGGGAATCGCCCAACACATCGAAGTCGTGGTACAAGCGAATGGCCGCCATCACGGCCGGCGCCAAGCGCCAAACCCGGGCCACCAGGGCCCCGACCACGGCATGGTCGGTCTTGTGGTTGGCGTTTTCGGTCTGAATGGGGGTGCGATCACGCCGCGCCCTGGCCTCGACCAGGGTGCCGCTGTAGCCAGGCACGCTTTGCATCATCACCGGCATGCCCACGTGGCAGAACAAGCCATAGGTATGAGCCAAATCGGCTGACATCCCCGGAAACTTGCCCGCCAAAAAGGCCATGGCTGTGGCGCGCTTGGTCGCACGCTCCCAAAAGCGCTGCAAGTGCGTTGGGTTGACCTTGATGGCGCGCTGCGCCAGAAAGCCCGCCATGACCGAAGCCGTGTGCTCCAAGCCCAAGCGGTTCAAGGCCTGACCCAGTGTTTGAACAGGCTGGCCTGCTGCATACATGGGGCCATTGGCCGCGCGAATCAGCACCGCAGCCATGGCCACGTCGCTTGACGCAATGCGCGCCACTTCGTTGAGATCGGGCTCGGCGCACGCCATGGTGGCCTGCAGCCTGGACAACAACTCCGGACACGGCGGAATCACGATGCGATTCAACGCCCCTTTGCGGCGCCCTTCATCCAACTCCTGCGCCACGCCTTGTATGGACGACTTGGATGCGATCACTTGCTCCATATGCCCCCCTCAGATCGATGCCAGCAATTCGTTGAGCTCCTCGCGCCAGTTAGCGAGGTCGTCCAGGCTGATTTGCAGCCAATCCAGAGCGGCTTGCGAGTACTTGACCCAATC
Source organism: uncultured Aquabacterium sp. (assembly GCA_964453105.1). Lineage (GTDB taxonomy): Bacteria > Pseudomonadota > Gammaproteobacteria > Burkholderiales > Burkholderiaceae_C > Aquabacterium. Next base: position 4,524 of record CAYVOP010000120.1, on the reverse strand, counting down.
GGCATCAGGCGCAATGCCCTCGTGCTCGCGCATCAACTGGTCTGCCACCAAGCCCGCGGCCAGCAGGGTTTGCACTTCGCTGTCGATCAGGCTGTCGCCCAGGCTGGACAAATCATGGTGCAGCCGAATGCCCGCCACCACCTGGGGGTGCATGCGCCAAGTGCGCGCCACCAAGGCACCCACCACGGCATGGTCGGTTCGATGGTTGGCGTTTTCGGTTTCCACAAACGACCGATCGATGCGGGCCAGCGCCTCCACCAGGGTGCCGGTGTAACCCTTGATGCTCTGCGCCATCACGGCAATGCCGATGTGGCTGAACAAGCCAAACGTGTAGGCAATGTCAGACGACATGCCGGGCAATTGGCGCGCCATGAACGCCATGGCCACCGCTCGCTTGGTGGCCCGCTCCCAGAACCGAGCCAGTTGCGCGCTGCTGATTTTCACGGCCCGTTGTGCCAGGAACCCGGTCATCACGGCCGCCGTGTTGTCCAGGCCCAGAATGTTCATGGCTTGGCCAATGGTCTGAACCGGTTGGCCCAAGGCGTACAAGGGACTGTTGGCGGCTTTCAGCAAGGCCATCGACATGGCCACGTCACTGGAGGCAATGCGCGAAACCTCGCTCAGATCAGGCTCTTCTTCAGCCAGGGCCTCCTGCAGGCGGCGCAACAGTTCCGGATAGGGCGGAAACACGATGCTTTGCATCGGCCCGCTTTTCCTCAACTGGTCCAGCACCTCCAGAATGGAGCTGGTGAACGGCGTTTCCTTGACGGGGGTGCGGGTAGGCGCAACGGCCGTGTCTGTGGTCATGACTCGGGCAATTCTTCTGAATGGACCGTCTTTTTATCGGCCAAACTGCCCTGGTGTTGAAGTCAAACCCGACACGCTCAGCGTGCGAAACAGCACGTTTCCGTACACTAGCGGCTCTGCCTTTCTGCCCCCCGTTTTACACCCCATGTCCATCCTGCTGGCCCCGATGGAGGGCCTCCTCGATTTCGCATTGCGAGACGTCTTGACCCGCTTCGGGGGCATTGACCGCTGCGTGTCCGAGTTCATCCGCATCACCGACACGGTGCTGCCCGAGCGCGCCTTCAAACGCATCGTGCCCGAACTGGCCAACGGCAGCCGTACGCTGGCCGGGGTGCCGGTCAGGGGGCAGTTGCTAGGCTCCGACCCCATTTGTATGGCCGACAACGCGGCGAAACTGGCGGGCCTGGGCTCGGCTGGGGTGGATCTGAATTTTGGCTGCCCGGCGAAGGTCGTGAACCGACATGGCGGGGGCGCGGCACTGCTGCAAGACCCCGATCATGTCGGGCGGGTGGTTGAAGCCGTGCGCGCGGCCGTGCCAGCTCATGTGCCGGTGTCAGCCAAGATGCGCCTGGGCTTTCACGACGATTCGCTGGCTGAAGCCTGCGCCCAGGCCATCGAGGCCGCAGGCGCTTGCGAATTGGTCATCCATGCCCGCACCAAGGCGCATGGTTATCGCCCGCCAGCCTACTGGGACCGCATTGCCGACATTCGCCAGCATGTGCGCCTGCCCGTCATTGCCAATGGTGAGATCTGGTCGGTCGCCGATGCGCTGCGCTGCCAGGAAGTCACGGGCTGCCAGGCACTGATGATTGGTCGCGGCGCCGTGTCCGACCCCGGGCTGGCGCTGGCCATTGCGCGAGCCAACAAGCCCCATCAGGCAGACCAGGAACCCATGCTTCACCCAGCCGTGCCCTGGTCAGACCTCGCTCCTCAGTTTCATGCTTTCTGGGAACTGATTTGCGACCACGTCGTGCCCAAGCACCGAGCGGGGCGCATGAAGCAATGGCTGAACTATCTGCGCAGAACCTATCCGCAAGCCGAGGCAACCTACCAAAGCGTGCGCACGCTCAACGATTCCAGGCAAATGGAAGACTGGGTGAACAGCCTGACGCCTGATCTCAGAACAGTCGCCGCCCACCGCCCAGGAACATGTTCCAACGTTTCTCGTTACGCCGCTTGGACTGATTCAGCGATTCGCTTGCGCGCTTGACCAGATCGGCCCCCGAGACGACCTGGTCATCGTAAGCGGCCATGCCAATCGAAATACCCACGCCCACGGTGTCACCCGTGGTCAGGTCAATGGGCACCGCAATGGCCTTGGCAATGCGCTGAGACAGCACGGTGGCCGCGTCTTCGGCACCATGGCGCATGACCACGGCGAACTCGTCATCACGCAGGCGCACCAGGGTATCGCCCAGGCGAACTTGCTGCTGCAGGCGCCGCGCCACCTCGCACAACACCTCATCGCCGGCCGTGTGGCCAAAGCCGTCGTTGACGGCCTTGAAGCCGTCCAGATCGAGACACAGCACGGTGAAGGGTTCGCCACTGCGCATGGCGTGGCCCATTTCCACCTGCAAGGCCAGATCAAACTGGGTGCGGTTGCCAATGCCCGTCAGCGGGTCGGTCATGGCCAGACGCGCCAGTTGCCAGGCACGCTTGCGCGACTCCATCACCGCCACCATCAGGGTCACGGCATCGGCCAGTTTGCCTTGCAGCACGTCATCGCATTCGTCTGGCTGAGGCGATGCCACCAGCACTGCCCCCAACACATAACCGGCCACATCCACCACGGGCATCATGGCCAGGAAGCGAGCCTGTGGCATGGCTTCGCGCCAGACGTGGTTCGCCCAGCGTTCGTCGGCTTGCAAGTCTTTGACCACCAGACATTCGCGCGGGTGCGCCACCAGATGGGCCGCCAGCCAGTCGTCCCGCAGCAATTGCGGGGCAGCCAGACCCACATTCGACTTGAACCAAAGCCGCTCGGCATCCAACAGGGCCAAGCCCACCATGGGGGCCTGACTGACCTGATTCAACAAGCGGGCAATCGCTTCGAAGTCAGGCTCGGAAAGGGTGTCCAGCAACTCGTAGGCCTGCAAGGCGGCCTGTCGCTTGGTCTCCTGGGGAGAGACGGGGTACTGCTCAGTCGACATGGTTGAATCCACGATGGTTTGAAGGCTTATCGGTCAAACTGCACCGCAACTCAAGAGCAGTGAGCATACGCTCGCGGCAAGCCTGATTTTGAGGAAACCGCTCCTCAAGGTCCAGAACAGACGAAAATGCGCGTTTTGCGCACAACGTTTTCATACCCATGGGCATTCAATGGTTCCCCGGTCACATGCACGTGACCAAGAAAGCCATCACCGAGCGTGTCAAGGACATCGATGTGGTCATCGAACTGCTGGACGCCCGACTGCCCGGTTCCAGCGCCAACCCGATGTTGGCCCAACTCACCGGCACGCGCCCGAAGCTCAAGGTGCTCAACAAACAAGACTTGGCTGACCCGGAACGCACTCAACAATGGCTGGACTGGTACAACAGCAAGCCCGACACCCGGGCCATTGCGCTGGATGCCGGCGAAACCGCCCCCACCCAGCGCCTGATCAAGGCCTGCCGCGAACTGGCCCCCAACCGGGGCGGCATGAACAAGCCACTGCGTGTGATGATTTGCGGCGTGCCCAACGTGGGCAAGTCCACCTTGCTGAACACCATGGTGGGCAAGAAGGCTGCCAAAACGGGCGACGAGGCCGGCATCACCCGCATTGAGCAACGCATCAACCTGGCCAGCGACTTCTACCTGTTCGACACGCCTGGCATGCTTTGGCCCAAGATCATTGTCGAAAAGTCGGGCTATCACCTCGCTGCCAGTGGCGCCGTGGGCCGCAATGCTTATGATGAAGAAGAGGTGGCTCTGGAGTTGATCTGCAGCATCAAAGGCCACTACCCACGTGAGCTGACCGCACGCTACAAACTCGACGACGAGCACAATATCCCCACTCGCCACGACGACGAACTGCTAACCGAGATCGCGAAGAAGCGCGGCGCCGTGATGAGCGGTGGTCGCGCCAATCTGCAAAAGGCGGCCGAAATCGTGCTCAACGACTTCCGCAGTGGCACCATTGGCCGTATGACCTTGGAAACCCCCAAGCAATTTGAGGATTGGCTGTCTGCCGCTCAGGCGGCCGAGGCCGAGCTCAAAAGACAACGAGCCGAGAAAAACAAGAAGCGACGCGAAGCCGAATCTGACTTCGACGAGTAACCCGTTATTGGTACACCCCCATGGCATCTACCCCTGACAACATCAGCATGGCCCTGTTCTGCGATTTCGAGAACGTGGCCCTTGGCGTGCGCGACGCCAACTACGACAAGTTCGACATCAAGCGCGTGCTGGAACGCCTGCTGCTCAAAGGCAGCATCGTGGTCAAGAAAGCCTATTGCGACTGGGACCGCTACAAGGGCTTCAAATCGCCCATGCACGAAGCCAACTTCGAGTTGATCGAGATTCCGCATGTGCGCCAGTCAGGCAAGAACTCAGCCGACATCCGCTTGGTGGTCGATGCGCTGGACCTGTGCTACACCAAGTCGCACGTCAACACCTTTGTCATCATCTCGGGCGACTCGGACTTTTCGCCGCTGGTGTCCAAGCTGCGCGAAAACGCCAAATACGTGATCGGCGTGGGCGTGAAGCAGTCCACCTCGGACCTGTTGATTGCCAACTGC
>CAYVOP010000119.1:0-10342 GCA_964453105.1 uncultured Aquabacterium sp. | reverse complement strand
AGCGTGTGCGCCAGATCGAAGTGGCCGCGATGAAGAAAATGCGCAAGGCCCTGACGGAACCCAGCGACGCCTGAGTTCAGGTCGCAGGCAACCAGCCTCGCGACTGCAGCTCGCTCTCACACTGCTGCGCCGAGTCAAAACGAACAGCTCGCCACCCCAGGGTGCGAGCTGTTTCTACGTTGTGCGGGTGGTCGTCAATGAACACGGTACGCGATACATCGAGATTCAACACCCGCGCCGTGGTTTCGAAAATGTCGGCGTTGGGTTTGACCTGGTGCACATCGCATGAAAATACCCCACCCCTGAAAAGCGCCAGGAAGAGATGCGCCGCACGCAAATAGGCAGCATACGGCTGAGGCATATTCGAAAGGTAATACAAAGGCACCCCAGCCCGGGCCAACTGCTCCAGCCACCGCACCGTGGGCAACACAGGTGCCAAGTGCTTCGGAATGGCCTCCATGACCAGCTTCAGCTCATGCGCAGGCAAACCGGTGCGCAAGGCAATGCGGTCCCGCACCTGATCCGCGCTGAGCATGCCCCGATCAAATTCAGACCAATCTGATCCCGGCACAAACGACTGGAACACCGTTTGCGCCCAGGCTTGGGCCTCGGCCTCGTCACGCACGCGGTGGGGCAGCAAAGACTGCAGCAACACCGGTGGTTGCCAATTGAACAGCACGCCACCGAAGTCAAACACCACCGCCTGAGTCATGACTCCAGTTAGCGCAAGCGCTTCAGCATGGCCGCTGTCGACGCGTCCAGTCCATCCGTCTGCCCGGATTGCATGCGCGCCAGAATGTCCTTGCACAGAACCTTACCCAGCTCAACACCCCACTGGTCAAACGAATTGATGCCCCACAAGGCGCCCGTCACGTAAGTGCGGTGCTCGTACAGTGCGATCAAAGCGCCCAGCGACCTGGGGCTCAACTCATCGAGCAACAGGGTCAGGCTGGGTCGATTGCCTGGGAAGGTGCGCTGTCGAGCCAATTCGTCCACCCCCATCGCCGCGCTGGCTGTCGGGGGGCGAGGTTCACGCAGCGCTTCTTCGGTTGTCTTCCCCCACATCAAGGCCTGAGCTTGCGCCACACCATTGGCCAGCAGCGTGTCGTGCTGCCTGTCCAGCATCTCGCGAATGTCTTGAGACAGCACGGGATCGGCCGGATAGGTTGGCCGACGAATCAAAATGAAGTCCACCGGAATCACGTCGGTGCCCTGGTGCAGCATTTGGAAAAATGCATGCTGCCCATTGGTGCCAGGCTCGCCCCACACCACCTCGGACGTCGAGAATCCCAACGCCCCCCCGTGGGCGTCCACACCCTTGCCATTGCTTTCCATCACCAGCTGCTGCAGATAGGTCGGCAAGCGGCGCAGGCCATGGTGATAAGGGGACACGCAACGGCTGTCGTACCCATGGAAATTCCGGTACCACACATCCAGCAGGCCCAGGCACATCGGCAGGTTCTGCTCCAGAGGAGCCTGCGCAAAGTGCTGATCCATGGCGTGCGCGCCCGCCAGCAAGGCCCTGAACTGCTCGGAACCCAGCGCCAGCGCGATCGGCAAGCCGATGGCAGACCACAGCGAAAAACGCCCCCCCACCCAATCCCAGAAGTCGAAGGTGGTGGTCACGCCAAACTCGGCGGCCGCCTCCACGTTGGTCGTGGTGGCCACAAAGTGACGGGCAATATTTTCTCCACCCTGTTCCCAAAACCACTGTCTGGCCAACTCTGCGTTGGCCATGGTTTCAACGGTGGTGAACGTTTTCGAAGCCACCACAAACAAGGTGTGCTTCACATCCACCCGACGCAGCACCTCCATGAGGTCATGACCATCGACATTGGAGACGAAATGGAAGCGCAAGCCCGGATGGGCGTAGGTGTCCAGCGCTGCAACCACCATCTGCGGGCCCAGATCGGATCCGCCAATGCCAATGTTGACCACGTCATGAATGTCGCCCAGAGTGGCACCACCCGCTGTGGCGCGAATGCCATCGGCGTAAGCGAGCATACGATCCAGCACATCGTGAATCAGATCGCTGAATGGCGCATGCCCGCGAGGCGCACGCAAGGCGGTGTGCAATGCCGCACGCCCTTCGCTGGCGTTAACGACATCGCCCCGCAACATGGCGTCACGTTGCGCAGGCAGGCTGCACTCGCGAGCCAGGTCAAACAAATGCCGGGCCGTGGCGACATCCCACTTGCAGCGAGACAGGTCACCGAGCACTTCGGGGGCCTCAATAGTCAGTCGCTCGACGCGGGTCGGGTCTGCGGCAAACAACGCGCGCAAGTCCAGATCACGACCGTGAGCCTGCAAGTGGCCCTGCAAGGCCGCCCAGGCAACCGCCTGATCACAACGCAAATATCCCATGCCCGTATCCGATCAGCGCAGGGCCTCAATCATGGCGTCGAGCTTGACGGCATCGGCAGCAAACAGGCGGATACCCTCGGCCAGCTTTTCAGTGGCCATCGCATCTTCGTTGAGTGCGTAGCGGAAAGCAGATTCAGTCAGCTGAGCAGGCGCGACTTGCTGCGAAGCGGGCGCAGCCAGGTAACGAACCACGGGCTGCACATCGGCATCCACCGACTGCAACTGCGCCAGCAAATCCGGGCTGATGGTGAGCAAATCGCAACCTGCCAGGGCCAGAATCTGGCCGGCATTGCGGAAGCTGGCCCCCATCACTTCGGTACGAATGCCGTGCTGCTTGTAGTACTGGTAAATGCGCTTGACGGACTGAACACCGGGGTCGTTGACGCCCGCGCGTGCGGCTTCATCCCAAGTCGCGCCCGCCGATTTTTTGTGCCAGTCGTAAATGCGACCCACGAACGGCGAAATCAGTTGCACGCCCGCATCGCCACAGGCCTGAGCCTGCGCAAAGGCGAACAACAAGGTCAGGTTGCAGTGAATGCCTTCCTGCTCCAGCACCCGAGCCGCTTGAATGCCTTCCCAGGTGGCCGCAATCTTGATCAGCACACGGTTGCGCGCCACGCCGGCAGCCTCGTAAAGCCCCATGATGCGACGCGCCCGCGCGACAGTCGCGGCGGTATCAAAACTCAAACGGGCATCGACCTCGGTCGAGACCCGCCCCGGCACCACCTTGAGAATTTCCAGGCCGAAACGAACCAGAACCTGATCCACGATCAAATCCAGAGCCTCGCCTCGGTGAGCCGCCACTGCCTCAGCCAGCAATGGCGCGTAGTCGGGCTTCTGAACTGCTTTGAGAATCAAAGACGGATTGGTCGTTGCATCTTGCGGCTTGAATTGCGCAAGCTGCTTGAAATCGCCGGTATCGGCCACGACCGTGGTGAATGCTTTGAGCTGCTCGAGTTGGGTACCCATGTCTTCGTGTATTTATTGGCGACCGCAAATATTGGATCTTTGCCCCCATTTTCCATCCATTTTCATGACAAACCGTCGAGGCATACTCGATATAAGGGGTAGCCTGTTTACAGATATCGAGATCGGGTGGATCGCACATGTCTTTTGACCTCGTTTTTTTCGGTGGCACAGGTGACCTGACCTGGCGCAAACTGATGCCGTCCTTGTTCCAGGCCTGGCGTCACGGCAAGTTGCCACGAGACGGCCGCATCTTGGGCGTAGCCCGCGACGATCTGGACGACACACGCTACCGGCAATGGCTGCAAGACCGGCTGCAAGAAGCTGACAGCGCCAAGCGCCCCACCCCGGAAGAATTCCGTCAGTTTGCGGAACAGATCCACTACCTGCGCATGGACCTGTCGATGCGAGCCGATTACGACCGGCTGACTCAGTGGCTCAGCCAGCGCCAGGCCGATACCACGGTCATGTACCTGGCCACCAGCCCGCATCTGTTTCCGGTGATCTGCCAACAACTGGGCGATTGCGGACTCAACCACGACAAGGTTCGGGTGGTGCTTGAAAAGCCGTTGGGTCACGACCTGACCAGTGCCCAGGAAATCAACCGTGCGGTGCGGGCGGTGTTTTCTGAGCAGCAGGCCCTGCGCATCGACCATTACCTGGGCAAGCCGTCGGTACAGAACCTCATGGCGCTTCGGTTCGGCAATGTGCTGTTCGAGCCCCTATGGCGACGAGAGAGCATTGCCAACATCCAGATCACATTGGCCGAAAGCATGGGGGTGGGCACCCGAGGCGATTTCTACGACCGCACCGGCGCTTTGCGCGACATGATTCAGAACCATGCGCTGCAATTGCTGACCATGATGGCGATGGAGCCCCCCTCCAGTGCCGATGCCGATGCCATTCGCGACGAAAAGCTCAAGGTACTGCGCTCACTGAAGCCGTTCGACACCCATACCGTCCTGCGAGATGTGGTGCGAGGACAGTACCGCTCGGGCATCGTTCACGGGCAAAACGTGCCGGGCTACCTGGAGGAAGCCAAGGTGCCGGCCGACAGCCACACAGAAACCTTCGTGGCCTTGCGATGCGAGGTTCAGAACTGGCGTTGGGCGGGTGTGCCCTTCTATTTGCGCACAGGCAAACGCATGGCACACCGACACGCAGAAATCGTGGTGAATTTCCGCGCCACACCGCACCCCATTTTCCCGGGCTCGCAAGCCCCCAACAAGCTGGTGATCAAACTGCAGCCGGAAGATGGGCTGGAATTGCACTTACTGGCCGCCAAGGGCACCGTGTCGAGCGCACTGAGCGGCAGCGGCACCGAAGCCTTGTCACCCGTGTCATTGGATCTGGACTTTGACAAAGCCTTCCCGACCGATCGCGTGGGCGCGTACGAACGCATGTTGCTCGACGCCTTGGCCGGCCGACTCAATCTGTTCGTACGCTCCGATGAGCAGGAGCAGGCCTGGCGCTGGGTGGAGCCCATTTTGGACACTTGGCGGCACGACCACCAATCGCTGCGCCCCTATACAGCAGGCACCTGGGGCCCGCCTGCCGCCAGCGCCCTGGTGGCGCGCGACGGCTTCAGCTGGGCCGAGGAAAGCTGAAACCGATTAGGCGGACTGCAACAGCCCATCGACACCGTACAGGCGCGCCAGTTCGGTCAACTTGGGCGGCAAAGACTGCACGGCAAAGGCGCGCCCACGGGCACGCGCCATGCGTTGGCATTCCAGCAAAACAGCCAGTGCGCTGGAATCAAACTGCTGCAAGGCCGAGCCATCGACCGTCAACATGGCCGCATCCACATTGCCTTTGGCTGCCGCCTTTTCAAGCGTTTCCCGAAAGAGACGCAGAACCGCCGGCACTTCGGCATGCGTGATCACGGCGGGCAGCATCAACATGATCAACCCGCCTTCTTGGCAGCCAGTTGCTTGTTGCGTTCAACCAGCTTGTTGATCAGCCCATCAATGCCGGAAGCAGACACCTCTTGAGCAAAGGAGCTTTGGTAGGTTTGAACCAACCAGGCGCCCAGCACATTCACGTCATAGACCTTCCAGGCGTTGCCCGACTTTTCCAAACGGTAGTCAATCTGGATGGGTTCACCTTGGCCGCGCACCACCGAACGCACCACGACTTCGGTGTCTTCAGGGCGAGAGCGCAAGGGCCGGTACTCCACGGTCTGGTCCTTGATCTGCGCAGCCGCACCGGCGTAGGTGTAGATCAGCAGGTTCTTGAACTCTTCCTGCAGGCGCTTTTGCTGCTCGGGCGTGGCTTGGCGCCAGTTCTTGCCTACGGCAGAAGCAGTCATGCGCTGGAAGTTGACATGCGGCAGGATCTTGGCATCAATCACCGCAATGACTTTGCGCAAATCGCCAGCCTGAATGGCCTTGTCGCCGCGTACCGTGGCAAACACGTCATTGGTGATGTCCTTGATGAAGGCATCGGCGGCCACATTGGTCTGTGCCTGAGCAGCCGGCGCGGCCGCATCAGCCGCTTGCACCGACACAGCAGCCGTCGACAAGGCAGCGGCCAGCAAGAAAGTCCATTTCGTGTGTTTCAAAACTCACTCCTTCGAGTCAAGCAGCGTACCGCGAAGGCACCCTGATTGCTTCAACGCAAACACCCCTGGATCGGTGGACAGGCCTCACTCACGCGAGGTGTCGTCCCCAGGGGGGGCATCGTCCTCCTCCTCGGGAGGATCGCCGTTGTAGACCAGGCTTTGTCGGCGCTGCAAATACGCATCACGAACAAAGGCATACGGATCCAAAGCCACATCGAGCATCAAATTGCTGGCATCGAGGTAGTTCGCCCGCAAATTCACCACATTCAGCACGCGCACGCGGTTCTCGCTTGCTGCGTTGTGCATGACCGTGGTAGGTGAAAAGTACAGATCAGCCGGCAAGGCTGCCGAATCGCGCAAAGTGGAGGAGCCAAAGAATGGCCACACGATGTAGGCACCCGGCCCCACGCCCCATGCGCCCAGCGTTTGCCCGAAATCTTCGTCCTGGCGATACAACTGCATGGGGGTGGCCACATCCAGCACCCCAGCCAGACCAAAGGTGGTGTTCATGCTGACACGCATCACCCCCATGGCCCCATCCGCGAAGCGCCCCTGTAGAAACAGGTTGGTGGTGGACATCATGTCCTTGAAGTTGCCGAAAAAATTCGACACCCCTACACGGAAGAAGTCAGGCGTGACGGCTTTATAGGCCTGAGCTACGGGGCGAACGACACGCCGATCAAGACCGTCGTTGAAGGCAAAGACCTTGCGATTCCAGGACTCCAACGGATCCGGGTTCTGGCGGGTTGCACACCCACTCATCAAAGCCATGCCCACGAACGCCACGCCCAAGACCGCACGCGCACGGAAAACCGCGCGCTTTGCCGGCTTGAGACTGTCATCACTCATTTAGTGCCCCCCGAACCGGAGGTGGCATCGGCGGCCTTGTTATAGAGGAACTGGCTGATCAGATTTTCGAGCACCACCGCCGACTGCGTCGACTTGATCGCATCGCCCTGTGCCAAATTGGTTTCTTCGTAGCCGGGCTCCAACCCAATGTACTGCTCGCCCAGCAAACCTGCCGTCAGGATCTTGGCCGAGGTGTCCTTCGGAAAGGTAACGCCCTGGTTCAAAGCCATTTCGACTTCGGCCTGGTACGTCTTGCTGTCGAAGCGAATGGCCTGCACACGGCCCACCACCACACCGGCGCTCTTGACCGCAGCCTTGGGCTTGAGGCCCCCGATGTTGTCGAACCGTGCCTTGACCACATAGCCTGTGTCGAACGACAGGGTCAGCAAATTGCCGGCCTTCAGCGCCAGAAACAAAATGGCTGCTGTACCTATCAGCACAAACAAGCCCACCCACACATCATGCTTTGAACGTTGCATGCTTGTCTTTCCTTGAATTGATGGCAATCAGATAGAGAACATCATCGCTGTCAGCACGAAATCGAGTGCCAGAACAGCCAACGACGCCATTACCACCGTGCGTGTCGTGGCACGCGAAACCCCTTCAGGCGTTGGCTGACATTCATAGCCCTGCAACAAGGCCACGAATGTGACAGTCAGACCAAACACCACACTTTTGATGAAGCCGTTACCCACATCGGCCCAGACTTCCACACCACTCTGCATTTGAGACCAGAAAGCGCCGGGGTCCACCCCGATCATGACCACGCCCACAAACCAGCCACCAATGATGCCCACAGCAGAAAACACCGAGGCCAATAAGGGCATCGCGATCACCCCGCCCCAAAAGCGTGGCGCTAACACCCGCTGAATCGGGTCGACCGCCATCATTTCCATGGCAGACAACTGCTCACCGGCCTTCATCAGGCCAATGCCAGCTGTCAATGAGGTACCGGCCCGCCCAGCAAATAACAAAGCGGCCACCACCGGCCCCAATTCGCGCACCAGGGACAGCGCCACCATCAGACCCAAGGCTTCGCTGGAGCCGTAGCGCTGGAGTATGTAATACCCCTGCAAGCCCAGCACGAAACCCACGAACAGGCCGGAGACCACGATGATGGCCAGCGAATGGTTGCCCAGGAAGTGAATCTGCTCCCCCACCAGGCGCGCACGACGGAAGGTCGAGCCCACCATCATCAACAGCTTCATGAACAGACGCGTGGCGTAGCCCACGTCGGACACCTTGGTCCGCACAGCTTGGCCAATCACAGAAGGACGCAAGTAATGAAACAGCATCACCTTACCCCGTAGTCCACGCCAGCCTCGGGCGCCGGATGATGGAAGCGAACCGGACCGTCGGGCGCGGCATGCACGAACTGACGCACCAGTGGGTCTTCGCTGGCACGCATTTCCACGGGAGAGCCCTGCGCCACAATGCGCCCATTGGCGATCAGCACCACGTGGTCGGCAATCAGGAAGGTCTCTTCTACGTCGTGCGACACGATCACGCTGGTCAGACCCATGGTGTCGTTCAACTCACGAATCAAGCGTGCGGCCACCCCCATGGAAATGGGGTCCAGACCTGCAAAAGGTTCGTCGTAGAGCATCAACTCGGGGTCGAGCGCCATGGCGCGAGCCAAAGCCACACGACGCGCCATACCGCCCGAAATCTCGCTGGGCATGAGGTCGCGTGCGCCACGCAAGCCGACCGCATTGAGCTTCATGAGGACCAGATCGCGAATCAGGGCCTCTGGCAGGCGCGTGTGCTCCCGCAAGGGGAAAGCCACGTTTTCGAACACGCTCAGGTCGGTGAACAAGGCCCCGAACTGAAACAGCATGCCCATGCGGCGACGGGCGGCCATCAGGCCGTTGGCATCCAACTCGGCCAGATCGCGCCCATCCAGAAACACCTGACCCACCATCGGTGAGATCTGACGCCCGATCAAACGCAAAACGGTGGTCTTGCCACCGCCTGAGGTCCCCATCAGTGCGACCACTTTGCCTTTGGGCACCACCAGATTGATGTCCTGCAAAATGACGCGATCGCCATAGCCGCAGGTTACCCCTCGCAATTCGACCATGATGTCGGGCATGCGTGAGGGCAAAACGGAGTCAGGGAGCTGAAACTGATTGGGAGCCATGGGCAAAAAAATTGGCCGGTGCACCACACACCGGCCATCCAATCATAGGGGAAGAAAGAGGGTCAGGTGCCCGGCCCGCGGGGATGACACCACAGCGCGCTCGCAAATTCAAGCGAGCGCTTGACCATTTCCAAATTATCGTGGCAACGAAGTCGCGCCCATCAGGAACGCATCGACTTCACGCGCAGCCTGACGGCCTTCGCGGATGGCCCAGACCACCAGCGATTGACCACGACGCACGTCGCCGGCGGCGAAGACGCCTTCCACGTTGGTCTTGTAACCACCGATGTCGGTCGAAGCCTTGGCGTTTCCACGACCGTCCTTCTCCACACCAAAGCCTTCCAGCATGGTGTTGACGGGGTTGGTGAAGCCCATGGCCAGCAAAACCATGTCAGCCTTGTAGGACTTCTCCGTGCCAGGGATTTCCACGAACTTGCCGTCCTTGAACTCGACGTTCACGGTCTTCAAGCCAGTGACCTTGCCCTTTTCACCGATGAATTCCTTGGTGGCGATGGCGAATTCACGCACGCAACCTTCTTCATGGCTGGAAGAGGTACGCAGCTTCACGGGCCAGTAAGGCCAGGTCAGCTCCTTGTTCTCTTCTTCAGGCGGCATGGGCATCAGTTCGAACTGGGTCACGCTCTTGGCGCCGTGACGGTTCGAAGTGCCCACGCAGTCGGAACCGGTGTCGCCACCGCCGATGACGATCACGTCCTTGCCGTCGGCACGGAGCTGTTCCTTCATCTTCACGCCAGCGTTGACGCGGTTTTGCTGTGGCAGGAACTCCATGGCGAAGTGGATGCCGTCGAGGTCGCGGCCAGGCACAGGCAGGTCACGCGATTGCTCGGAGCCACCAGCCAGGATCACGGCGTCGAAGTCCTTCTTCAGCTGTTCAGCCGAAACGGTTTCCTTGGCCCAGTTGGTGACCTTGGAACCCTTGGGCATGTCGCCCACAATGACGTTGGTCTTGAAGACCACGCCTTCGGCTTCCATTTGCTTGACGCGCTTGTCGATGTGAGCCTTGTCAAACTTGAAGTCAGGGATACCGAAACGCAGCAGACCACCAATGGTGTCGTTCTTCTCGAACACGGTCACGGCGTGACCGACACGCGCCAACTGCTGCGCAGCAGCCATGCCGGCAGGGCCGGAGCCCACCACGGCAACCTTCTTGCCAGTCTTGACCTTGGCAGGCTGAGGCTTGATCCAGCCTTCGGCCCAGGCGCGGTCCACGATCGCGTGTTCGATCGACTTAATGCCCACGGCATCGTTGTTGATGTTCAACACGCAAGCGGCTTCGCAAGGTGCGGGGCAAACACGACCGGTGAAGTCGGGGAAGTTGTTGGTCGAGTGCAGAACCTCGATCGCGTTCTTCCAGTCGTTGCGATACACCAGATCGTTGAAGTCCGGAATGATGTTGTTGACCGGGCATCCGTTGTTGCAGAAGGGCGTGCCGCAGTCCATGC
>CAYVOP010000118.1:0-10345 GCA_964453105.1 uncultured Aquabacterium sp. | reverse complement strand
AACCAGATAGATCCCGTCGGACAACTGCCCCATGGTGCCTTCGACCTCGGGGTGGCCCTTGTGGCCGATCATCAGGAACTCGTAGCCCTCCTTGTGCAGCTTGGCCACCTCCACGTGCACCTTGGTGACCAAGGGGCAGGTGGCATCGAACACTTGAAATCCGCGGGCATCGGCCTCGTGGCGCACTGCCTGGCTGACGCCGTGGGCGCTGAAAATCAAGGTGGCGCCAGCCGGCACTTCAGCCAGGTCTTCAATGAAGATGGCACCTTTGGCCTTGAGGTCATTGACCACATAGGTGTTGTGCACGATTTCGTGGCGCACGTAGATGGGGGCGCCAAACTGCTCCAGCGCCCGCTCGACGATTTCAATGGCGCGATCGACCCCGGCACAAAAGCCGCGTGGCTCGGCCAGCAGGACGTCTTGAACCTGGGTCATGTCACAGCACCCCGATGAGTTGCACTTCAAACGTCACCGGCTGGCCCGCCAAGGGGTGGTTGAAGTCGAACAGGATCCAGTCGTTGCCCCCCAGCTCGCGCACCACGCCGGCAAACGAGCTTTTGTTGTCGGGCGTGGGGAAACGCACCACATCGCCCACGCGCCAGGTTTCATCGGGGTCACCCAGTTCGCGCATCAGGGTCATGGCCACTTTCTGGACCATTTCCGGGTTGTGGGGGCCAAAGGCCTCACCCGCGGGCAATTCCATGACCGTGCGGGTGCCCTCTTCCAGGCCCATCAAACGGGCTTCCAGCGCCGGCGACAGCTCGCCCGAACCGATGGTGAGGGTGGCTGGCTTGTCGTGGAAGGTGTTGACCACGTCTGCGCCATCGGGCCCGGTGAGGCGGTAGTGCAGGGTCAGAAACGAGCCAGAGACAACGGTGGGGACGGCTGTGGTCATGATGCGGTCCACCCTTGAGAAGGATGGATTGGTGAGCTGAGCAAAACGACAATTTTAGTTTTGCCCAGGCCGCTTGCGTCATACCCCTATGAAAGATATTCCCACTGCCCTGCGCCCCCGCGAGAAGCTGCAAACGCTGGGGCCCACCGCCTTGGCCGATGCCGAGCTGCTGGCCCTGCTGCTGCGCACGGGCATGAAGGGCCTGGGCGTATTGCAGCTGGCGGAAAAAGTGCTGGTCGATCTGGGTGGGCTGCCCGGCCTGTTGCAAGCCGATTCGCGGGCCTTGGGCCGCATCAAGGGCCTAGGCCCGGCCAAATGCGCCGAACTGGTCGCGGTGATGGAGTTGGCACGCCGCAGCCTGCAGCATGGCCTGCAAAGCCAACCCGTGTTTGGCAACCCACAGGCCGTGAAAGATTTTCTACAGATGCAGTTGGGGCATCGCCCCCACGAGGTTTTCGGCGTGCTGTACCTCGACGCACAACACCGGCTGATCGCCTTTGAGGAGTTGTTTCGCGGCACCTTGACGCAAACCAGCGTCTACCCCCGCGAGGTGGTCAAACAAGCCCTGGCCCACAACGCAGGCGCCGTGATTCTGTGCCACAACCACCCATCGGGCGTGCTGGAGCCTTCCCGGGCCGACGAGCTACTCACACAAACCCTGAAAAGCAGCCTGCAATTGGTCGATGTGAGGATACTGGACCACATCGTGGTGGGCCGCAGCGCCTGCCTGTCATTTGCGGAGCGCGGATTGTTGTAGGCTTGGCGGTGTGAAAAACGCCACCAAGCCCTCCGCTCATACCCCTCTGCGCGACTTCGGTGACCTCAAGCGCGCGCTGAAAAGCGCGTCGAAAGAGGCGGCCGCTCGTGCCGAGCAAGAGCGCGCCGAACAGGCCAAACGCGATGCCGCCCGCAAGCAAGCTGAGGCGGAACGCGCCATTTTTCAGCACGCGGTGGGCTCCGTGCATGCCCTGCCCGATAAGGGACGCAAGCACCACAGTGCCCCCAAACCAGCCCCCATTCCGGCCAGCCGCGAGCAAGATGAGAAACAGGTGTTGACGGAATCGTTGTCCGACGAATTCGACGTGGAAAGCCTGCTGGAAACGGATGAGTCGCTGGCCTGGCGCCGCGATGGCATTGGGGTCGATGTGGTGCGCAAGCTGCGCCGCGGGGTGTGGGCCATTCAGCAACAACTCGACTTGCACGGCATGCGCACCGACGAGGCCCGCGAAAGCCTGGGCCAATTTCTGCGCGAAGCACAGGTCAAAGGTTGGCGCTGTGTGCGCGTGGTACACGGCAAGGGCCTGGGTTCGCCCGGGCGGCAACCTGTTCTGAAAGACAAGGTGAAGCGCTGGTTGGTGCAAAGCGACCGCGTTCTGGCCTTTGTGCAAGCACGAGGCGATGAAGGCGGCGCTGGCGCCTTGGTGGTGCTGCTGGCGCCCACCAAGGGCAACTTGCTGCCGGGCTAAGGCGAACTCAGATCAACAGGGCTGTGTCGCCCTGGGCTCAACGCTCAGGCCATGTCCACGCCGCGGTTGCGCATCCAGTCGGCCGTTTGCATGAAGGACTGATTCAGCCGATTGGCCAACTCTGGGTCTACCGCCAACTCGTTCATGGCTTGAGCCATGCACGCCACCCACTGATCGCGTTCGGCAATGCCAATGGAAAAAGGCAGATGGCGGGCCCGCAAGCGGGGGTGGCCAAATTGTTCGATGTACAGATTGGGCCCACCCAGCCAACCGCTGAGGAACCAATACAGTTTGTCGCGTGCGGTATCCAATTCAGGACCATGAGCCGCACGCAAGGCTTGGTACTGCGGCTCCAGGTCCATCAGGTCATAGAAGCGATCGACGAGGGCGCGCACTTTGGCATCACCGCCCAGCCATTCGTAAGCGGATTCGTGTTCAGACATGAGACAACAAGCGAGGCAAAATCAAGCAGGCAAGCGCGACAACAAGCGGGTGGCCACCTGAACAATGCCTTGCGAAGCGGGGCTACCTGGGTGCAACTCCAACAGCAACTGACGCTTTTGCACCGCCTCGCGCACGCTGGAGTCCAAGGGCACATCACCCAGGAAATTCAGCTTGGGCGACTGCCCGGCTGGCGACTGCACGAAACGCTCGACCACTTGCTGCAACTGGTTGCAGATGGCTCGACCATCGCCCGAGCGCCCCACCTGGTTGACCACCAGATTGAGTTGATCACGCGACTGTTGTGATGACAGCACCTTGATCGTGGCGTAGGCGTCGGTCATGGAAGTGGGTTCTGGGGTGGCCACCACAATGACTTCGTGCGCCAGCGACACGGCATACAGCACCACATCGGAAATGCCAGCACCGGTGTCAATCAGCAGCACGTCGAAACGCGGTTTCACGGCTTCGATGATCTGGTGCAGTTGGTCTCGCACTTCTGGTGTCAGGCGCGAATACTCGACCAGACCGGAACCGGCTAACAGCACGGAGAAGCCGCCTGGGGCAGGCAGAATGGCCTCTTCCAGTTCCGACTTGCCGGTGAAAACATCGTGCAGGGTGATCTTGGGATACAGGTTGAGCACCACATCAAGATTGGCCAGACCCAGGTCGGCGTCGAGCACCAGCACCTTGAGGCCCTGGCGCGTGAGCGCGGCGGCGAGATTGGCGCTGACAAAGGTCTTGCCGACACCGCCTTTGCCACTGGTGATCGCGACGGTGCGCGCCAGACGCGTGGTGCCATTCGCCGCGCCGGATTGTGGAGTGTTTGCAGATGAGGACATGGAGACCATCATTCCGTGGTGTTGGATTCAGACTGAGTCAGGCTGGCAAACAGCAAGCCCTTCTCTTCGGCGCTCACCACGGTGAGCGGCGGCATTTCCAGACAAGTCTGGTTTCGGCCCTGGGCCTTGGCTTTATATAGTTGCTGGTCGGCACGCTCCGACCACAGCACAGCCGATGAGCGCACCCACTGGGGTGCAAAGGCGCCACCGATACTGGCGGTGACCCGCAAGGCCTCGCCACCGATGACGGCCACGGGCTTGCCTTCGATTTTTTTGCGAATCCGCTCGGCGACGGTCTGGCCGAACGCGGGCGGGCAGTTGGGCAAGATGATGGCGAATTCCTCACCGCCAATGCGCGCCACGGTATCCATGGGGCGAACGCATTCCTGCAGCGCCAAGGCCACCGCCTTGATGACTTCGTCGCCCGCCGCATGGCCGTGGGTGTCGTTGACTTTCTTGAAGTGATCGATGTCGAGCACCAGCAACAAGGCGGGTTCGCCGTTACGCGCCACCCGATCGACCTCGCGGTTGATGGCGGCTTCGAACTGACGGCGATTGGACAGGCCGGTCAAAGCATCTCGGCTCGATACGTCGCACAACCCATCGACGATGGCTTGCAACCAGGCCACGGAACCGGGTACGGCCGTGGCAGGGGGCTGCCAGCCAGCCTGGCTGAGCAGAGTGAGCGCCACATCCAGACGCAAAGCACCGTCAAGGGCCGCGTCTGGCAAAGCATTAGGAAAACTGTTCATGGAGGCGATGGTGGTCTCCACACGACTGAACTGATTGATGACCGAGTCTAGCAGGACGGTCAGATTCGAAGGCTCGATTTGCGTGGCTTTCCCACCTGAAATCTGCCCACGTAGCCCCCAGCGGAGCAGGCATGCTGCGAAACGCGACCCAACCCACCGAGAGATTCAAGCCCGCCACAGCTTGACCGATAACCTCTGTGGGCGCCGGTTCCGTCGCCGTGTTTTGGCTTTCTCATTGTGAGTTGAAATGGCTATTTCCATGCCGGATTCCACAACCCAGGTCATCGATCGTGAGTTTTCGTTCTCCGACCGCGACTTCGAGCGCGTGCGCAAGCTCATCTATGCCAAGGCGGGCATCAGCCTGAACGACGGCAAGCACGCCATGGTCTACAGCCGCCTGTCACGGCGTTTGCGCGAAACAGGCCACCAGTCTTTTGACTCGTATCTGCAGTGGCTGGAAAACAATGCCGGCCCCCAAGTCAGCCAGGAATGGCAGGAATTCACGAATTGCCTGACCACCAACCTGACCGCTTTCTTCCGAGAAGAGCACCATTTCCACACCTTGGCCGAGCACCTGAAAAAGCGTGGTGCGCAACCTACTCGCATCTGGTGCTGCGCCTCGTCCACAGGCGAAGAGCCTTATTCCCTGGCCATCACGGTGGCCGAATCACTGGGCCTGCATGCCCCGGTCAAGATTCTGGCCAGCGACATCGACACCAATGTGCTGACGACGGCCTCCCGCGGGGTGTACGACGCCGGCACCCGAGGGCTGAGCGAAACACGTTTGCGCCAGTTCTTCTTGCGTGGCAAGGGCGCCAACGAGGGGGCCATCCGGGTCAAGCCGGAACTGGCCCGCATGGTCGAGTTCCGCCCCTTCAATCTGATGCAGGCGAGCTGGCAACTCGGCGAGCCATTCGACATCGTGTTTTGCCGCAACGTCATGATCTATTTCGATGCCCCCACCCAGCGCAAAGTGCTGGAACGCATCCACAGCGTGATGAAGCCGCACGGCATGCTGTTCGTGGGCCACTCAGAGAACTTCACCGAGTCCAAAGATCTTTTCCAGTTACGCGGCAAGACGGTCTATGACCGTGTTTGACCCAGGAGACAAGGGCAAGACATGATCAGTTCATCTTCCATCAGCGCCGGTCGTCCAGGCGCCGGTTTGGCCGGAGGATCGCTCGCCGGGTCAACGAGCGGCCTGGCCGCCGGAGGCCTGAACCAGAGACGCGACCGACTGGATCGGCTCAAGGCTCGGGTGCCCAAGCCTGGCGAGGCCTCGTTCTTCTTCTTCGACGCACACTTCCAGGCCGAAGCCGTGAAGGTGCTGCCAGGTGAGTACTTCGTGTTCAACGAAGATGTGCTGATCATGACCACCTTGGGGTCATGCATTGCGACCTGCCTATGGGATCGGCAAGCGAAGATCGGCGGCATGAACCACTTCATGCTGCCCGACAACGGTGGCGGCGCCAGCGATTCAGGCCGCTACGGTTCCTACGCGATGGAGCTGCTGATCAACGAAATGCTGAAGATGGGCGCATCGCGCCTGACGCTGGAGGCCAAGGTATTTGGTGGCGGCGCCGTGATCAGTGGCATGAACACCATCAACGTGGGTGAACGCAATACCGCCTTCGTGATGGAGTACCTCAAGACGGAACGCATCCCTGTGGTCTCCAAAGACGTGCTGGAAATCTACCCACGCAAGGTGTGCTTCTTCCCCCATAGCGGCAAAGCCATGGTCAAGCGCCTGGCCCCAACCAACCCGGAACAGATCGTGCAGCAGGAACGCCTGGCCGCCCAGAAGGTGGTCCCGGTTTCGACTGGCGGTGGTTCGATTGATCTGTTCTGATAAAGGAGACACACCATGGCCAAGATTCGCGTGATCGTGGTGGACGACTCGGCGCTGGTGCGCAGCATGCTGAGTGAAATCATCAACCGCCAGCCTGACATGGAATGCATTGGCGCGGCCTCGGACCCGTTCGTGGCCCGCGAGATGATTCGCAACCTCAATCCCGACGTCATCACCCTCGACGTCGAAATGCCCCGCATGGACGGCATCGACTTCCTGTCGAAGTTGATGCGCCTGCGCCCGATGCCGGTGGTCATGGTGTCGACCCTGACCGAACGGGGGGCCGATGTGACGCTGAAAGCGCTGGAGTTGGGCGCCATTGATTTTGTGGCCAAGCCCAAGATCGGCGTGGCTGACGGCCTGCGTCAGCTGTCGGAAGACATCACCGACAAGATTCGCGTGGCGTCCAAGGCCCGCATCAGCCGCCTGCAGGTGACAGCGCCAGCCAGTACAGGCAGCGCCACCGCACCTGCAGCGCCGGTCGTCAAGCCTTCGGGTGGCAGCCCCATGGGTCGACTGTCGACGGAAAAGATTCTCTTCATTGGTGCCTCGACCGGCGGCACCGAAGCCACCAAGGATGTGCTGACCACCCTGCCCGCCGATTTTCCTGGCGTGGTCATCACCCAGCACATGCCCCCCGGCTTCACCAAAAACTACGCAGCTCGGCTCGACAGCTTGTGCAAGATCAGTGTGAAAGAAGCGCAGGATGGCGAGCGCATTCTGCCCGGCCATGCCTACATCGCTCCTGGCGGCATGCACTTGAGCGTGGAGCGATCGGGCGCCAACTACATTGCCCGCGTGCAAGACGGCGACCCGGTCAACCGCCACAAACCCAGTGTGGAAGTGCTGTTCAAATCGGCCGCCCGCGTGGTGGGGCCCAATGCCATCGGCATCATGCTGACTGGCATGGGTGCCGACGGTGCCAAGGCCATGCGCGAAATGCGCGATGCCGGAGCCTATTGCGTGGCCCAGGACGAAGCCAGCTGCGTGGTGTTCGGCATGCCGCGCGAAGCCATTGCCGCCGGGGCCGTGCAAGAAGTGCTGCCTCTGAGCAAGATTGGTCCGCATGTGGTGGATTACCTGCGCGCCACGGTAGGCCAGGCGCTCAGCCGCGTCTGATCCACAACCATCAGGGTCGACCCACGAAAAGCATCACGGTCGACCCCACACCCGGGCTGGTCACCACTGCGGTGTAGACCGGCCCGAATGCCGTATCGGCCCCAAGATACAAGCTGAAGCCTTTGCGTTTGGCTCCTCGCCAGATGTCTTGCGGCCGATCCCAGGCATTTCCCAGCTCGACGCTGCCGCCGACAAACAAGCCCCGCGTCAAGGCGAGGTCACTGACGCGGACCTGGTAGCCCAGGCGAACCAAGGCCACCTGCGAGCCACTGATCTGGAACGGCGCATAGCCTGACAGCTGCTGGAACCCGCCCAAACCCCAGCGAGGCACACTGGGCTGAACCCCTTCGGATACGCCCAGGCGACCATAGCCTTGCAGCGTATGGGTGCCCCACGAATGCGCAAACTGCCCTTGCAAGTCGAGGTAGCGGGTGCCCCCTTCTTGCTGCTCGGAGGGCGCATGGCCGCGCCATGAATGGTGCCCCTGGAACCAGCGCCCCTCAACCCGCCAGCCATGCATGGGGAAATAGGCGTGGTCGAGTTGGTCAAACACAGCACGAATCCGCCACCCCTGCTCACGCCAGCGCTGCACGCCCTTGGTCAGGGCATAGCTGGCCGCCATCAAGGTGGGCTCATCACGCCAATCATCGGCCACCCAACCCAAGCGCCACTCGCCCAACTCACGCCAGTTGAGACCGGCTTCCAGCGCCACGCCGGCGCTGTTGCGATCGATGTTGGCGGACAGGGGCTCATTCGGATCAGTGAAGTAAGACACCGTGCGCCGCTGCGCCAAACCCGACACCGCCACAAAGCCGCTCATGCCATCGGGCAAGCGCCAATCCATCGGGCGGTACCACTCACTGCCCAAGGCGGGCGACGAGCCCAGGCGCAGGAAATTGCGCCATTCGCTGCCATGCGAATCCAGCCAGTGGCGGTTGTGCACCAGCTTGAGGTTAAAGGCACTGCGACCACGGTTATCGGCACTGAAATCGAGCCCCATTTGAAGATAGTCCGGCCCCCAGGGCTTGTCTTCCAGCTCGAACACCAGGCCTTCGCCCCGCGGCCCACGCACCAGGCGATAGTCGGCTCGCTGATAGTCGCCCGTGGCCGCCAGCACGGTCACATCGTGCTCCGCCTTGGCCAGATCGAACAACTGTCCTGGCTGGCTGGACAACACATCCGAGCGCACCTCGGGCTGGGTCAATTTGCTGCCTTCGAACTTCACGAACGCCAAGGGAGCCGGGCTGGCCTCGCGCTGCTTGCGCTGCGCCCGCCAGGCGGCGTATTCGGCTTCACTGACACGCAGATCCTGCATGCGCAGCACCATGGCCTCGGCCTGCAACTCGCCACGCATCAGAAACTCTCTGGCCCGCTCGAAATCGGCCGAGGTCATGCCTTCGAGTTCCGGCGCGATCAGGATGTCGTCTGACTTGAGCGTGCGCAGGCTCTGCTGCACGTTCTGTTCGGTCAGGATGTTGATCATCTGACTGGTCACCCCGGTGAGGGTATTGAGCGTTTCCCGCTTGCTCAAAGGGGTGCCAATGTTGACGACGATGAGCCGCTGTGCCCCCATGGCTCTAGCCACATCGACGGGGGTGTTGTTGACCAGCCCCCCATCGCCCAGGATGCGGCCATTGACTTCGAGCGGAGAAAACACGCCGGGCACCGACATGCTCGAACGCAAGGCGGTGGCCAGGTCGCCATCACGCATGATCACGGCTTGCCCCGACTCCATGTCGGTGGCCACCGCTCGGAATGGGGTGGGCAGTTGATCGAAATCCTTCACCTGCCGAGCAGACAGCGTCAAGCGCCTGAGATGGGCTTCCAGACCTCGACTGGACACCGAGCCCAGCGGCGCCTTGATGCCATCGCTGCCTATGCCGACCTCCAGCAGGGGGGAGACTTCGAAATCTTGCTCCTTGCGCCGCTGTGACAACTCGCGCCGATCGACCCGAGTGGCAAACACATTGTTCCAGTCGAGCTTGAGGACCTCGGTTTCGATTTCGGCGGCAGACAAGCCACTGGCGTAGAGCCCCCCGACGATCGCACCCATGGAGGTACCGGCAATCACATCCACCGGAATGCGCTCACGCTCGAGTACTTTCAGCACCCCCACATGCGCCAGCCCGCGAGCCCCGCCGCCAGACAGCACCAGGCCAATGCGAGGCCGCACCACCTCCGAACTGCGCTCCACGCTGGCCGCCGCAACAGCCGGTGTCGCCGACAGCCACAACAAAACGAGCCCCAAGCAGGCGCAAAGCGTGGCCAAACGGGCCGCTTTCCCTAGTGCATGTAGCGAGATTCGGAACGGCGAATTCATCCAGACATTGTGCCCGCTCAAACTTGCACACGGCTCAGCCATGCACCACAACCGGGAATTGATCTGGATCATGACATGCAAGCCCGATCAGGCGTCAGATAGAGGCCGAGATGAACAAAGGAGATCCCTCATGCAAGCCTGGAAAGACTTTCTGACGACCGACTATGGCCTGATGAGTGCCGCCGTCATCGCATTCATGTTTGTGATGCTGGGCTACATTGGCCGATTCGTGGCGCGACATGTCAAAGAAGACACCGAAGCTCATGAGCGTGAACTGCGGGCAAAGGCCTGACTCGGTTCCAAACTTGAATGGCTGACCCGTCGGCCCAATAAAAAAGCCTCCCGATGGGAGGCTTTTTGTTAGCGCTTGGGGTCGCTGGGCGAAAGCGGCTTTCGCCGCTTTCTGACAGGCATTACATGCCCATGCCGCCCATACCACCCATGCCGCCCATGTCAGGCATGCCACCGGCAGGGGCGTCGTCCTTAGGCGATTCCGAGATCATGCACTCGGTGGTCAGCATCAGAGCAGCCACGGAAGCGGCGTTCTGCAGCGCAGTGCGGGTCACCTTGGTGGGGTCCAGGATGCCCATTTCGATCATGTCGCCGTAGGTGTCGTTGGCAGCGTTGAAGCCGTAGTTGCCCTTGCCAGCCAGCACGGCGT
>CAYVOP010000117.1:0-10385 GCA_964453105.1 uncultured Aquabacterium sp. | reverse complement strand
GCAATCAGACTGGCGCCAAGCACATGTCCGGGCGGTTTATGCAGACCATCCCTAGTGGCTCAGTTTTGGACGTGATGCCTGGCTCAGTTTTGCTCGTGATTCAACAACCAAAGAAACATGACTTCGTTCATACATAAAATGAGCGTCAGGCAGCTTCAGAAATAGTCAACGCCCCCAAACAATAACCTTCGGGTGGAGGTCATGCAGATTCTTCGACAATTCGTCAAACTATGTTCGTGGTCAATTTTGCTCGGTTTACTCAGCCATCATCTGACGTCTCGGCTGTTGGCACCAACATCACGGCTGAGACCGTCGACGGTGCGGCCGTTTGGCGGATCACGTTTAGCGATGGAAAGACCCAGGACGTGCCAAAGAACCAGCCAGCCACAACAGGAGAACTGGCCCTCGTGGCTGCGACAGTCAATGATGTGCCGAATGCTCAAGTGATCATTTACGGTGCTCCCCAGACTTACATGAAGCTCCGATAGAGGCTTATGCGTTCAAGACAAATTTGCCATGCAAATTTCAAAACACGATCAGTGCTATGTTTAAAGAAGCCTGTCACAGCGATGCAGAGCAGATCGCGAATTTGGTGAACATGGCTTACCGCCCCGAGCCGAGCGCCCAAGGATGGACGCATGAGTCAGATCTGGTTTCAGGTCAACGAATTAATGCTGAGCAAGTAGCCAACTTGATCCATGCAAACGGTACGGTTCTGATGGCGCACGAAGGCAACAACCTTCTCGGCTGCGTTCACGTTGAACGAGCTGAACCCTATTGTTGCATTGGCATGCTAGCCACCATGCCCGCGTTGCAAAACAAGGGTCTTGGCAAGAAGCTCCTCGCTGCGGCGGAGAGCTTGGCTGTGTCTCGGTTTGGCGCGCAGGGGTTCAAAATGTCCGTGCTGTCATCCAGGCCGGAACTGTTGGCCTACTATGTACGTCGAGGCTACCAGCTCACGGGCTCAACATCGCCATATCCTGCCGAAGCTGGATTTGGTCAACCGCTCGACGCCAATCTTCTCGTGCTCGAACTGATCAAGCACCCTTGCAGTCATGCAACTTCACTGACCGAACAAGCGCAATGCCAACATCCACATTCAAGCTGATTGCAGCCTTGCTCGCACTCGCACTAGCGGGTTGTGCATCCGCTCCCAAACCCGAGGTCGACAACTTATCGGCAGCGCCAACGGCCGATGTCATCAACACCCCACCCGTTGGTCCATGCCCGGTTTGGATCTACCGGAATCAAACCTACTTCCATTCGCTCAATCCCGAGAAGCCTTTTGTATACGTCAACGAAGAGCGGGTCAGCACCATTGGCGTTGGTGAAACTTTCTGCCTCAACTTGAAGCCAGGAAAGTACGTTGTATCCATCCGCGAACCTATCTTTTTCATGCCGGGAATGACGTCAGGCGCACTGGTTGTTGAGCCTTCGGCCGGCAATACTCAGTACGTTCGATACAGCAAGGAGATGGACGGTATATACATCGCTGGCTTGAATGCGGTTGGCGTCACCAGCGCCAAAAAGCTTGAATTTGCGACGAAGCAAGCATGGGAAGGACGACTCTGAATCGCCATGAACGACGCGGAGGCTTTGCTCAACGAGATCTGTCGCTTCAAAGCCTATGTCAATACATTAGGTTGTCTTGACGCCCCTTCCGAAGATCAATTTCGCGCATTGACAAGCAGCCTGATTCAACTATCCACCGCAGTTGCCAGGCACGGCAGCCGCTACCGCGCAGCCGCCCCACATGAAGAGCGGTTGTACGAACTGGCCGTTGGCTCTGACAACAGCCCCTCCCTGTATCTGGTTTCAGACGGGCACGGCGTCATCACACCGCCTCATGAGCACAAGACCTGGGTCATCATTGCGGGGGTACGAGGTATTGAAATCAATCGGCTCTACGCTGTTCATTCCGCAGAATCTAGAATCGTGTCAGCGAGTTCCGCGGTGGCGATTGGCCCTGGCGAAGCATGGGTTCTTCACTCGGACGAGATCCATTCAACTGCAGTCATAAGCAACGAAGCTTCTTTTCACCTCCACTTGTATGGACGCCCGCTGCATGCGCTGCCAAGCTTCCACTCACGCTGCTTCAGCATTGCAGACGGCCCATGATTTGTCCTCTTTAGCAAAAGAACAAGGGGGCACTTGGCCACTGTGAGGCATGACATGAATCGAACCCAAATGGTCATCGGCTTTGGTCTGTACGGCCCCATGTGGGGAGGCCTTGCGCTAATGGGCTACATGGTTCTGGACCATGCAACGGGGCAACAGGCACGAATGGATGCGTCAGCAGTCTTGATGGGACTCCCTCTTTATATGTTCTTTTCTTACCTCTATGGTTTGCTTCCGGCGCTTATCACTGGTGCAGTTCTGTCGATGTATCGCTACGCCAGGGGGCCTCTCATTTGGTGGTTGGCAAAGGGAGCCTGCACAGGAGCCGTGGTTGGTTTTACAACTGGATGCGCCGCGCAAGCCTGGATGATGGGTTTGAAAACATTGGCTTTGCCCTTTCTCGGGCTCTACGTGGGTGGTGCTTCGGCGTTCTCGGCCATGTGCTGCGCGCTGCTGTATCGCCCACTGGCTGAGCCCCAATGACGTTTCGTGTAGCAGCCACACCTCTCGACAAGAAAGTGCAATCCATGCAGGTATTCATCGCAGGCTCGGGCAAACTCGCATCGGAGTTGCTTGAGCATCTCGTTTCAAGCACAGAGTTCACCGTCTCCGCTTGGACCGACGAACCCGAAGTCGCTGATCGCTGCATTGTTGTGCATGCTGGATCGGGCAGACAGCTCGATGGCATTGCCAAGTTCTGCAGGCAAACCTCGTCAGCATTGGTCGAGTTGTCCACGGGCTCGTCCCTGGAAGGGTCGAATCCAGCTTTCCCGGTGGTCCTGTGCCCGAACACAAACATCTTGATGTTGAAGTTCATGTGCATGCTGGAGCGTTCTGGGGGCTTTTACAAAGGGCTCGATGTGTCCCTGACCGAATCTCATCAGGCTGGCAAAAAATCGGTTCCTGGCACAGCCGTCTTGATGGCACAAGCCATCGGTCTAGCACCTACACAAATTGAGTCAGTACGGGCCCCTGATCAGCAAGTGAACAAGTTGGGGATTCCGCCCGACCAACTGAGCCGCCATGCATTCCATCGAATTGAAATCAAGGACGGGTCCTGTTCTGTCACGTTGGAAACTCGGGTCTATGGCAACGCACCCTATGCAAGTGGGGTACAGAAAATTCTTGCAGCCGTTTGCAGGAGAGTTTTGAGCGGAGAACTGCAGCCCCGTATTTATGCCATCACCGAACTGATAGAAAGTGGCTGGCTGTAAGTGATTGCCCCGCAGATCAAGTTGCCCTCAGATGGGAAGACCTCATGAAACCACACATTTCGGTGCTGACCCTGGGCGTTGACAACCTTGAAAGGGCCCTGGCGTTTTATCGCGATGGACTGGGTTTCCCAACCAAGGGCATCGTGGGCGCAGAACACGAACATGGGGCCGTGGCGTTCTTCCACCTTCAGCCTAGCCTCATGTTGGCCCTGTGGCCCCGCACTAGCCTGGCTCACGACACCGGGCTGGAGCCACACCGAGTGTCCACACCTCATGTCAGCATTGGCCACAATGTGGGCTCATCACAAGAAGTTGATGAGATCATGCGCCGGGCTTCCCAAGCGGGCGCCACGATTGTCAAACCAGCGAAAACGACCTTTTATGGCGGCTACGCAGGCTACTTTCTCGACACAGAAGGCCACTTGTGGGAGATCGTATACAACCCAGGTTTGGCCAACTTGTGAAACGGTGGAACCCGGTATGACCAGGGATTTGCTCATCCGAGCGATCAGCCTTTGTCTCGCCTTGGCGGCAGCAGAAACGCTGCATGGCATTGCCAGAACGCTTTACCTTGCCCCCAGACTGGGGAAGGTGCGTGCGCAAAAACTCAGCATTGTTTCAGGTTCCATTTTGGCCACCAGCCTGTGCTACTTATGGGTGCCGGCCATGGCTTTGAAGAGCGACAGCGCCTTATTGACCCTAGGCACCTGCCTGGCCGTCTTCATGGCAAGCTTCGACATCGCACTGGGGAAATGGGTTCTGAAGCGAACTTGGGCCAAGGCTCTTCAAGACCTGAACCCAAAAAGTGGCAACTATCTGATTTTTGGCTTGGTCTGGCTTTGCTTTTGCCCGCTGCTGATCACGCGCCTGTTCACGTAAAGCGAATTCACTCATGAACCGCAACATGCGAACCATCCGCGTGGGAAATGCTTGCATACAGTCAGCCACAAGACTTCGACCAACGCAGCCGGTTGCGATTGTTCTGGGGCGCAATGATTTCAGAAGAAGATCGCCAATGATCGATAGCCTGATTGGCCAGTTGTCGGATCAGGGCATCTCGGTTTGCTGGTACGAGCACATTTCGCAACGCAACACCAGACTCAAAGAAGCGGCTTACCTCACTATCTGCGATGCTTGGCTGCATCAAATGGTTCTGAAACATCCCACGGTAGGGCCATGGGTCAGACGCGCTGTGCAGCTTGGACTGAGCTTGAAATACCCGGTTTCTGCAGAAGCGAACAAAGACGCACCCGTCGTGCTGCAAAAGGCCGCCCACGCGCTGCATGAATTCATTTGCAAGCACGGCCTGAGCCAGGTGTTTCTGGTTGCGCATTCTGCTGGGGCCATCACCGCATCGATGCTGGCGTCCATGCCCAAAACGCCCCACGCCCACGCGATCCAGAAAGTCGTCTGTTTTGGCTACCCGTTCAAGTTTCCAGACAGAGACGAGGAGCCATACCGCACCGCCCATCTCGCCCACGTTGCCACGCCGTTCCTGATCGTACAAGGCGACGAAGATCGGTATGGATCGGCTGAAGCGGCGCACAGATACACGCTCGCATCATCGATACAGGTGGTGTCTGTCCAATCCGGACACGACTACGACTATGCTTGCAAGCAAACTCTCGATCAGATTCGAACTTTTTTAGACCTACCCGCACGCTGATTCGCCATGCAAGCACTTCCAAACCTAGTCTGCCCGTTGTGCGGCGGATCGAACGAATGCGCAGCAGCCGCGAGCGGTCGTTTGGATGTTGAGTGCTGGTGCAGCCGAACCCGCATTTCACCGGAGGCACTGGCTCGCGTTCCACACGATATGATCGATCGCGCCTGCCTGTGCCCACGTTGCGCTGCGGGCGTTCATCAACATGAAGAGCCCAGCCATGAGCAGCAATGAACCCATTCGTTTCAATGATGGTGCAGCCTATGAACGATTCATGGGCGTATGGAGCCAAATGGTCGGCCAGAATTTTCTAAACTGGCTCGGCCCGGTGGCTGGACGGCGGTGGTTGGATGTGGGTTGCGGCAATGGTGCTTTCACTGCGATGGCGAACCAAGCATGGGCCCCCAAGTCCATGACCGGCATTGACCCGTCGGAACCTCAGCTGATCTACGCCAGGCAACGAGATGGACTAGACGGAACTCAATGGATAAAGGGTGACGCCATGGATTTGCCCTTTCCCGCCGATTCGTTCGACATCGCGGTGATGCCGCTGGTGATCTTTTTCGTCCCCGAGCCTGCCAAAGGCGTGGCGGAAATGGTTCGTGTGGTGAGCAACGGAGGCTGGGTCAGTGCTTATGCCTGGGATATGGAAGGCGGTGGCTTTCCTTATGCGCCCTTGCAGTCGACCATCCGCAAAATGGGTTTTACCGTGCCCATGCCGCCAAGCCCACAAGCCTCGAACTTGGAGGTGCTGACCGAACTGTGGACACAAGGCGGGCTAAGTGAGGTTGAAGCGACTACATTCACTGTGACCCGAACCTTCGACAGTTTTGACGACTATTGGGAAACCATTCAAGGGGGCCCCAGCGTCAAGGCACAAATGGCGGCCATGAACCCGGAAGCACTCAGTCAGCTTCAAACCACGATGCGCGACCTGCTTCAGCCCGATCCCGCCACCGGTCGAATTGTTTGCTCGGCCAGAGCCAACGCAATAAAAGGGAAGGTGTAGCC
Source organism: uncultured Aquabacterium sp. (assembly GCA_964453105.1). GTDB lineage: Bacteria > Pseudomonadota > Gammaproteobacteria > Burkholderiales > Burkholderiaceae_C > Aquabacterium. The sequence goes on along the minus strand of CAYVOP010000117.1, from coordinate 4,379 downwards.
TTCCACCTTGGTTGGTTCAATTCAGTAGGGTCAGCGCTTTCGCACCGGCATCAGGTCGGTGCAACTGCCATGCGCGGCTTCTGCGGCCAACCCCACACTCTCACCCAAGGTGGGATGGGGGTGTATGGTTTTACCGATGTCAACTTCATCGGCGCCCATTTCAATTGCCAGTGCAACTTCGCTGATCAGGTCGCCAGCTCCGGTACCGACAATGCCCCCGCCCACAATGCGATGGGTCTGGGCGTCAAACAGCAGCTTGGTGAAACCTTCTGATCGGCCATTGGCCAAGGCCCGTCCAGATGCCCCCCAAGGGAAGAGCCCCTTCTTGATCGCCACACCTTGCGCCTTGGCCTGCTCCTCGGTCAGGCCCACCCAGGCAATTTCAGGGTCGGTATAGGCCACACCCGGAATGACGCGAGCATCAAATTCGGTGCAAGCCAGTGCGTCATCTCCCAGCAATTCGCCGGCAATGACTTCGGCCGCAACGTGCCCTTCATGCACAGCCTTGTGAGCCAGCATGGGCTGCCCCACGATGTCGCCAATGGCATAGATGCTGCCCACGTTGGTGCGCTGCTGCCGATCGACGGCAATGAAGCCTCGCTCGTTCACAAGAACGCCGGCCTTGTCGGCTCCCACCTTGCGCCCATTGGGCGTGCGTCCCACGGCTTGCAAGACAAGGTCATAGATTTGGGGCTCGGGCTTGGGCTGACTGGCATCAACCGGATCGAAGCTCACTTCAATGCCATCGGACATGGCACTGGCGCCCACCGTTCGGGTATTGAGCATGATGCGATCGAAGCGGTGGGCATTGAATTTCTGCCAAACCTGAACCAGATCACGATCAGCACCGGGAATCAAGGCCCCACTCATTTCGACCACATCCACCCGCGCCCCCAACGTGGAGTACACCGTGGCCATTTCCAGCCCGATGATGCCACCGCCGATGACCAGCATGCGCTTGGGCACATTGGGCAGAGACAAGGCCCCCGTGGAATCGACCACACGGGCATCGTCTGGCAGGAAAGGCAAACGAACGGCCTGCGACCCTGCCGCAATGATGCAACGCTTGAAACTGAGGGTTTGCTTTTGGCCGGTCTTGTCTTGTGCCGCCCCCGTGGTCAATTCCACCTCAAGGTGATTGGCATCGAGAAGGCTGCCGTAGCCACGCACAACCTGTACTTTGCGCGCCTTGGCCATGCCGGCCAATCCGCTGGTCAGCTTCGACGTGACACCGGATTTATGCGAACGCAGCTTGTCCAGATCGATACTGGGGGCTGCAAAGCTGATGCCCAGCTGATCGAAGTGGCGAACCTCGTCCATGACCGCAGCCACATGCAACAGCGCCTTCGAGGGGATGCAGCCCACATTCAGGCACACGCCGCCCAGTTCGGCATAGCGCTCCACCAGAATGACTTTCAACCCCAGGTCGGCCGCACGAAACGCGGCGCTGTAGCCACCTGGCCCGCCCCCCAGAACCAGCAGGTCGCAGTCAGCCTGGTCAAGCGCCGATGGCGCAGAAGCCGAGGCCTCCACATTTGCCGATGGATGGGTTGGTTCCGTGCTGGCCGATTCAGCGATCACCTTGTCCACGACAGGGGGGCTGGCAGCAGCCTCTGCCGTCAGCGTCAAAATCAGAGATCCCGTAGAGACCTTGTCGCCAAGCTTGACCTTGATGTCAGATACCACTCCTGCTTGGGGGCATGGCACTTCCATCGAAGCTTTGTCGGATTCAAGTGTCAGCAGGCTTTGCTCTGCGACCACGCTCTGCCCTGGCTTGACCAGGATTTCGATCACGGCGGCATCTTTGATGTCACCGATGTCGGGTACACGAATGTCGATCGACGCCATGTTTACACCAATGCGCGGCGGAAATCCGCCAGAAGTGAACCAAGGAAGGCATTGAAGCGGGCTGCAGAGGCCCCATCAATGACACGGTGGTCGTAGCTGAGACTTAAGGGCAGAGTCAGGCGCGGCTCGAACGACGAGCCATTCCAAACGGGTTTCATGGCCGCTCGACACACGCCCAGAATGGCCACTTCGGGCGCATTGATGATGGGTGTGAAGGTGGTGCCACCAAAGCCGCCCAATGAGGAAATCGAGAAGGTGCCCCCCTGCATGTCCGCCGGCGACAGCTTTCCTTCGCGAGCCTTGGCGGCCAGCGTCGCGGTTTCAGTGGCCAGCTCGGTCAGGGACTTCTTGTCCGCATCACGAATGACCGGAACAACCAGACCATTGGGCGTGTCAGCGGCAAAGCCAATGTGCACGTACTGTTTGAGCACCAGGTCGTCGCCGTCCAAGGAGGCATTGAACTGCGGGAAGCGCTTCAAGGCCACGGCGCACGCCTTGATCAGGAAAGCCAGCAAAGTGAACTTCACCCCAGCTTTGGCATGCTCTTCATTGAGTTTCACCCGGAAGGACTCCAGCTCGGTGATGTCGGCCTCATCGCAATTGGTGACATGGGGAATGCGCACCCAGTTGCGGTGCAGATTGGCCCCGCTGATTTTTTTGATGCGCGAAAGGGGCTGTCGTTCAATGGGGCCGAACTTGGCAAAGTCGACTTGTGGCCAGGGCAGCAAATCCAGCCCACCGCCTGCACCAGCGACAGGCGCCACAGTCCCCTCAGGGCGACTGAGGGCGGCTTTGACAAACGCCTGAACATCTTCGTGGGTGATTCGCCCCTTGGGGCCACGGCCCGCCACCTTGCTTAAGGACACCCCGAGCTCGCGAGCAAACTTGCGAACCGATGGCGAGGCATGGGGAACAGCGCCCGGCGCTGCGGGCTCGGCCGGACCCAATGAGGCCGTGGGTACCACCCTGGGCAGATTGGGGGCCGCGGCAGATGCTGAGGACACCGCCGGCGTTGCCGCGACAGTGGTCGCCTGGGCTGAAGCGGCTGCGGCCGGCTGCGTAGACGGGGCCGGCGCATTTGTCGCAGCCACGTCGGTTGCTGTTTCCAGCACGCCAATCACAGCCCCTTGGCTTACTTTGTCGCCAAGCTTCAGGCGCAGCTCGGTCAACACCCCAGCATGTGAGGACGGCACCTCCATGGAGGCCTTGTCGGACTCGATGGTGATGAGGCTCTGCTCCGCCTTGATGGTGGCCCCTGGCTGAACCAGGAGTTCGATCACAGCGGCGTCATGGACATCGCCGATGTCCGGAACGGTCAATTCAATGCGTGCCATACGGTTCGACCTCAGGCGTAAAGCGGATTGATCTTGTCGGCCTGGATGCCGTAGCGCTCGATGGCCTGCGCCACCACGGTGACCGGCACCGAGCCCTCATCAGCCAGCGCCTTGAGCGCGGCCACCACGATGTAGTGGCGATCGATTTCGAAGTGCTCGCGCAGACGGTAGCGGAAGTCGCTGCGGCCAAAGCCATCGGTGCCGAGCACCTTGTAGCTGCGCCCTTTGGGAATGTAGGCACGAATCTGCTCAGGCAAGGCTTTGACGTAATCGGTCGAGGCCACCACCGGCCCCGGGTGCCCCTGCAATTGCTGGGTCACGAATGGCACGCGAGGCGTATCTGTGGGGTGCAGCAAGTTCCAGCGTTCGCAGTCTTGCCCGTCGCGAGCCAGTTGGTTGAAGCTGGGGCAACTCCACACATTGGCGGCCACGCCCCAGTCGGCTTCCAGCAACTCGCGCGCAGCCATGGACTCACGCAAGATGGAGCCAGCACCCAGCAAATTCACCCGAGGCGTCTTCACCGGGGCTTCCTGCAAGAGGTACATGCCCTTGATGATTTCCGCTTCGGTGCCCTGGCGCAAGCCGGGCTGGGCGTAGTTTTCGTTGAGCAGCGTGAGGTAGTAGAAAACGTTTTCCTGCTTCTCGACCATGCGCTTGAGGCCATCTTGAATGATGACAGCCACTTCGTGCGCAAAGCTGGGGTCGTAGCTCATGCAGTTGGGAATGGTGCTTGCCACCAACTGACTGTGCCCGTCTTCGTGCTGTAAGCCTTCGCCATTGAGTGTGGTGCGGCCGGAGGTGCCCCCCAACAAGAAGCCACGCGCCTGCATGTCGCCCGCCGCCCAGGCCAGGTCGCCCACCCGTTGCAGGCCGAACATTGAGTAGTACACGAAGAAGGGAATCATCACGCGGTTGTTCGTCGAGTACGACGTGGCCGCGGCGATCCAGGAACTCATGCCCCCGGCTTCGTTGATGCCCTCTTGCAGAATCTGCCCGGCCTTGTCTTCGCGGTAGTACATGACCTGATCGCGGTCCACCGGGGTGTACTTCTGACCTTCTGGCGCGTAAATGCCGATCTGGCGGAACAGGCCTTCCATGCCGAAGGTGCGAGCCTCGTCAACCAGAATGGGCACGATGCGCGGCCCCAGGTTGGCGTCACGCAGCAACGGGGTTAGACAGCGGACAAACGCCTGCGTG
>CAYVOP010000116.1:0-10716 GCA_964453105.1 uncultured Aquabacterium sp. | reverse complement strand
GCGGGATCTTGTCTGTCAGTGTGATTGACGTGAGCATGGCCGACCTCGGTACAACACCCCCCGCGCAGTGGAGCCAATGGGCTGATCAGATTCGCGCCGCCGCTCAGGACGGCGAACGCATTCGCATCCGCGGGGGAGGTAGCAAGGACTTCCTGGGTGATGTGCGGCAGGGCGATTGGGTGTTGGAAACCACCGATTGGTCCGGGGTCGAGTCTCACGAGCCGACCGAGTTGGTGGTGCGTGCGCGTGGAGGCACCCCTTTGGCCGAGCTGGAAGCCTTGCTGGCCAGCAAGGGGCAGTACTTGGCGTTTGAGCCCCCGCGCTTTGCCTGGGCCTCGCCACAAGGGGCTACGGTAGGTGGTGTGGTGGCTGCGGGGCTGAGTGGCCCGGGCCGTGTCAGCCGTGGCGCAGTGCGCGACCATGTGCTGGGCTGCACCATGATGAATGGCAAAGGCGAGGTGCTGCGCTTTGGTGGCGCGGTCATGAAGAATGTGGCGGGTTTTGATCTGTCGCGTTTGATGGCCGGCTCCATGGGCACCTTGGGGGTGTTGCTGGACGTGACGCTGAAGGTGATGCCACAGCCGGTGTCGAGCGCCACCTTGCGCATCGAGATGACCGAGGCCGAAGCGTTGTTGCAGGTCAATCAGTGGGCCGGGCAACCCATTCCGCTGGATGCGTCAGCCTGGTGGGATGGCATGTTGGTGTTGCGCTTGCGCGGCGCGCGCGCGGCGGTGGCCGGTTCGGTTCAGCGCTTGTACAAGGAGCGAGGAGGGGAGCTGATTGCGCCACCCTTGGCTGAAGGCTTCTGGCAAGGGCTGCGCGATCAGTCCGACGAGTTTTTTGTGAAAGCCCGTGAGGCGGTGAACCGCGGGGGCGCAAACGGGGTGACTTTGTGGCGTGTGTCCTTGCCCGCAACGGCGGCGCCCTTGGGGCTGCCCGGTGAGCAACTGATTGAGTGGTTCGGTGGGCAGCGGTGGGTGTGTACCTCGGCGCCGGCCGACGCCGTTCATGAACTGGTCAGTCGTGCGGGCGGCCATGCGCAGCCGTTTGTGTCGGCGCGGGCTCGGCCTTTGGCGAATGAGGCCGATTGGTCGCCGGTCATGCAGCGCTTGCATGACAGGGTACAGGCCGCGTTCGACCCTCAAGGGGTGTTTTTGACGGGGCGCAAATGGGGATCGGCTTCTCCGGTTGATGCCCTCCGTTCCTGATTGGCTGGTCTTGTCATGCAAACCCAACTCGCTCCCGAATTTCAGGATCAGCCAGCAGGCCGCCAGGCCGAGGCGGTGTTGCGCCAGTGTGTGCACTGTGGTTTTTGCAATGCCACCTGTCCTACCTACAAGTTGACGGGCAATGAGCTTGACGGACCACGGGGCCGCATTTATTTGATGAAGCAGGTGTTTGAAGGGCATGCCCCGACGCGCACCACGCAAGAGCATCTGGACAAGTGCATTGGCTGCAGGCATTGCGAAAGCACTTGTCCTTCGGGCGTGCAGTACCACGAACTGCTGGCGGTGGGACAGGCGGCGGTGGACGCACGGGTGAAGCGCCCTTGGCGTGAGCGCGTGTTGCGTCTGGCCCTGATCAAGGTGCTGCCTTCGCGCTGGTTCGTGCCGGCGTTGTCGCTGGGGCGCGCGTTGCGGCCCATGTTGCCCAAGCGTCTGCAGGAGCGTGTGCCTTTGCGCCCGCCCTTGGCTCCACCGACTTGGCCTGACCGCAAGAAGGCGATGCATGCGCGGCAGGTGTTGCTGCTCAAGAGTTGTGTTCAGCGAGGCTTGCGTCCGCACATCGATGCCGCCACGGCGCGGGTGCTGGATGCCATGGGCATTCGGGCTGGTGTGGCGCGCCAGTCGGGTTGTTGTGGCGCGATTCAAGGTCACCTGGGGGATCTGGAGGGGGCTCGTGAGCGTGCTCGGCGCAACATTGATGCGTGGTGGCCTTGGGTGGAGTCGAAAACACCGGCTGAGGCCATTTTGATCAATGCGTCTGGGTGCGGCGCGTGGGTGAAGGACTATGGGCAACTGCTGGCCGATGACCCGGCTTATGCTGACAAAGCCAAACGCATTGCTGCGCTGGCGAAAGACCCGGGTGAGTTGTTGGCCGGCTGGGTGCCCACGTTGAAGCGCAAGCTGGGCAGACTGCCGCCCGAAGCCCTGGGATCATTTACCTTTCACCCGCCGTGCAGCCTGAGCCATGCGCAGGGCCTGAGTCGCGCCGGACAACCCGGGCCCATCGAGTTGGGCATGCGAGAGTTGGGTTTTGACGTGCGCTTGGCCTTGCGCGACAGCCATCAGTGCTGCGGGGCCGGGGGTGCGTATTCGGTGACACAGCCGGAGATGTCGCGGCAGTTGCGCGATCAGAAGGTGGCGGCGTTGGAAGAGACCGAGCCGCACATGATTGCGTCAGCCAACATTGGCTGCATTGTGCATTTGCAAAGTGGGACAGACATTCCTGTCAAGCATTGGATTGAGGTGCTGGACGAGGCGCTGACTCGACATGCCTCGATCGTGACCTCGTAGTCTTGGGTCAGGGTTGCGCTTTCTCGCTGGGGAGTGGGGTGTTATCGAACACCACCTCGATGCGAATGCGCGATTTCACGGGCTGCCCGTTGAGCTGGCCGGGGCGGAAGGTCATGGCCATGAAGGCCTGACGTGCCACTTCTTCGAAGGCTGCGGGCATGCGTTCGCCGTGGGCTGACACGTGGTGGACCTGGCCGTTTTCGTCGATGTACAGCGACAGGATGCCGGTGATGCGCTGTGGCTCAAACGGCCCCTCGGGGGCGCCAAGAATCAGCGGAGCCTGGGCAATGGGCGGAATGCTGAGTTGCGGGCGGGGAATGTACTCGCTGTTGCCGTCCAGATCAGCTTGGCCGTTGCCTGAGGGTAGATCGTTCGCAACAGTGGGGGCGGCCACCCCCGAGGGGATGGCGGGCAAGGCTTCGGGTGTGGGCGGTGGCTCGCTTGGGTCGGTCAGCACCACCTCGGGCGCGGCGACTTCGGTTGGGATTTCCTCGGCAGGAGCCGGCGCTTCGGTCTGAACTGGCTGAGGAGCTGCCAACGGCGGGGAGGCCGGTACGGCGGTGTGGGCCGTGGGCTGCTGCACCAAGCGCATGTGCCACGCAGCGGGCCGTGCGCCTGGCTTTGTGTCTGCCTGAGCCGTGCGCACAGGGCGCTCCAGCGGTGGCATCAGGGTCACCGCCAGAGCGTGTGCTGCGATAGACAGCACGGCGCAGGTTGTCCAGGCTCGGCGCATCGCGGTGAGGCCGGTGGTCAATCAACCAGTTCGCGCCAGGAGGTGCGGTGGGCGCCTGTCCCCTCTTCGTTGCCGCCAGTGGGGGGCACTTCGGTTCGCAGGGTGCCATCACTGTCCTGGAAGATGGTGCGTACGTTACCGTCCGCATCCTTCACCCAACTGATGCCGACGATCAGGGTGTTGGTGCTCCAGCGCGCCCCAGCATCGGCGCCTGGCAGGGCGCCACCGGTGGCCACGTTCAGGTAATAGCGCCATGATGAGCCGCCGGATGCGCAGGCATCACCCGTGGGGATGGCTGTGCCGATGGCCAGCGTGCCGACTTGCAGGCCCATGTTGATGGCCACGCGTTCGCGGGCGTGGGCCCAGTCGATCCACCAACCGCCCTTGGTCCAATCCACCTTCTTGGTCGTGATGGTGGCGCTGGTCGACAGACTCGGATCCGCATTGTTCAGCTTGAATTCTTGCTGCACAAAGTTGCTGGTGTTGGTGCGGACATTGCCCCAGCCGGTTGTCGATGCCGGGTCTTGCGGATCCCGGACGGCGTAGAGGCTTTGGACCGTGGTGTCTGTGATGTCGGTTTCACCCAAGTAACGCCCGGTTCCGACGACGACGACTGCCGACTTGCTGATGTAAGCCGTCATGGGTTTGGTCGTCACAGGTTGCGGGTGTGAGGCATCAATCTGGAACTGGGCCAGTCGCAACACGCCGGGCATTTTGGGTTGGGCTGCGTCTTCCGAGTCGAAGAAGCCGTCCACGTTGAAGCGCCACAGGTTGCCGTGCATGTCGCCGCCGTAGAACAGCTTGGCCGTGTTGTCCTTGTTGCTGTCAATCCAGGCGTTGATCTTGTTGAGGCCGCTGGGGTCGGAGGCTGAGCCTGCTGTGGTGACCAGATCTTTCTGCACGGTGCCGGTGGCGGCGTCCAGCACATACAGATGGCCCTTGCCGTCACCGCTGGTGTTGTTCAGGCCGGAGGTGACCACCACCACCCAAGTGCCATCCTTGCGCTTGGTGATGATGGGGTTGCCGTAGCTCAACCCCATGTTGGCGTCCGAGAACTCCCACAGCAAGGCTGGGGCGCTGGGGTTGGTGATGTCCAGAGCATAGTAGGCTGTGCCACCCTTGTTGAGTCCGCCCACCACAATGGTCCTCCACGCGCCATTGATCTTCACGTCACCCATGACAGGGGCGCCGTCTACGTAGTACTGGTGCTTGTTGCCATACGAACTGTCGGCCAGCTTGTACAGGTTGCCCAGGACCGCAGATGGAATGTAGGCCCACAGTTCATTGCCGCCATTGGCTCCTGTGGCAGCGAAGGCGTGCAACATGCCATCGTTGGCCGCCACGTAGACCACAGGCTGACGGTTTTGTTGGGCTGTTTTGAAGTCGGCGTAGCCGTCGTCGGTGTAAGGGAACGGTGGCTTGCCGACGAACACCGGTGCGCCGTTGATGATGTCGCCCAGGCGATGGTCTCGTGGACGGAACAGTGCGGCTGCTGTGGTACCGGTGGCGGACTCGTAGGTTCGGTCGCCGCGCAGATAGTTCACCAGGTTGGTGCCGTTGTTGGCTGCGCTCTTGTCACTGGTGTTGAGCGTGTTGCATTGCGATGCCACCACGGCCTTAGTGCACAGGTTGCTGAAGAGAGCCTGCTGCGTTGCACTCAGGTTGGTGTAATTGAACAGCGCGAGTCCGGATGAGCCATTGAAATAGATCTTGCGATCGCTGTAGGTCAGGGCGTCCAGCTTTTCCTGAGCGGACCACGTGGCCGTGGCCGAGATGTTGGCGCGGCCGTCAATGGAGTAGGACTTGAGGTCGCCGGACCAGAATTTGGTGGTGTAGCTCGCGCTGAAAATTTGGTTGTTTTCGCCGGAGACCAACTCCAGCGTGCTGGTGGCTGCCGCAGCGGCTGCACCCGGGATGGCGGCAATGTCAGACACCACGCCCGAGATGGCGTCGCTCAGCTCGGTGGCGCTCAGCGCGGAGTAGTACCGGCCACGGCCGTTGACGCCAGCATGCCAGAGGTCATCGATGTTGACGGCTTCGCCGCCGTTGGATGGCGTGGGCCAGTCTTTGGTGCCATTGGTAAGGCTGACGAAGTCGCCCACGGTTTGGGTGGGGTAGTTCTTGTCGTAGGTTAGCGTGCCGCTCACGCCCAGGCCCACGGTGAAGGTGTTCATGTGCTGTTTCTTGTTGGCATCGTTGCTGACGGGGCGAACGATGTTTTCGCAGACATCACGCGAGGTGCCCGAACTGGTGGAGGTGCAGTTGCCGAAGGCAGTGTCACGCAAGTCGGTTTTCCAGTAGTACTCGGCCACGTCGGCGAGCGAGTTCGAGACACCACCCACGGTGGAGGGGGTGGATGTGGCTGTGCCGGCGACGTAGGTGCCGATGGTCAGGTTGGGGTAGGTGTAGGTCAGTGAGGGGCTCCAGCTACTCCAACTGCCGGCGGAGGGGGTGGTGGGGCTGGTTCCTACGCTGGAAACGCAAGTCACGTTGGAAGGGCTACCGAAATTTGTGAACGTGGTTGAGCCGCTAGCGACACCTGTGTCTGATGCTGTTGTGGTGGTGGTTGCACCGGTTTTGGTCACCCATGTGCCAGCTGTTGCTGTTGAGTCGGTGTTGGAGGTTAGAACGCCTTCTGTGGTGACCTGCGTGTTGTTGTAGGTGTAGGTGGTTTGCTGTGGGGTGAGGAAGGCTTGCGTCTGGGTTTGCGTGTATCGCTGAATCTGACTGGTCTTTGGGTACTTGGAGTTCGAGCAGCCGCCAGAGCCTTTCGCCCCATATGTGTCAACCGAACGTGACCAGGTCCGAGTGCGGGTTTGCGTGTTGGATTGCTTGTCTCGTGTGGCTGGGGCGGAATAGGGCGTCACGGTGGTGACAACAGACCTGCTGGCATCGCGCATGGGGCGGGTTTCATCGCCATCCTGGTTGCCGACGCTGGTGTCGCTGTCAACGACGAAGGGGCCGTAGCTCGCGCTTTCATCGTTGTTGTTCCAGTAGCCGTCGGTAGACAGCAAGGCGTAGTTGCGCTGGCAGGAATACTGCATGGGGTCATAGGTTTGCCCCGCCGCCTTGTTGGCAAAGTAGCGACCAGCCTTGGACAGGGCGCCGCGCAAAGGGGTCCAGGAACTGGGCTTGACCGAGTACAGGCTGGAGTAGAAGTTGCTCTTCTGTGTGCTGTCGAAATCTTTGACGTCTCGGAAGTAAATGGTGCCTTCTGTGGCACTGGTGTCGCTGATGGCGCTGAATCCAACGCGATAGCTTGAGTCCAGCGTGGCGATGGCGCGGCCCATGGCCGTGCGCATCAGCAGGTAGCGCTTGCGGTAGTAGGAGTACCAGTTGGCGTAGTTCTGCTTCTCCGCCGCAGCCGATGTGGTCGTGACCGTGATCTTGGTGAAGACCCCGGCGCCTGGGTTGTTGCCTACAGAGCTGAAGCACTCTTGCGCAAAAGTGTTGTTGACGTAGCCTGTCGTGGTGTACACCCAGCCCATTTTGGGCTGTGAGCCACTGTAGACGAAGTAGTACTTGCCACTCAGGCTGCCATGGCTGGTGGTGGTGTCGTAGCCGTCTGAGTATGCGTCAGTGAACGAGGCGTTGTCGTAGGATGAGCCGTCCGCCCTCAGCGGCGGCGAATAGGTCACATTCGGGTCATAGGCCACGCCGTTGCATTGGGCTGAGCGGTAGCCATAGGTGCCGCTCGACCCAATGTCATCTGGCATGTAGTCCGAGTCCATACTGCCGGAGTCATCCAGAATGAACAGCAGATTGGGTTTGGCCTGGACCGTGGGGGTGGTGGCCAAGGGCTGACCTGCGATGTCGGTGACGCCTGCGCCAACAGGCAGGGACCAGGTCGTGGCAGCCACGATGCAGGCAGCCCAGGCCGCACGCGCAAGGGCGGTAGTGGGGAATGGCATGGTGTTCATGGACTGACTCCTTCGTCAGAGGTACACGATGGTTTCCGTGAAGCTGAAGGTGTTGTTTCGAGCACCTTTGATCCGAACCAGAACGCGGAAGTAGGTCTTGGCTGTGGTGCTTCCAACCGTTTGCTGTGCGTAGTTGATTTCGCCTCTGTCATTCGATGTGGTCGAGGAGGTGTCCATCGGAACGGAGCAGTTGACGCCGCTTGCACCTCGATCGCCCGACTTGTTGCACAGGCGCAAGATGACATAGCTTGCGGAGTTGCCATTGACCGAGCTGGCCGTCTTGGGGCGGATGGTGCAGGCCGAGTAGCTGCCGGCTGCAGCTGATGCGCAGTTATTGCTGTCCCAGTCAATCAGTTGGCGATTGGCGTTGCCAGCAAGCTGGTTGCCGGTGATGTCAATGGGATCTCGGGCGGTGGTGCCGTCAGCCTGATATTCCTGGTTGCTGGCGTAATAGCCTTCGGCATTCACATCGATGTTCAAGGCCAGAGCGTTGGTATTCAGCCAAGCCAAAGCCTGGCGTGACGCTTGCTCGGACGAGGCTGTCGTCTCTTGCTTGAAGCCCAGGTTCCCCAGTAGCTGGGTGGCCGTATCGACGTTGCGCACCAATGCCAGGGCACCGAGCATCAGAACGACCAATGCCACAAGGGCAAAGATGAGTGACATGCCACGCTGATACGTGTGACGATGGAGATTCGGGCGGGGGAGTGCTGCTCGCATGGTCGGCCTCACTTTGTCCACAGAATATTGCGAAGGGGAATCGTGGTGCTGTAGACCTTGTAGCGATAGTGTTTCCAATCCGGCAAGGAGTCGATCTTCAACGTGACGCACAGGTTGTCTGTACCGCAGTCCACCAGGGTCTCGCCTTGCACCTCGACGGCCTTACCCATTTCCCACAAAGGCTCAGCCACGGTGACCTCGTCCTTTTCAAATTGGGGGTTGCGCGCAACCAGGGCTATGCGTACGGCAACCACCTGCGCCCAGCCGGGGCCGGTGGTCGGGGTGGTGGTGTCAAATCGGTCGATCGACCCATTGCCATCCAGATCTTTGCCGTATAAGGCTTGCAGGTTCACGATCTCTGGGTAGAGGTCTTCAAAAGAGAATGTGCCGGTGACGGAGGAGAGGTTGCGTGTGCGTAGCGTGTAGGGTGTGGTGTTGTTCAGGAAGTACCGGCGCTGTCCGATTCGCCCCATGTTGACGAGAAACTTGGGGGACGGGTGAATTTGGTTCCAGACGGTGTCGGTGTTCCACAGGCTGGTGGCGTAGTAGGGAATGTTGGTGGGGGTCAGTTGGCTGTCTGCCGAGCCTGGATCATGGGTTACTTCGAGTAGGTGGCAGGGGGTACTGGTCCAATTGGTGGGTACGCTGATGATCTGATCACCTGCATGCACACCCAAGGACGATTCGACGTTGAAGCGCCCCGTGAGTCCCGTGGTGATGTCGCGCAAGTCTCCAACGACCGTGCCATTGGAGATGGTCGCCAGTTTCATGGGCACCGAACTGCCAACGGTTTCTCCCCGCACGACGGTGATGGTGTCAGGGGCGCCGTCGGTGCCATTGGCGATGATGACGGGCGCCAGAATGAACGTTTCGGGATGAGGGTCATCCTCGTCCGGGATAACGCTTTTGCCGCTACGGAAGGCGACCAGAGAGCAGCCCATCATTTCGGTGGAGCCCATGCCATAGCCGGCCATTTGAATATCGCGTTGCATGGTGAATAGCGCCAGGGAGCCGTTGATGTCGGAGTCGCCTCCCATGGCGACCTTGCGGCGTTGCTCTTCGGAGTCAATCAAGACTTGCGAGATCACGATCACCGTGAGCATGCCCAGCAGAGCCCCCACCATGAGTTCGATCAGAGTGAAGCCGCCTTGGTTGCGTGAAGCCGAACCGCTCTGGCTTGCGAATAGGTGGGTGGAGGGCTTATGCATCGCAACTCCCGATCATTTGTTGATGTTGGGCGCAACGGTCGTCTGGGTGACGAATTTGTGCGTATCGCCGCCGGGCGATTTCCAGGTGATGGTGACGGTCACATCGGCTTCACCGGTGTTGACGTCGATGTTGCTTGCCTCAACTTTGCCGGATCCGTTGGGCAGCGAGGCCGCCACTTTGGTTTGCCATTCTTGGCACAGTCCGGCGGTGCTGCACTTGGATTCAGTGAACTTGCCCACCTCGGAGTGCTGCGCCCACATCAACCCGATCAGTTCGTTGGCCAGATAGCTGGCGTCGGCCCGGATTTTTGACTCTGTCTGGTTGCGTGTCATGCCCGCCTGCAAGCCAACCAAGGCCAGCACCCCGACCGAAAACAGCAGGATGGAAACCAATACGTCCATCAGAACGAAGCCGCTCTGCTGGTTTGGATGGGGCGCACGAACGGCGCCCGAATGAGGGTGGCGCGTTAACATTTTCTGGGGTCGTCCGAACTGAGGTTGGGGTTGGGGTCGCACATGCGAACCATGCCTTGGGGCGTGATGCGCACGCTCAGATCGCGATAGGTGACGCCATCGGCCAAACCGGTCACATCAATTTGGCTGATGGATTGAGAGCCGTCCGCATTGGCCATCACGCGCCCGAAGCCGTTGAAGGTGAGAGAGGTTGCCGCGGTAGCGGTCGAATCGACGGCAGAAAGGGATACCCGGGCGCCGGCATCACCGCTGGTACGCGCCGTGATGATCATGGGCGCGGTGGTATCGGATGGCGCTTGGTCGCACTGGCCGGTGGGGTTGCTGATGGCCACAATCCAGGCACTGCTGGTGCTTGACAGCGTGCAGTTGGCGCTCATGGCGTGGTCGGAGTCGCTCGAAACAAGAAAGAACGACACCGGTTGATTGCGGCGGATTGCTTCGCTGCGGGCAATCTGAATGCCGCTTTGAATGGCTTCGGTGGTGCCGCGGATGCGAGTGTTATCCATCCAGGTGCCAATGCTGGGTAGGGCTGCGGCCAGCAAAATGCCGAAGATGGCCATGGCAATGGCCATTTCGATCATGGTGAAACCGCGTTGATGCGGTGAGTTCAGTCGGGTCAGCATGTGCTCCCCTTGCTCAGCCAGCAGGTGGCTGCAGGCGTTTGTGTGGTGTTGGCAAACTTGGTTGTGGTGCGGTTGCCGTTTTCGTTGATGGTGTAGTCGTTGCCCGCCGCGCCGTTCTGGCCAGTAGCCGTGATCGTGTAGCCTTGGTTGCTGTTGTTGGTCACACAGCTGTAGGTGAAATATTGGGTTGCGGCGAAGCCATTCCAGGTGTTGGCCGACGCATCCGTCGCGCAAGTCGTTCCGGTGCCGTAGTTGCGGTTGTCCTGGTAGTACTGTTCCATCCGGTTGCGGAAGGAAGACAGTTGGCCGAACGCTTCCTGGACCTGGCCTCGACGCACGTAGTCGGTGTAAGCCGGGTAGGCGACCCTGGCCAGAATGCCAATGATGGCCACCACGATCATCACCTCAATCAGAGTGAAGCCGGCGGCGAGTTGGCGGTGCGAGATGCGGTTCGAGAGGCCCATGGCAAAACTTCCTTCGTTCGAGGACATGATGACTTCGTCCGAACGATTCTAGGAAGGCGCC
>CAYVOP010000115.1:0-10869 GCA_964453105.1 uncultured Aquabacterium sp. | reverse complement strand
GAGTACTTGGCTACGAACCAAGGGGTCGTGGGTTCGAATCCTGCCAGCCGCACCATTAAAAAGGTCAGCAAGTTCACTTGCTGACCTTTTTTCTTTTGCGCTTCCCTCAACTTCATTCGGCAGCCAGAAGCAATCTATTACACACACCTCCTCAAGAGGCCCCTGCGATCGTCCGATTAAAAGGCATCACCATCGAAGGGGAGCCTCAGCCATGTCCAAGATTGCCCACACCTCAATCACCCTTGCATTGGCATTCGCAGCCCCCTGGTGCCTGGCAGATCAACGCTCTGAATGGGGAACGCCCGTCAAAATGGGCCCCCAACTTGATGACAGCGCCCTGATGGAGGTAACAGGGCGCGGCTCCCTCGATGAAAATGCCGTCAAGGTGCTGCAGACCAGCGGCAAGCTCAGCGAGCTTGCTTCCAGCCTGAGCCTGCGTCCGAACAACCAGACGTACGCCATGCTTGAGGCCAGCGAGAAACAGATGGTTCAAGCCCAACAAAAAATGGCCTTGGGTATCACCCAGAACATGATGGGGCAAACCATTCAAGTCGCCAGCACCGTGATCGTCATGGCCGCCCCCATCACTGCGCCGGTCGCGGGTGTGCCCATGCTTGGTTTACCCATGCTGCCCAGGTAATCAGTGGCGACCAAACACATACAAAAAAGCCGGCTCACGCCGGCTTTTTAATTTAGGGAATGGATATGCTGGTATTCGAACCGCTTCTCAAATCAAGCTGCGCCGCTGAACGGAACCACTTCATTCCCGAGGGCAAGGTATTCCCGCTTTCTTGCGTACGAATCGCAAATGAGTACACCCCCGTTGCATAGCCATACGAGTCAGGGCCTGTCGGCAAATCTGTGACCGTTGCCGAGGCTGTGCCATCAGGCTGGATGGTCACAGATTGCGTTTTCACGATGCCCCCGACATCAGACACGACCAGATCAGCACGAGACACAGCCGTAGGCAGGCCAGAGGCGGTCACCGTCACACTGCGCGTAGGAAGCGCAGCCTTCAAGGCCAAAGGAATCGGGGCAAAGGTGGTTGCCGAATCATTGATGACCACGCTCGATGCTCCATCGCCGTCATCGTAGAAACGCCCCAGGGCCATGGGCTTGTACGAAGCCACACCATCCACAGGCGCCTCGTCTACAAAGGTGCTGGAATAAATGGCCTCGTGCGCCGCCGCGGTGTGCGTCTCTTTCGCATCACTGGTGAAGTCAGAATAAACGGCCACCAGCGGATTCCCCTTTGGCAACACCAAAGCCTGTCTTAGAGCACCTGTGAATGGATCTGTATTGCCAGCCACCAATTCATAAGGCAAGGCCACACCGCTTTCGGCCCTAGACGACAGGCGCAGACCCATCACCATCCGAGAGCTGGCGGGTGTTTGGTTAGACGACAAACTAGCCAGGCTTTCAGTCTCAGACACCGGCAACAACTGCGGACGGATGTAAGAACGATAGGTTTTCCCATCGGCTGCAGCGTCCCAGGTACGGCCCAGATAAGTGCCAACGAGACTCACCCCGTTTTCAGAAAACGAGACCAGATCGGTACTGATAGGCTTGATGGGCACCCCCTGAACCACCATGGTCCGCATGCCCTCACCCCGAATCACCAGGTCATAAGTGTTGATGCCATCAGTCTCATCCGGAGCAACTGGCCCCAGGAAGAACATGCCGTTGCCTTCCGCTACGCCTTGCCCAGCCACAGCACTAGGTGCAATTTTGGTGGTCATGATGGCGGACATACGAGGGAACAAACCGTCCCCAGACCGCTTGTAAAGGCTGACCATCACATTCGATGCACAACGGTAGCCACCCGGCACATTCAGAACACTGCTACCGCAGAGATAGGTCGGATCCAGTTGCCCCCAAATGATGCCGGCATCGGCCCCAGTACGGGTCGAAAACGCCCGCATCCGCAACGTGGCGCCATCGGCCGTAGACCAACCCGCATCAAAACGGGCCAGATTACGATCCAAACCCAGATGAGCAATCATGCCGCCAATGATGGTGGTGCTTCCCGATGACGAGGAAATGCTGACTCCACGATCCAGCCGGAATCCGGCCTGAACATTGGGCAACTCCAGCGGGACAACCGCGCCGCCTTCATATTCAATCTGGGCGTTGTAGGTTAGTGACTTAGCCGAAGCACTCGCCTTCAGCTCCTCGTCGTGACCCGCCAAAATCAAGCGAACCTGCTGATAGGTTCCGATCGGCACCGATACGCCACCAGTCTGAGACCCCACAATGAACCCGTTGGGCTCAGCCAGGTCAATGGTCACCGGCAGGCCCAGGGTCACGGTTTGCCACGTGGTGTCACCAGGCGTCCAGGCCCGATCAATGTCTTCGTTCAGGATGACCTTGGTCACCGTCACGTAGGCGTGCTTGACGCCTGGCAAGCCTCCGCCCGAATACGCCAACACAAACTGGCCTGTGCTTTTGACCTGACCGGACTTGTTACCGGAGGAAGATCCCCCGCTACCCGATCCGCCACCACACCCCGTTGTCGCCACGACGGCGACAGTCAGAGCAACCAGAGCCAGCAGTCGACGCATCTGTATCTACCTTTACTGGCCCACCATCACGGCAGCACGCAGCTTCAAGCCCACCGATTGCGTCATCGACTTACCCTTGTCTTCAACCGCGACGTGGGTCTCTTCAGCCACCTTGGTGCCCAGCGCTTTCTCGGCTTGAGGGATGAATTGCTCAAACTTCTTCTTGATTGGGGACTCCAGCAGAGCAACGATCTGCTTCAATTCGTCATCAGAGAAGTTTTGCGCCAGCATGGGCACAACCGTCGATGGGATTTGGCGACGAGCAGAATCTTTGGCAATCGGTGTCACGTCGTCAACGTACTTCTGCACGTCTGTTGCGATATCGCGCAGTGTGGCGTCACGCTTTTCAGCCGTCACCTTGCCTTGCAATGCAATGCGAGATTGGTTCATGGCCTCGGTCGCGCGACGCTGCACCATCATCACAGGCACTTCTTCGGGGTGCCACAAGGTCAGAATTTTGTCGATTAACTTTTGCTTTTCCGCCGAGACGGGCTGCGCCTGGGCCGAACCAATCGACGAGCACACCACAGATGCAAAAATCAATGAACCCAAAACAGCACGAGACGAAAGTGAAAACATAAAGTACCAGCGATCAGAATGGTTTGGTGATGTGAACACCGACATAGCGCAGCACGGTTTCTCCGCTCAAGTCGAGTCCTGCATAGGGGTTATAAATCACATTGAAGAACTTGTCACAGTTCAGGTTGCAGCTTGTGTTGGCGGGAATGTTGTATTTACCCTTACCCAAGCTGAAAGTGGCATCCAGCTTCAAGCCATCTTTCTTGGTGAAACCCAAGCCAATACTACGCACGGTTAGATCTGGCAGAGGCGCCACCAGGTCGAAGGCAGAGGTGGGAATCGATGATTTCCGTGGCTCGTAACCCAGTCGCAGCTTGAGTGCCTTGGTCAGGCCAATTTCTGCGCCAAAGCCAAAGTGAACCACATTCTTGTAGCCCCGAGGCAACACCAGTTTGGCCGAATCGGCCTGACCAAACATGCGCGCCATTTGCAGCAAGGTCACGGTGCGATCGAATTCAACGGTCAGCTTGTTCCAGTCTCTCCAGTTGGAGTAGCTGGCATCCACATTCAGCTGGAACCGATCGTGCGGCTTGATTTTGAAGCCCAACTGATAGTGCGCGGGAAATGGCAAACGCATGGTTGCGTTGCCCGACTGCACTGCCGGAATCGACGTAGGAAAGCCCAGCATCGAAGCCAGCACGGGACCAAAGAGGCTGCTGTACATGCCTTCGACGAATTTGCGAAGCATGGGTTCAGCCTGGAACTGGTAATGCCCAGCCAAGGTGGTTTTGCTACCCGACTGATACACAGCCCCAACAGCAAACCAGTCTTTCGGCTCCCACAACACGCCTAGGTTGTAGGTCGGCTCGCCAGGCGCAGTCATTTCGAAGTCCATGTTGGCGACCTTGTTGAAAGGGCGCAGACGCCCCTCCTTGCCGCCACCACACAAACCGAAGGTCAACGAGTCGATCAAGTGCCCGTTGTCGCCACACCAAGCATCTTGCAATTTACCGATCATGCCCAACAGCTTGTTGGGGAAGCGCACATCGGTATTGAGCTGGAAACCCTGGTGAGAAATCGGAATAGCCAACCCCACGCGCAGGGTGTCGGAAATTTTGTAGCCCACAGAAGGCGACAACAGCGTCAAGCGCTGCAGCACCACCGATTTGCCCATGTAGCGAGCCGGATCGTTCGGATCGTTACGGCGAATCGGGGCCGCTTCCGAGGCGTAGACGTTGGTCGCAAAAGTCCAGGGCGAACCAGGCGTATTGAAGCCAAAGCCCAGAGTGGCCGCCACAGCAGCAGGCAAACTGAACTTGGGAACACCCACACCGGGAATGAACAA
Organism: uncultured Aquabacterium sp.; assembly: GCA_964453105.1. GTDB lineage: Bacteria > Pseudomonadota > Gammaproteobacteria > Burkholderiales > Burkholderiaceae_C > Aquabacterium. The sequence continues at coordinate 6,444 of CAYVOP010000115.1, read as the reverse complement.
GGTCTGTTCGGTTTTGCCTGTTTTGCCGAAATTACCGACGGCAGACTTGACCAGTGGATCTTCCTTCCACCCACCAATGTCGAAACCTGCCGGCTGGCTCAACTGCGCGTTCACACGCAGAGAAGCACCAAAGATGGCATCGGTCTTGACGTTGCCCTCAATGCGAGCCAAGCCCGCAGGATTGAAGTGAATGGAGTCAAGTCCTGGTGGGTCGGCTGTGACGGCGTTACCCAGCGACATGGCTACCACGCTGGTAGCCAGATTGTCCGTCAGAGCAGCTTGCGCCGTACCCAAACAGCCCAGCAAAGCCGTCGCGACGGCAAGCTGGGATGGACGCAAATGACGTGGTGTCATGATCAATTACCCGTCACGCGTCAGAAGTTCAACGGCATGTTCACGCCCAGAGAAAAGTCTGGCGAATCGGAGGTCATGCCCACGCCCAAAGTGACGTTCACAGTGGTCTGAGGCGACAGACGGACCCCCATGCCATAGTTCATCACAGCTGCATTCTGCAAGGTGGTCTTGAACTTGTAGCCACCGTCAAACCGCAGGGTGGAAGGCCAGGAAATAGAATGCTGCAAGGCGAAGTTGACCGAAATGTCGTACGACAGCGAATAGGCAAAGCCCATGCCATAACCGAAGGATGGTCCAGGCTTGACCGAAACCAGCGTACGCCCCCCCCGCTCTTGCCCAAGGTGCGAGGCTTCCAGGCTGTACGTGAAGTTTGCATTACCAAACAAAGCGACCGGGTCGATCACTTTGGAGATGTTCAGGCCTCCGGTAAATGCCGTCACGCCAGAACCTGTCGCCAGACTCTTGGTGGCATCCGTCCGGTATGGGCTGCGCCCGGTGGGCAAACGGACCGTGCCGCTGGCGGTGATAGTGGGTTGGTCACGCTTGAGTTCGAAAGGCTGCCAACGTGCCCCCAAGGTCATGTCGCCAATCGAATGCGACATACCGGTGAACGAAGTGGACTCGGCATAGCGACTGACCAACGAGACCGAGGCCGTGCCCGTCAGGTTGTCAAGCAAGCCGTAGTCAGCCGACAAGGTATTGGTAAAAGTATGAGACCGGGTGTTCTCAATTTTGAAAAGCGTCAACTGACTGCTTTCCTCATCGAACTGCGCATCGATCGACTGCTGACCGATGTAGGAGTAGTTCAGATCGTACGTTGCCGCGAACTTGCCCTTGCGCAACATCGAGTATTGCTTGTCACGCGAAGTCAGCGTTTCCTTGAGCAGGTCTGACTGGTCGACGTCACCCTCTTGTTTGCCCAGCGCGTTACGCACCGCATCCGCACCGTCGCCTGTGGCTTGTGCCAAGACAGTGGTAGACAACAGGCCACTCAATGCACCCGCAAACAATGCACCCAGAACGCGTTTGGATTTCAGAAACAACATAAATGAACCTGTATTTGTATTTCGTTATTGACGGCGCAGAGTGTGGATGCCCATCTGCTGTCTGACCACTTGCTCCAGGGCCAGGGAATTATTCAGGGCCTTCATATCGACTTGGGGGCGAATCAGGTCATCGTCAATCAGCCCCAGTTCCTTGTCGCTCAACGCCAAATTGAGCAATGGACGGCCTTGATCTACCGGCAGACTCAGAATCAACATCACTTTGTTATCAGCCCACCAACGCTCGAATTCCACATCGGAAAACACGATGTATCCAGCTGACGGGTCAGCAATGAAGACCTTGCCATCTCGCACACCGCGCACCACCACAAAGTGCTTGCTACCACCGTGTGTAATCGAAACGATGGCGGGTTGACGCAAGTTTGCCAAGTCTGCCAAGGTACCCCGATAACCGGCGGCAACGGCCCCCAAGGTGAGCACGTAACGTTTCATGTCCAACATGGAAAAGCCACGGCGCTCAATGATCTTTTCCTTTTCGCCGTGAGCCATCATGCCTTCCATGGCGGCCTGCTCTGTCACGTTCAAACCCAAATAGCTGTTGATGACCGTGACCAACGCACCCGAGCCGCAACTGAAGTCATACATCTGACGGTTGATGTTCAGATACTTGAACTCGGAATATGGACGCACCATGGCCGTCATGGGAACGTTGCCCCCCGCGACATTACCCAGACGATTTGCCGGAGAAAACTGAAATTCGACGAGCTTCGGATCTTTCTCGGCCGGAGGCACTTTTGATTGCACGCCCGCACCGATGATGAAAGCAGCACCCATTCCCAACAGAAGTGGCAGCATCAGACTATCCCAACCCTTTACTTAGCGGGCCAAATATAAACATTTCCAGTCACTGTGGCCGACCCATTGAGCAGCCATTGACCGTAGTTGTATGTTGGCACAGCGTTCTTGTCGTTCTGAGCCGACAGCGACTGGAAACCAAAGTGGTCGAAACCCACATAGGCCGGCAGTGTGACATCAATGTAATCACCGACATCTGCTGGCCCCGTGCGCGCATCAATGCTCATCCCCCAGAAATCGACCACGCCACCGAAACCGCGCATGACGATATAGGTATTCAGGTCGCGCTGAGCCTCATAGAAGCCCACACTGATGGCGCTGGACAAATCAACTTCGGTACGGTTGGAGTGCCACTCCAGGTGCAAGTCAATTCGCACACCATCCGACCCTGTCACGGCTGAGAGGTCTTCATCGTGCAACTCCTCAACAGCGCCAATCGCTTGACCCGCAATCAACGCGCATGAGCCTGCAATGACCCACGCACGCAGAGACTTCGAGGCCAACATCATCGACTTCTTCATGAGCGAACCTCAATATGGGTTACGAAAAACGACATCCAGATATCGAATCTGAATGCCACCCACACTCAACCCGCCGAGATTGGTGGTCACCGGTGCCGCAGCCGTGCCGTTCTTGATGACGATTTCGTCGATAGAAAATGCACCGGTCGGAATTTGGTTTTCATCTGCGCCGCGATACCACTCAATACCCATGTGCAAAACGGACTTGCCATTGGCATCGGTGTAAGCGTTGATGATGCCGGGCTGCATGATGACGTCAGCCACCTTCCAGGTCTTGGTGGGGTCGGTATCAACGCCTGTTTTGGTCGCGTTTGCCGCACCGATCTTGATGCCTTTGAGGGCCATCTCGGTCGCGGCATAGGTCAGGTTGTTGTTCGCGTCGTAAACGTCGACATCGTTACGCCCACGCGGGCGCAAAATAAAGGCACCGATTTCAACGTTCATGTCCAGCCCAAACGCAGCGCCACGAACATCTTTGCTGTCTTGATAGGTCCAAGCTGGCGCCAAGGCAATTCCGCCCCCCCGCACAACCATGTCCTTCACAATCCAAGCACCCATGTCGTGCGTCTGAGCCGCGGTGCCATTGACCACACCTGTAGCGACCTTCCAGTCATACGCAGTATTCCACTTCATCTCACCGGCGAGATTCTTCGGATTGCGCAGATAGATCACTTGCTGCTCGCGCTTGGTGCGAAGCGGATCATCTGCATCCAGATTCCCAGGAATCTGCACCTCATCGGGCACGATGACTGTTTCGACCTGGATTTGGTATGGGTCATTGAACAAATCGAGCGGATTGCTTGGATCTGTGCGGCTGATGCTGATGTTGCTGTGCTCGATGTAGCTGACCGGCTTGGATGGATCCAGCATCAATGGATCACCAGGATTTGCCGCTGTGCCATCACCCTCGTAAGGCATGGTGTATGTGAGGGTCAACGGGCCATAGCCAAAATGGGCCGCCGAATTCAACGAGAAACCACGCAAATTGAGGTTCACGCCGTCTTGGCCACTCACGGACGACAACTGCTCGTCGTCAAGCGCCTCCAAACCGGAAGCAGATACGCCACCAGCCACCAGAGACAAAGTCAATACGGAAACAAGGTGCTTCACATCAACCTCCTTGCTGACGACGAGGCAAAGACGGCAGCGGGTTGACCATCACCGTGCCTGACAAATCTTGGTAAGTCAGACCTTTGGTCCAGTTCACGCTCATGCCGTCTGGTGCGGTGTTGGTTGTTCCGTCGCCGAAATTCGAAACCGCCTGGGTAAGGATGGAGATAAAGAAATCGGAGTCGCCGGAGGCTTTGACCTGGCCCACCTTGTTCATGGCAATCGCGCCCCCCACGCAACCCGAACCCGTGCCCGAGCATGCGAAATTGGTCGATGCACCTGCGGCTTGAGACAAGGTCAGTGTGCCGGCATCAGACGCCGCGCCCAAACCATTTTCAATGACGATGTTGCCGCGGAGGGTATTGAACAAAGTCCCGAGGTCTCCCGTCATTTTGCCGAAGCCAAAGCGAGCGCCGATGATTTCCCGATCAGCCACATTGGCAGCGTTCTGATTCTTGTAGATCAACTCAAGGTAAGGATCGGCCAACTGAACATAAGGCAAGGCATCAGCGCCCGAGCCCGGAGATTGAACAAAGCGCAACTCACCAATGTCGATCACCGGACTGCCTGATGGCCCGGCCTTGATATTGGAGAAGTTCGCGTTCAACTTGATGTCGGCATTGAGGGTGATGCGAGTGAAGTCAAACAGCACTCCGTTGGCGGCATCAGCATCGCGGTTTTGAACTGAGAACATGGCCTGACCCCAGATGTCGGCCAGCTCATCATCCCCCATGGGTTCATTTTGCGCATACGCTGAAGAAGACATGCACGCCGCAGCCAACACCAGAATCGATGCGCTCAACGATTGCCGCCTTTTCGCTATCACGTTACCCATAGAACCTCACGAAGCCGCACTGAAATTCAGACCCATCGATTCGACATCAGATGAAACCCATCGGTTCCTTCAAATGCCCCCAGACTATCCCTAGGATGACCAGATCCAACCCGCATGCGAGATGCCCTTTTTGACATCTGATGACGGTGACAGATGTTCCATCCTGGGGCGCTTTTTAATTTGTCATTTCAAGCCAAGCAATTGGCCCCAAGGGCCACCAAGTTGATGGGGCGGATGAACCCTTAGGCATACAAGCCACCCCCCACAAAGACAAACCCCGCTGCATCGCTGCAGCGGGGTTCGTTTGTTGACTGATTCAAGCAGCCCGGTCTTGCAACTCAGGCTGGCCTGGCATCAGGCCCCAGATCAGTGGGCGAACAACCAGATCTTGGTGCCTTGCATGTCCAGGTTCTTGATTTCCAGCGAACCGTAGGACTTGGTGCTGTTGCCGTTGGTGATCGAAGCGATCTTGATGGTAGGCGTCAGCTTGCTGTTCAGGCCAGCGTTGGGGAATGCGAACTGAACCACGTCCGAAGCGTTGTCGTACACAGCAGCGCCAGTTTGTGCGCCGAACACGTCGTAGCTGGCAGCAGTCAGCTTACCCAGTTCGGCAGCGATCACGCCAGTGTTGGCGGTAGCAGCACCAGTGCCGTGCAGAGCGGCGGTGTCAACAGCAGCAAAGCCCAGACGTGCAGCGATCGAGTCACCCACGGTAGCAACGAAAGTGTTGCGGTTCAGAACGTCGATGGTTTGAACGAACATGCCCTTGATCGAGATGTTGTTGAACGACACGGAGCCGCCGTCAGTATCAGTATCGGTCCAGGTGAAGGCGCCGATGTTGATGTTCAGGTCACCACCGATGGTCACGCCGTCTTGGCCAGTCACTTGGCTCAGGTCAGCGTCTTCGATCGAGGTCATGGCGGAAGCCGAGAAAGCAACGGCGGACAGGGCCAGCGCAACAGCGGAAATCTTGAACATGTGAACTCCAGATAAGTGAAACGTGTTTGCTTGTCTCGCCTGATTCAACCGGGCCTTTGTTGTTGGCTCGTGTCGTCTCGGCGTGAGTGAATCTTCACGCATTCATCCCCGTTTTTATTGGCCTTCCAGGCCAAGCCATTGGCCCGAAACACCACCCAGATGCCGGGCGAGGACAACCCTTAAAGCCTTACCCCATTGGTGTCAACCCACACACTCACCTTCGCGACCGTTGTTTCTGTTTTTTACATCGCAAAATATCAACCCACAAAGACAAACCCCGCTGCATCGCTGCAGCGGGGTTTGCTTGTTGGCTGATTTAAGCAGCCCGGTCTTGCAACTCAGGCTGGCCTGGCATCAGGCCCCAGATCAGTGGGCGAACAACCAGATCTTGGTGCCTTGCATGTCCAGGTTCTTGATTTCCAGCGAACCGTAGGACTTGGTGCTGTTGCCGTTGGTGATCGAAGCGATCTTGATGGTAGGCGTCAGCTTGCTGTTCAGGCCAGCGTTGGGGAATGCGAACTGAACCACGTCCGAAGCGTTGTCGTACACAGCAGCGCCAGTTTGTGCGCCGAACACGTCGTAGCTGGCAGCAGTCAGCTTACCCAGTTCGGCAGCGATCACGCCAGTGTTGGCGGTAGCAGCACCAGTGCCGTGCAGAGCGGCGGTGTCAACAGCAGCAAAGCCCAGACGTGCAGCGATCGAGTCACCCACGGTAGCAACGAAAGTGTTGCGGTTCAGAACGTCGATGGTTTGAACGAACATGCCCTTGATCGAGATGTTGTTGAAC
>CAYVOP010000114.1:0-10920 GCA_964453105.1 uncultured Aquabacterium sp. | reverse complement strand
AGTCCAAGATTTTGTCCGCACCCCCCCTGGCTCAGTTTTGCTCGTGATTCAACAGCTTTTGTTTACATCATTGATGTAGGTAAGCTCTAGAACGGAATATCGTCGTCCATGTCGTCGAAGCCGGTCGACGACTTCGGTGCAGGGCGGGGAGCCGGTGCCGGGGCAGGGCGTGCAGCCGGACGGCTGGGTGCCGATGGGGCTTCCTGGCTGTAGTCTTCGGGGCCACCCTGGCCGCCGCCGTAACCACCGCCGCCGCCACCTTCACGGCCACCCAGCAATTGCATTTGCTCGGCCACAATTTCGGTGGTGTAGTTGTCCTTGCCGTCCTTGTCTTGCCACTTGCGGGTTTTCAGGCGGCCTTCCACATACACGGGGCGACCCTTTTTCAGGTATTCGCCAGCGATTTCAGCCAGGCGGTCATAAAACACCACACGGTGCCATTCGGTTTCCTCAACCTTGTCGCCACTGTTCTTGTCTTTCCAGTTGCGAGTGGTGGCCACGGACACGTTGCAAACTGCCGCGCCGTTGGGGGTGTAGCGAACTTCGGGATCGCGACCCAGATTGCCAATGAGGATGACTTTGTTGATGGACGCCATGAAGCGCTCCTAGAGATGGTTAGTTAAAAGAGGTGCCGTTAGTTAGCGTCGACATTATCGCTGGCGTTTGGGGCTGGATGAATCCACAGTGCCTCCCCCTTGCGAGGGGCCAGTAGACAGTGGGTTTCCCCCTTGTGCGGACTGTTACACACTCGATTGAATCCCCAATGGCCCATGCCTGTCGGATGAGATACCCTCATCTTTTTCAAGAATAGTGATCTCTGGGAGCTAAAAATGAAGTCCCGCTGTGGCGTCTTTATTTTTGGGGCGCTGACAGCCTCTTTGGCCATGGTTCAAGCCAGCCATGCCGCCGAATCAGCTGCGCGTACCGCCGCTGCGACTTCTGGCTCTGCCGGCGCCGCCGCGCTGAACGAACGTCTGCAGGAAGCCAAGCGCGAAGCCGCGCAGTTCAACCGCGACCTGCAACAACTTGAAGAAGATCTGCTCTACCCCGCCAGCAGCCAGTTGGCGGTGTTCGTCTCGCTCGAAGTGGGCAAGGCGTTCACGCTCGACTCGGTGCAAATCAAGCTCGACGACAAGGTCGTGGCCAACTATCTCTACTCGGCTTCTGAACTGGCCGCGCTGCAGCGTGGTGGCGTGCAGCGTTTGTACCTGGGTAATTTGCGCGTGGGCGAGCATGAGCTGGTGGCCACCCTGACGGGTGCCGGTCCATCTGAAGGCGGCTACAAGCGCTCGGTTTCTCAGCGGTTCGAGAAAACCGCCGAGGCCAAGTTCATTCAGCTGCGCATCGAAGATGCCGGGGCCAAGTCGCAGCCCGAGTTCTCGGTCAAGGTTTGGCAGTAAGTGGCCATGCGTTCCTCTTTGCTGCGGGGCTTGATCCTGCTGTCGTGTGGGGTGATGGCAGGGGCGCAAGCTCAGCCTCTGGCAACGATGCGTGCCGGTCAGGTCGCGTTTCACCATTGGCAAGATCAAGGCCTGGCTGCGGTCACGCAGTGGATGCGTAATCGACAGGCGCCGGGGTCTGCATCCGTTTCGGAAGAAACGCAGCTGTGGCAAAGCGACATGCTCATGCGTTTCGGCCTCGATCGCGAAGCGTCGGAGTTGCTTACCACGGCCTCCGCACGTGGTGGTTCCAGCGCGGCGCGTGATCAAGCCTGGTTCAACCTGGCGCAAAAACTGAATCAACGGGGGCAGTCAGCTGAAGCTGAGTCGGCCTTGTCGCAGGTGCGTGGCAATTTGCCCGCCGCTCAACAAGACGCTGGGGTTTTGCTCAAGGCGCAACTGTTGATGGCGCGTGCTGACTATCGGGCTGCGGTGCAGGTGTTGAGCGCGCAAGGCGAGTCTGCCTCGTTCCTGGTGCGCTACAACCTGGGGGTGGCCCAGATTCGTGCGGGCAATGAGGCCCAGGGTGCCGCCACCCTGGATGCCTTGGGCAAAGACGCCGCTCGCACCGATGAACAAAAGGTGCTCCGCGACAGGGCCAATGTGGCACTGGGTTTTGCCGCCTTGAAGGCGGGGCAGCCAGCCCAAGCCCGAACTTATCTTGAGCGCGTGCCCTTGCAGGGCAGTGAAAGCAACAAGGCCTTGCTGGGCTATGGCTGGGCCGCGATGGATCAGCAAAACCCCCAGTCGGCCCTGGTTCCTTGGTTGGCCCTGAGCCAGCGCGACCCCAAAGACCCTGCAGCCCTGGAGGCTCGCTTGGCCGTGCCCTACGCCTATGAGCAATTGGGGGCCAAAGGCAAAGCCTTGCAGACCTATCTGGATGCGGTCGAAACCTTCGAGCGCGAGCGCAACAGTCTGGATGCCGCCATGGCCTTCTGCAAAGGGGGGCGTTGGCTGGATGGAGTGTTGCGTGCCAATGCGGCCAAGCCTGCGTCATCCGGTGCCAATACCGATGCCGATGTGGCTTTGCCCTCTGACCCGCCGCATTGGGGCTACCTGGCTTCGACCGTGTCACAAGATGCGTTTCAGCAGGGCATTCGCAACCTTGTTGACCTGGATGGGCTGGAGGCCAGCATGGCCGGCAACCCAAGCCGGCTGGACGAGTTGAAAGCTGCGCTGGCCGTACGGCAACAAGCTTTCGCTCGCCATCAAGACCGCCTCAAAGCGCTCAACAGCGCACGCGTTCTGGCCGATTCGCGCCAGCGCATTGCCGCCTTGACGCAAGAGGTGGGCCTGGCCGAAACCCGCATGGATGGCGTGGCCCTGGCTGATTCCAAGCAGCGCGACATGCTGGCCAGCGCGAATCGTTTGGTGAGCCTGGCGCAAAAGCCCAATGCTTCACCTGAATTGGTGCAGTCGCGCGAGCGCGTTCGTATGGCGGCCAATGTGCTGAACTGGCAACTGGCGCAAGAAGCCCCGGCTCGCCTGGACCGGGCCAAGCAGAATCTGGCTTCGGCGCAAGATGAACTCAAGCAAGCGCAAACCCACGCAGATACCATTGCCCGCCTGTTGCGTGAGGGCCCTGTTGCCATGGATCAGTGGGGCAATCGCATCCAGGCTCTGACGCAGCGATTGGATGCCAACCGCCGAGCACTCAAAGCCTGGCGTGCCGAGCAGGAATCGGCCTTGCAAGCCATGGCCTTGGCCGATCTGGCTCGCCAGAAAGACACCCTGACTGCCCACCTGGCGCAAGCCCGCTTTGCCGTGGCCAAGCTGTATGACGAGGCAGTGGCTACACGTGGCGAAAACAAGGAAGCGACGAATGCGCCCAAGCCATAGCCTAACCCTGCTGGCCGCAGCCAGCATGCTCAGTGCCTGTGGTTTCATGGGAGGCAAGCAACCCGCCACCCTGCAAACCATGGCCAAGGCCGAAGTGGCCGTCAAGCCCGACGATGTGGAAACCATTGGCGACGCGCAGGCCATGAAGGCCTACCGCCAGCTGCTGGATGGAGGTGCCCCCGATGCCGCGTTGCGCGCCGAGGCCCTGCGCCGCATGGCTGACATGGAACTCGATCGCGCAGACAAGGTCAATGCCGATGCAGGCCAGGCTGCGGCGCAAGATGCTGCGGCTGGCTATCGGCTGGTGATTGCGCGTTATCAAGAGCAGTTGGCCGCGCATCCCAATGCGTCCAACCGCGATCAGGTCATGTACCAGTTGGCCCGAGCCCAAGAGCAGGCTGGCGAGTTAGAAGCTGCATTGCAAACTCTGACCGATCTGGTTAAACAGCACCCGAGCACCAGCAACCTCGACGAGGTTCAGTTCCGCCGGGGCGAACTGGCGTTCAGCCTGGGCCAATACGCGGTGGCCGAACCGGCTTATCAGTCTCTGGTTCGACCTGATCATGCCAACGCATTCCGCGATCGTGCCATGTACATGCTGGGCTGGTCGCGGTTCAAACAAGGCCAGTTCGACGCTGCCTTGCAAACCTATTTCAACGTGCTCGATGCCAAGTTGGCGGCGGCACCGGGTTCGCAAAAGCTGTCCACCCCCGACCGTTTCAACCGGGCTGACCGTGAACTGTTGTCTGACACCTTCCGTGGCGTCAGCTTGAGCCTGTCGAATCTGAAGGGGGCCGAAAGCATTGCGGCCTACACGCCGGCGTCCAAGCCATTGCGCCAAGCCTATGCCTTGTTTGTGTACGAACAACTGGGCGAGTTCTACGCCAAGCAAGACAAGCACAAGGAAGCGGGCGACACCTATAACCTGTTCGTCAAGCTGAACCCGCTTGACACCCAGGCGCCTCGCATTCAAGGTCTGGCCATTGATGCCTATGATCGCGCCGATCAGGCCGCCTTGGCACTCGAAGCCAAGAAGCAATTCGTGAACCTGTTTGGCCGTGAAAGCGGCCTGCGCATGGGCAATGCCAAAACCTGGCGTCAGGCCCAGCCTCGGGTTCAAACTTGCTTGAACGACCTGGCGCGCCACTATCACGCCCAGGCGCAAAGCAGCAAGAATCCGCAAGACTACCGCGAAGCCGTGAACTGGTATCGCGAGCTGCTCAACACCTTCCCGAACGACACCCAGGTGGTGCGGACCAACTTCCTGTTGGCCGAAGCCTTGTTCGAGTCGGGCGTGTATGGCGAAGCGGCCGTGGAATACGAGCGCGTGGCCTATGACTATCCCTGGCATGACAAGGCGGCAGAGGCCGGGTATGCCGCGCTGCTGAGCCACGCCAAGATGCGCAAGGACGCCGACCCGCTGACCTTGTCGCGTCTGCAGCGCGCTGCCGTGATGAGCGCCCTGCGTTTCGCCAAGACCTTTCCGGGCAATGAGCGCTCGCCCCAGGTCATGACCGATGCTGCCGAGCAACTGTATGCCCTGAAAGACGGTGATCAGGCGGGCCGCGTGGCCATGAAGATCATCGATCTGAAGCCGCCGGCCACCGAGGCGCAGCGCCGCGTGGCCTGGACCATCCTGGCGCATACCGCGTATGAGCGCAAAGCCTATTTGTTGGCCGAACAGGCTTACACGCGCTTGATGGAGTTGAGTTCGCCGCAAGACGCGGCTTACAAAGATCTGGCCGAAAACCAGTTGGCATCGCTGTACAAACTGGCTGAACAAGAGAAGGCCGCGGGCAATCTCAAGGATGCTGCGGGGCACTTCAAAAAGGTGTCAGAGACTGCTTCTCAACCCTCTGTGCGTGCCAATGCTCAGTTTGACGCGGCTTCAGCCTACATCGACATCAAAGACTGGGCCAACGCGCAACCTTTGCTGGAAGACTTTCGCCAGCGCTACCCCAAGCATGCGCTGCAAGCCGATGTGGCGCCCAAGCTGGCCTTGGCCTATGGTGAACAAGGCAAGTGGTCTTTGGCTGCCAACGAAATGGAGCGCATGCTCGCCGCAGGTCCCAAAGACGCCAATCTGGCGAAAGACCTGATGTGGCAAGTGGCCAGCTATCGCGAAAAAGCGGGCGAGAAACCAGCCGCAGCGCGGGCTTATGAGCGTTACCTGGCCCAGCTTCAGGCCATGCGCCCGGTGCCCTTGGCGCAAACGCTGGAGGTGCGCGACAAGCTGGTCAATCTGGCGCGAGACGAAGGCAACGCCAAGCGCGAAATGGCTTTGCTGAAAGAAATCTACGAGGCTGACCTCAAGGGGGGCGCCGCACGCACCGATCGCACACGCTACCTGGGCGCCCATGCGGCCCTGGTGCTGGCCGAGCCGGCTGTGAAGGCCTACCGCGGCGTGGCCCTGGTCGAGCCCTTGCAAAAGCAACTGAAGGTGAAGAAGGCGCGCTTGGAGGAAGCTCTGCAGGCTTACGCGCTGGCTTCCGAGCCTGGTGTGGCCGATGTCAGCACCGCAGTGACCTATCAGGTAGCCTCTTTGTATCGCGATTTCGGTAAAGCCATTTTGGGCTCGCAACGCCCCAAGAAACTGTCTGAAGTCGAACTGGAACAGTACAACGTGCTGCTGGAAGAGCAGGCCTTGCCATTCGAGGAAAAGGCCAGCGACATGCACGAAGTCAATGCCCGCCGCGCTGTGGCTGGTGTGTATGACCCGTGGGTGCAGCGCAGCTTTGATGCCCTGGCTGAAATGCTGCCGGTGCGCTATGGCAAGCGCGAAAAGGGTGAAGGCATTGATCTGGCTGCCGCCCCAGAGCGCCTGAAGGAGCAAGTGGCTTCTCTGGAAGCGGCTGTGAAACAGTCACCACGGCAGGCGGCTCAGCTGAACCAGTTGGGGGTGGTGTACCGCCAATTGGGGCAGTTCGACAAGGCCAGGTCCGCTTACGAGAAGGCCATGGCGGCCGATGCCAACTACGCTCCCGCAGTGCTGAACATGGGCATTCTGTCTGACTTGTATCGGGGGGATGCAACGCGTGCCTTGCCCCTGTATGAACGCTATCTGGCGCTGACCCCGCAGGGCGATGCCGCCGTGGCCAAATGGGTGACCGAAATCAAGCGGCGCAAGCCTGCAGCCCCCGCCCCAGCAGGGAAGGACGCAACATGAAATCATCCCGCATCCAGGGGTTTGGCCCTTTGGTTTGGGGCCTTGTGTGTCTGGGTTGCATAAGTGGCGCAACCGTGGCGCAAGCGCAAGAACGCAAGGCTGAGCCTGCCAACCAGGAACTTCCCAAGGTGATCTACATCGTGCCTTGGAAAAAGGCGGTTCAAGGCGAAGTCAGCACCGGGCGCCCCTTGGTCAGCGTGCTCAATGAAGAGCCAGCGCCTTTGGCTCGCGACGTGCTGCGGCGCCAGATTCAATACTCATCATCGCAGGCAACGATACGCCCAGTGGCTCCAGCTGAGCCAGCCAAGCGCTAAACGTATCTGTCTTCTCAGTCTTATCAGCATCAGTCATCGGAGATTCCACCCATGAATGCCTTTCAAACTGCCGTGAAGTTCTTTCAGGATTGCGGCTTGTTCATCTACCCCAGCATTCTGATCATGGCCTTGGGCCTGGCCATTGCCATTGAGCGCTTTGTGTACCTGTCGCGTGCCCGCAAGGACAACAGCCAGGCCTGGTCGCAACTGCACCCCCTGCTGAAGCAAGGCCAGTTGAAAGAGGCGCATGCCGTGGCCGAGAAGTCGGACGCAGCTGTCGGCAAGATCATCAGCTATGGCCTGGAGCGCATGCAAAGCCCCGGTCGTCGTGAAGACTTCGACGCCGCCATGGAAGAAGGCATGATGGAAATCGTGCCGCGCCTGGAAAAGCGCACCCACTACATCGCCACCTTCGCCAACGTGATCACGCTGGTCGGTCTGCTGGGCACCATCATTGGTCTGATCAAGGGTTTCACGGCCGTGGCCCAGGTGAACCCGGCTGAGAAATCTGAAATGCTGTCGGCCAGTATTTCGATTGCCATGAACAACACCGCTTTTGCGCTGATGGTGGCCATTCCCTTCCTGCTGATCCATGCTTTCCTGCAGTCCAAGACCAGCGAAATCGTGGACGGTCTGGAAGCCTCGAAGATGAGCTTCTTGAACCTGGTGACGCGCCTGCGCCCTGATCAACAAGCCTCGGTTCGCTGACATGGCCGTTCGCAACCGACGGCTGCGAAATAAGCACGCAGCGCATCTGGAAATCACCGCGTTCATCAATTTGATCGTGGTGCTGGTGCCATTCCTTTTGTCCACCGCCGTGTTCTCGCGACTGGCCGTCATTGACCTGACCTTGCCGGCGCAAAGCCCCGGTGTGGCGCAACTCCAGGTGGATGACCTGCAGCTGGAAGTCACCATTCGGCCCGATGCCATCGAAGTGGGTGACCGCGTGGGTGGTTTGATCGAGCGGGTGCCCAACCAGACGGGCGCGAAGGGCGGGCCTGACCTGGCCGCGCTGTCGCGCTTGATTCAGCAGATCAAGAGCCGCTTTCCCAACCAATCGGCGGCCACCTTGCTTGCCCAACCGGACACGGCCTACGACACGATGGTGCAGGTCATGGATGCCCTGCGTGAAGGGCACCGTGTGCAAGATGGCAAGCTGGTGCGTGGCGAGCTCTTTCCCAAAATTTCGATCGGTGATGCACCGGTTGTTTCCCGCTGAAGGGTAGAGAGACATGGAACTCACGCCCCGCCAACGACGTGCCGAGCGGCTTTCTCGCCACGGCAATGCCGTTGACATGAACCTGGTCTCGTTGATCGACGTGTTCACGATTCTGATTTTCTTCCTGCTGTCAAATGCCGGTGGGGTAGAGACTTTGACCAGCCCCAAATCGGTGAAGTTGCCAGCGTCTGAATCGCAGATCGCGCCACGTGAATCTGTGGTGGTCACGGTCAGTGCCACTGACATCCTGGTCGATGGACGGCTGGTGGCCTCTGTGAGCGAGGTGATGAGTGCCGAGGCACCTGTCATTGCGCCTTTGAAGGCAGAGCTGGAGCAGATGGCCGCACGTCAGGTGGTTCGCCAGGAAAAGGCGTCTCAGGCTCGGCGCCTGACCATCATGGGTGACAAGGACATTCCTTACAGCTTGCTGCGCAAGATCATGGCCACCGGCGCCAGCGCCAACTACGCTGACGTGTCGTTTGCGGTTCGCCAAAGGAGCGCATCGTGAGTGCGGTCACTTTGGTGTCTTTCCGTTCATCCGATCTGGCGTGGACCGATGCGCCAGACGATCAACGCCTGTTCAGGCGAGTGACCGGCACGGTGCTGGTGGTCACCACCGGCCTGTGCCTGAGCTTGCTGCTGTCGCCCGTGCGCAAGGCCGAAACGGCGGCCAGTCAGCCTTTGCCCGCGCCCATGGCCAAGCTGCTGTTGGAGCACACCCCGCCGCCCGTAGAGAAGCCCAAGGCCCCTGAGGTGCCTGAGCCTCAAGCCAAGGCGCAGCCCGAAGCGGTACCTCAGCCCAAGCCCACGCAAGCCGAGTCCCCACGCAAGGCCATGCCGGCACCCGATGCGGCGCGCCCTGCGGTGGTGTCGACAGGGGCACCCGTGGCCGAAAGCAATCAGGTCGCTGTAGTTGAGGCGGCACGCAAGCGTGTGGCTGGCATGGGCCTGCTGGCCGCCAGCGATGACATTGCCCAGGTGCGTGGCGGTTCGGCAAGCGTGCAGATCAAGACCGACATCCGTCAGGGTAGCGGGCAAGGTGCGGCCGGCGCCGCTGTGGGTGGGCCCTCAGATGGTTCGGCCTTGGCTCGCTCCATGATCACCTCGAATGCATCGGGTGGCAGTGGCAGTCTGAACACGGCGCCCGCCAGTCGCAATGTGAACAGTGGCGGTCTGGCTGGCCGCGCCACCACGGTGGTGGTGGATGACACGGCAGCCCGAGCGGCTGCGGGTGCGGCCAAGCGTGCGACCGCAACGGCTGCGGCCAAGCCGCCACGTTCGCCAGAAGACATTCGCATGGTGTTGGCTCGCAATAAGGGCGCTTTGGATGCAATCTACAACCGCGCCCTGCGCGAAGACCCCACGCTGCAAGGCAAGGTAGTGTTCGAAATCAAGGTGGCCCCCACGGGCGAAGTGTTGTCGTGCAAGGTCGTGTTCAGTGACCTGCATTCGCCTGCCTTGGAAGCCAAGCTGGTGGCACGGATTCGCATGATCGACTTTGGTGCCAAGGACGTGGAAGCGACGGTGGAAAAGTACCCGCTCGATTTCCTGCCGTCTTGATGCACGCGGAGGATGTTGTGCCCGGGGCTCGGTGATCTACACTGAGCCCACGAAGGAGATGTGCCATGTGCCAGCTGTTGGGCATGAACTGCAACACGCCCACCGACATTGTTTTCAGTTTCACGGGCTTTGCCACCCGCTCGCGTGAGCATGCCGACGGGTTCGGCATTGCCTTCTTTGAAGACCGTGGGGTGCGGCTGTTTGTGGACCACCAATCGGCCAGGCAGTCACCCGTGGCCGAGCTGATCAAGCGCTACCCAATTCAAAGTCGCAATGTCATCGCCCACATCCGCAAGGCCACGCAGGGCCGGGTGGCGCTAGAGAATTGCCACCCCTTCGTGCGTGAGCTGTGGGGGCGGTACTGGGTGTTTGCCCACAACGGCAACCTGAAAGACTTTGAGCCCAAGCTGCATGCGTCGTTCAAGCCTGTGGGCGACACCGACAGCGAACGGGCTTTTTGCTGGTTGATGCAAGAGCTGGCGAAAAGCCACGCCAGCCAGCCCGCTGTATCTGAGTTGAATGCCACGCTGAGCGAACTGGTGCCCCAGATCGCCAAGCATGGCACGTTCAACTTTGTGTTGAGCCAGGGCGATGCCTTGTGGGCCCATTGCTCGACCAAGCTGCATTACCTGGTGCGGCAGCATCCGTTTGGCCTGGCGCGTTTGCAAGACGAAGACATGGCCCTGAACTTTGCCGAGCTGGCCAAGCCGGGAGATCGGGTGGCGGTGATTGCCACCGAACCCCTCACGGTGGATGAGCCCTGGGTGGCGTTCCAGCCCGGGCAGCTCATCTCGTTTGTGGGGGGCACACCGGCCTCTTGACGCGGGTTTCGCAGTGCAAGTGGCCGGGCGCTGCTGTTGGCTTACAGCGTTTCTGCAAACAGCTCGCGGCCGATCAGCATGCGGCGGATTTCGCTGGTGCCAGCGCCAATCTCGTACAGCTTGGCATCGCGCCACAGGCGGCCCAGCGGGTAGTCGTTGATGTAGCCGTTGCCGCCAAAGATCTGGATGCCTTCCCCGGCCATCCAGGTCGCTTTTTCGGCGGCCATCAAGATCAGCGAAGCGCAGTCTTTGCGCACATGGCGTGCATGCTGGTTGCCCAGGGCATCCAGGTTCTTGGCGACCATGTAGGCATACGAGCGCACCGCCTGCATCATGGTGTACATGTCAGCCACCTTGCCTTGGATGAGTTGGAACTCGCCAATGGACTGACCAAACTGCTTGCGGTCGTGGATGTAGGGGATGACGTTGTCCATCACGGCCTGCATGATGCCCAAGGGTCCGCCAGACAGAATCGCGCGCTCGTAGTCCAGTCCGCTCATCAGCACCTTGGCGCCATTGCCCACGCCACCCAAGATGTTTTCTTCTGGCACTTCGCAGTCTT
>CAYVOP010000113.1:0-11226 GCA_964453105.1 uncultured Aquabacterium sp. | reverse complement strand
CTAGTTGTTGATGTGCTTGGTGGCCTGATGTTTCTGGCTGTGAAGCTGAAGTGCGGATCCTTGGCATAAGTGTGCCGCGCTGGGCCTCCGGTTGCTGCAGGAAATGGGCGGATGGTTTCGACAGCGAATGGCACGCGCTTTGTTCGGACTTGGAGTCAGCGTGGCTCGGTGCAGCCCCTTGCACAGCTCTCACAGCACGACCTTGTGCACATGCTCCACGGGTTTATGCTTGGGCCTTTTTCGCAGTTGAGGAGTTTCTCCCCAGGCTGACTTGCTTCATTTTGAGGCTTGCCAACAACTCAATACCACCATGATGCAAGCTCGCACCCTGTACCCGCCAGTTTTGTTGGATATCAGTAGACTACGGTAGCCGAGGAGTCTCTGCGGGAAAAGGCTTCAGCGGCTTGAGCTGACTCCTGCATGAACTGACGGATGCAATGTTTCTTCGCTGGTTGGATTTAACTGCCGGTACATCCAGACATACCCAGCCGCATAACTCCATACCGCCACACAAGTGATGACCGTGCTTTCGCTAGTGAGCACTGCGATGACCTGGCACCCAAGCACTGTTGCCCAGATGGTGGCGCTTGCCACCCCATGCCGGAACCATTCGGGGCTTGTTGTGACTTGGGTGTATTGAGCCTCGAGGCGCAGACGCCGATATAGCAACTGATGCAGGTGCCCGGAATCGGGCATGCCACTGGGCACCTTGGCGATGACGTGTCTGCGAAACATGGAGTAACCTGTTTCCACCACAGGATAGAGGCAGCACAGCAATACTGTCCAAGTGTTCACTTCAGGGTTCCGTGCCATCAGCAGAACGGCGCATTCGGATAGCCAGAAGCCTGCCAGATACGCTCCACCGTCACCTAGGAATATTTTCCCAAAAGGGTAGTTCACCACGAGGAAGCCAATAGCCCCTGATACACCCCACATGCAGAGCTTGAAAACCAGGGTGTCCCCCACATTCCAAGCAATAGCAGCCAAGCCCCCCAGCATGATGGCAACGCTGCCAGAGGCCAAGCCGTTCAGCCCGTCAATGATGTTGATGGCGTTGGTCAGTCCCCCCACCGCAAAGCAGGTAAACAGAAACGAAACCAAGCCGAAGCTGATCAGGTAGTTAAGGCCGGGTGTGTCTAGGTCTGTGAGCTTTGCGTCTAACACCCAATAAGCAAGGCCAGCTGAAATGAATGCCGCGAACAATCGAGTGCAAACACTTACACGCTTGGTGAAGTCTTCAACTAATCCGGCACTGAACACCGGCACAGCGCACAACAGCAACTTGCCTGCTGTGCCATAGGTTTCGCCCCCAAGTTGGTAGCTGAAAATGCCGGCGAGAACCAACCCAGCTACCACTCCCAAGCCACCAATCCGAGGCACAGGGGTGTCATGAATTTTTTGGACGCCGTTCAAATCATGATCGAGTGACAGTCTGCCGTGCCAGCGCTGGGTCAGAATGATCAACAGGCACGTGAAGAAACTGGCGGCCAGGCAAGCCAGAATCGGCCAAAGTGCGGTGGTGGTCACGATATCCGTCCTGTTTACTTGTTTTGTGACCTGAGGATGTCAGGTGCTTTGGCGCCCATTTTGGTGACCAATGCTGCAATGCAATAGACCTGGATCACAGACCCAGGCATTGGTTTGGATGGTAGGGGGGTGTCTACGCAACAGCATCAGGACATTCACCCATGCTGCACTGCGGTAAACGGGGGCTGGTGGCCTCGCGGTGCCTTGGGCCTTCAGTGGAGGCGATGTGCCTCGGGTAAGATCTGAGGGCACCTGCGGCACGGCTGTTGCGTTTATTCGCTTCGGTTTCAATGAACACGCTGATTCATGATTCGACTCATTTCACTTCTGGCATCAATCTTTCGGGGGCAGGCGGCTGCCAGCCGCATTGTTGATGGCTTCACGTTTTATAACGAGGTCGACATGTTGGAGCTGCGCTTGCGCTACCTTTATGAGCATGTCGATGAGTTCGTGATCGTAGAAGCCGACAGGAAATTCAGCGGAGAGCCGAAGCCGTTCATGTTGAGCGAGTTGGTGAAAAGCCCCCGCTTTGCCTGGGCGGCAGACAAGATTTCTGTTCGGTCTTTGCGCATTGATGCGAGCGGAATGGATTTTCGAATCAAGCCCGAACAGTTTGATCGATCTGCTGATTCGTGGAAGATTGAGAGCCAGCAGAGAAATGCCATTCGCCCAAATAGCATGGGTGCATGGGATGTTCTTTTTATGGGCGATATCGATGAGATCCCGCCAGTTTCTTTAATTGAATCGGTGAAGGGCAGCCGCTGGCTGAAATTCAAGATCAATGTCTGGCCGTTGGTGTGCGAGCAAAAATTCTTCTATTACAACTACAGATCTTTGCGCGCAGATGTGTGGCGAGGGACGGTTGCCATGGGCGCGCTGAGCGCGGAAGCCAGAACCAACCAAGCATGGCGCGACAAGCGGAAAAAGCTCATCAAGGTGCCTGAAGGCGGGTGGCATTTGAGCTACTTTATGACGCCAGAGCAAATATCCGACAAGATTCAGTCATTTTCCCATCAGGAATTGAATACTGAATACATGAGAAATCCGGATCGGATTCGCGCGGTAATTGAAGGCGGAAAAGACCTATTCGAGCGGAGCGAAGGAATAACGCCGTACGATCCAGCGCAATTCCCACAGGATTTGCGGGAGCTGCTGGTCAGGTATTTCCCCTGCTAACTTAAGTTTTGGAACGGCGCAAATCTCGTTTGTGTTTGCGTTTTCCGTTTGCAATCTTGGCTGCCATCATCAGCCGTTCGACCATATTGGGCTGCTTGTAACCCACGCCCCCGAATAGGGCATACCGTACAAGCGCCTTGACGTTGGCAATCTTGTACTTGCTGAAGATGCGGGCCGCCTCGTTCTGGGGGTTCATCTCGGGGTTGTTCTTGTAAAGCTCACCCCCTAGTGGTCGGGTGTGTTTGACAGGGGTGGCGTCAATGACGGCAATGCTGCGCTGGCCTTCGTTGCCGATGAGCTTTGGCCAAACCCAATCCAGCCCCCAGCCGCTTCGGTTTTCGTCGAAAGTGGGAAGGCAAATTTTTAAGGCCTTGCGAGAGAACACCGGGACCATGAGCTCGACAAACTCGACGTAGCGTACGAGGAAATCGTCTCGTTTCAAGAGTTGGGGCCAGGAGTAGTAGGAGTCTGTGGTCAGTGCAGGTTGCGCCAGGTCGAGTTGCAGGGCGCAGCAATAGCCGAAGATTCTGTTGATGGTGTCTGTGTTGGCAGAGATGTCGTCGTCTGGAAACCAGAATGAGCTGTAGCGGTCTAGCAGTTCGGGGTGAGCGTCGAGCAACTCTTTGATGCAGGGCCATTTGGGGCCCTTGCGCATTTCATAGTATTCGGCGTCTTCTTGGTATTTGTTCTCTTCCTGTCCGTAGTAGCTGATGAACAGGTCGAAATCTCGGTCGGGCGAGGCGATCCATTCTTTGTGCAGGGATTGGTTGCCAGCCCGAAGGATCACCAGGTTGCGGGTTGCACGTGGTGGTTTGGTGTTCATTTGCGGTTAGACAGGATGTCTTCGCTGACTTTCAGTGCGGCAGCCACGACTTGGTCCATGTTGTAGTAACGGTATTGAGCCAGGCGACCTAGGAATGTGACCTTGCTTTCCTTGTCAGCGAGCGCCTCGTACTGTTTGTAAAGTGCTTCGTTTTCGGGGCGAGGTATGGGGTAGAACGGGTCGCCACTGGCTTGTGGGTACTCTTTGACGATCGACGTGCCCTTGTGGCTTTCGCCGGTCAGGTGCTTGAATTCGGTGATGCGGGTGTAGTCGTGATCGTTCGGGTAGTTCACCGTGCCAACGGGTTGGCATTGGTCAACGGTTGCCAGATGCTCGTGCTCAAAACGCAGGCTGCGGTAGGGCAGCGGGCCAAATCGATATTGATAGAAGGCGTCGATGGGGCCGCTGTAGATGAGGTGGTCGTAAGGGGTGTTGGCTAGCACCTGGTCCAAGCTGGTGTTGAGCCGAACTTCGATGTTAGGGTGGTCTAGCATGCGCTCAAACATGCGTGTGTAGCCTTCGGCGGGCATGAACTGGAAGGTGTCGCCAAAGTAGCGGTCATCGTCGTTCGTGCGGGTGGGGATGCGGGCGGCCACGCCTGCAGACAGTTCGGACAAATCGAGGCCCCACTGCTTGCGTGTGTAGCCGCGGAAGAACTTCTCGCAGAGGTCTTTGCCAACGCTGCTCAACACGACATCTTCGCTGGTCTTGATGGTTTCGCGTGGTTCGCGCACTGATTCAAGATACTTCTCAACTTCCTCTTCGCTCAGGTTCTTGCCGTAGAGTTGGTTGATGGTGGTGCGATTGATTGGGATGGGTAGCAGGTCTTGGCCAACTTGAGCCAGCACGCGGTGCTCGTAGAAACGCCAGTAGGTGAAGCGAGAAAGGTACTCAAACACTTTCTTGCTGTTGGTGTGGAAGATGTGGGGGCCGTAGGGGTGGATCAGCACGCCATGTGCATCTACCTCATCGTAGGCATTGCCGCCGATGTGCGCGCGCTTGTCGATCAGTAGGACTTGATGGCCTGCATTGGCCATTTCACGAGCGCACACGCTGCCAGCAAAGCCTGCGCCTGTTACGAGAAATTTCATGGTTTGAGCTGGGTTCGTTTGTGGTGGTCGTAATCGATTCTTTAACCGTTCATTTTACCCCCAAGCGGGCAGTGGGGCGATAGATGCGCCCCTCTGGGTGGGGGTTGTACAATATACGGTTGTCATGAGCAGACAAGCGATTTAAGAAGGCGCCCGGATGCGGTGTACGTCGCGGATTGACACGTGAAGTGCAACACCCAGTCATCCGAGATGGATTTTAGGACATGGCGCATTTTGTTAATTTGAGTTGGTGCTGCCTCCCGTGGTTTTGGATGGGTGTTTGAGTCAGCTTGTTTGGCGATTTGGTATGGTGTGCCGGTGGGTAAGTAGCATTCACCAGTTTTTGTGCAAGAAGGGGAGGCAAGGTCGCGAAGCCCCGCGGGCCCATTGTGTGGTTTGTGAAGTCGCGATACGCCCTCGTGGTCTGTTATTTGTAAGTGGTGTATAAGTTAAAATGAAAACGCTGCAGAGTTTGACGTTGCCTGAAATCGGTCTGTGTACCGATGAGTTGCTTTATTTTCGGAAAAGCCCTTTGTCGCTGCACAGTTTGTCGGGGCATAAAATAATCATCCCGAAGCTTGAGTGTGTTGATCTCTTCTCGTATTTCAATGCTTTCAATGTTCAGAAGTGGGGTGAGTCAAGTGTTCCCCTTGATTTGTGGGTCCGATTGGTTGGGCGCGGGAAAGTTCTGGTCAAATGGATTCACCATGAGTCGCTGCATTTCTCACACACTCTGCGGGAAGATGTATGTGAGTTGAGCGAGGAAGGTGTTTCTATTGATCTTGGTATTCAGGTTTCAAATCTGTCCAAGGGCTATGTCGCGCCGATCGTGCATGCATTGGATGATTGTGTTGAATTGATGGGTTTGAGTTACTGCACGCCCACGCCCGCCCCCCGAGATGTGAAGTTGGGTATTGCCATCACGCATTTCAAAAGAGAGGCGCAGGCTCTTGGCGCGGTAGAGCGTTTGTCAAGCGGGCTGCTGAAAGGCGAATTCGCTTCGCAGGCTGCGCTGACGGTCATTGATAACAGTCAAACTCTTCCGGCAATGGATGTGCCGGGGGTCAGCATTGTTAAAAACAAAAACTATGGCGGATCGGGTGGATTCGCCAGAGGGTTGTTGCATTACGACCTCAATGGGACGTTTACACACTGCTTGTTCATGGATGACGATGCGTCTTGCCATGTGGAGTCGTTGAAGCGGGCGATTCGCTTCCTGGAGTTTGCAAAAGACGACAATACCGCAGTGTTTGGGGCGATGCTGTACGAGCGGGCGCCACACATTCAGCATGAAAGCGGAGCAAAATTTAGCAACGGTTGTCATCCGATCGGGATGGGCTTGAATTTCCATCATCGACATTGCCTGTTCGATAACAACAGTCTGCCTGTTCCGGACTACGGTGGGTGGTGGTTCTTTGCCTTCCCAATCAGAAAGAGTCTGACATACCCATTCCCATTTTTTGTGCGTGGCGATGATGTCAGTTTCTGCTTGACCAATAAGTTTGCGCTGAAAACACTGAACGGTATTTGTTCGTGGCAGGAAAACTTTGAAAACAAGGTCTCGCCACTGACAACATATTTGGATGCGCGAAGCCACCTTCTGCATTTCTTGACTGGGAAAACAGACGGTTCGTCGACGGACGCCGTCCGGACGCTGCGACATTTTGTTGATGACAAGTGTATGTCTCAACTTTATGAGTCAGCGGAGGCCGGATTGCAGGCACTACGTGATGTCATGAAGGGGCCCGACTTCTGGCGTGAAAACCTGGATATGGCCGGGAAGAGGTCGGAAATCTCCAGTTTCACGAAAACTGAGAAGGCCGTATCGATCAAGCTGTCTGATCTGGAGAAAATTTCCACAGCCAGAGAGAAGGGGCGGAAACTTAAAAAGTTCGGTCGAGTATTCAGTGCGAATGGCGTACTGCTTCCTACCATTTTCCTGAGAGGTCGCCCTGTATTGCAGCGTCGAAGCTTTAGCGCCGACAAAGACTTGACGTTCCGTTTTAAGAATATCCTGCACTACAACGATGAGTCGGAGTTGGGATATATCACCACCTATTCGAAGGTCCGGCAGGTCGGTATTTCTGTGAAGAAAATGTGCTTGGTACTGAAGTTCAAGCTGATGTACAAATCGCTACAGGCCGATTATCTGAAGGCCTATCCTGAACTCGCGTCGAAAGAGTTCTGGTTGAACGAGTACGGCCAGTTGAAGGGCTAAACGGCTGTTGCGCCCCTTGGTTTTCACGCAATCCAGGGGGCTGCATGGGGGGGCGACTTAGTCGTCCCCCAATTTTTCTTCAGGTGGCTTGGCCTCTACGCGATAGCTTTCGCTGGCCCAGGCGCCCAGGTCAATGGCCTGGCAGCCTTTGCTGCAAAACGGGCGGTAGGGGTTGTCTGTGCGGTAGGTGTGCATGACCCCGCATGAGGGGCAGCGAACCTGAGGGCCTTCGGGTGGTGTAGCCATCATGCGCACAGGGTGAGTTCAAAACCAGCGTCCACATCGCTGGCGAGTTTGAGTTTGCCTTCGATGTCTTGCCGCATGAGGCGAATGGAGATCATCAAGCGGTTGGCGCTGATTTCTGGTACCAGGCCGAGGCTTGGGTCAATACGCAGGCGCAGAAGGCTGTAGGTGCGGCCTTCTTTGAGGCTTTGCTGATATTGCCCGCAGGGTGCTGCCACCATGGCGCTGTGACCGCCGTCGCGCAGCAGGCGCAGCAGAACGTGCAGCGCCTGAGCCATGGGGGTGAGGGTGCTGGTCCAGCGGTGTAGATCGGCCTGCCGCTTTGGGGGCGGTTCGTGTTGCCAGGCATAGTAGCTGGGCAGGTCGAATTCGCATGTGCCCCCGGGAATGTTGATGCGGCTGCGGATGCTCATGAGCCAGTCGTTCGCCGCCAGCGGCTGTCCGACCTTGCCGACCAGTTGGTGCAGACCTTGGTGGGCGTGCTCAAGGCGGGAGAGGACGTCGTCTAGCACCGACTCTTGAATGGCGGGGTTGCCCTTGTAGGACATGAACTGGGCGCGGTAACGGTCCAGCTCTTTGAGCAGATCGCTTTTGAGGTCGGCACGCGAAGCCACTTCCATGACTTCGAATATGGTGGCCAGCGCATAGTGGTGGTCAACGGGCGTGGTGCGCGACATCAATTCGGCCAGGCGGTTGAACAGATGTTCAAGCCGCAGCATTGTGCGAACGCTTTCGTTGAAGGGATACTCGTACAGAATCAACACGCCACCTTAAGGAACCTCAGCCATTATTGTTCCACAAGCGCCAGAGCTTCTCGACCTGCTCACGCAGTTCTTCAAGGGTAATACCCTGGTTAAAGATGATGTGATCGGCGGCAGCACGACGAATTTCGCGTTGGGCCTGTTGCGCCAGCACCTTTTCGATGGCTTCACGTGGCCAGCCTGAGCGCGCCATGACGCGGGCAATTTGGGTTTCGGGTTCGCAATCGATGACTAGGATGTGGTCAACCTTGTTGCGCCAGCGGTCGCCTGATTCGACCAGCAGGGGCACGTCGTAGACGATGTGTTGGTCTGGCGCGGCTTGCGCAGCGTGCTGGTCGGCATATTGACCGATGAGGGGGTGCAAGATGCCTTCGAGTTTTTGCAGCGCGGTGGGGTCTGCAAAGGCGAGGGCGCGCATGCGGGCGCGGTCCATGGCGCCTTGGGCGTCGATCATGTCGGTGCCGAAGGTTTGGGCAATGGGCCCGATGGCGTGACCGCCCGGCGCGGTCAGCGCACGCGAGATGGCATCGGTGTCAACCAGGTGGGCACCCAGTTCGGCCAGCATGTGGCTGACGGTGGATTTGCCGCTGCCAATACCGCCTGTTAGCCCGATGATGCGGCGACCAGGAGGGTTGTTGGTTTGGGTGGAGTTCAGGCCCATCCCAGCCAAGACATCACTTGTTCGCGGCCAGCGAATAGCACGCACAGGCCGGCGCCAGTCAGAAAGGGGCCGTAAGGCACGTAGCGGCCTTCGCGCAGGCCCCCTGAGACTTTCAGTCCAATGCCTACCACGGCACCAATGAGGGATGAGCCCAGCACGATGGGGAGGATCATGCTCCAGCCGAGCCAGGCACCCAGGGCGGCCAGCAGCTTGAAGTCGCCAAAGCCCATGCCTTCTTTGCCGGTGGTGAGTTTGAACAGCCAGTACACCGACCACAGCGACAGGTAGCCTGCGATGGCGCCCCAAAGGGCATCTTTCAGTTCGATGTTGTTCCAGCCCAGCAGGGCGAACAGCAAGCCGGCCCACAGCAGGGGCAGGGTCAGGCTGTCAGGTAGCAGGGTGGTGTCCCAGTCGATGGCGGATGCTGCCAGCAAAACGGCCACGAACCCGCACCAGGCGAGAGTGGCTGGTTGTGAACCAAAGCGCCACCAGCAAGCCACAAACAGGGCCCCGGTGGCCAGTTCGATCAGGGGGTAGCGAACTGAGATGGGGGTTTTGCAGGCCGAACACTTGCCTTTGAGGAACAGCCAACTGACCAGGGGGATGTTTTCAAACCAACGAATGGCGTGGCCGCATTGCGGGCAACGCGAATCGGGTTTGGACAGGGTCAGGGGTTGTTGGTCTTCCTTGGGTGGGGCCACGCCCAGGGCCTCGGCCCCTTCTGCGCGCCATTGCCGCTCAAGCATTTGCGGCAGGCGGTGAATGACGACGTTGAGGAAGCTGCCCACACACAGGCCCAGAACGCCCAGGCACCAGGGCGTTAGCAGCACCGACAGAAAGGTATCGAAACTCATTGAGGATCAGACCACCTGGCCGAGCTTGAAGATGGGCAGGTACATGGCAACAACAATGCCGCCAATCAGGCCACCCAAGATCACGATGATGAAGGGCTCCATCAGGCTGGACAGGGCCTTGACTGCTTCATCGACTTCTTCTTCATAGAAATCGGCCGCCTTGCCCAGCATCTGGTCCAGGGCGCCAGACTCTTCGCCAATGGAGGTCATTTGCATGACCATGACTGGGAAGAGGTTGGCTGTTTGCATGGCGTTGGTCAAACTGGTGCCGGTTGTGACGTCGCGCTGAATTTGCTCGGTGGCTTCGGCGAAGATGGCGTTGCCTGCTGCTCCGCCCACGGAGTCGAGCGCTTCAACCAGTGGCACGCCGGCGGCGAACATGGTGGAGAGGGTGCGAGTCCAGCGGGCCACAGCCGACTTGAACAGCAAGGGGCCGAAAACAGGGATCTTGAGCAAGATGCGGTCCATGGTTTTTTGCATTTTTTCGGACCGCTTCCACGATTGGAAGAAGAAGTACAGGCCGCCACCGATGCTGCCAAAAATGGCCCACCAGAATTTGACAAAAAACTCGGACATGGCCATGACCATGAGGGTGGGGGCGGGCAGGTCAGCACCGAAGGAGGTGAATACTTGCTTGAACGCGGGAACCACCCAGATCATGATGACGGCCACCACGATGAATGCCACCGACAACACAGCGATGGGGTAGGTCAACGCCGATTTGATCTTTTGTTTGATCGCAATGGTCTTTTCTTGGTAAGTAGCCAAGCGGTCAAGCAGGGTCTCCAAGATACCGGCTTGCTCACCCGCTTCGACGAGATTGCAGTACAGCGCGTCGAAATGCATGGGGTGCTTGCGGAATGAGTTCGACAAGCTGGTGCCGGTTTCCACGTCAGCACGAATGTCGTTGAGCAGTTTTGTGACGCCCGCATTGGTGCTGCCGCGTGCCACGATGTCAAAGGACTGAAGCAGGGGCACGCCAGCGCGCATCATGGTGGCCAACTGACGGGTGAGAACGGCGACGTCTTTCTGCTTGACTTTGCCGCCCATGCCCATCCGGCGCTTCTTGACCTTCTGGACCAGGATGCCTTGGCGGCGCAAGCTGGCGCCCACCATGGCTTCGCCGCCAGCACGCATTTCGCCTTTGACGGTTTTGCCTGAACGGTCTTTGCCTTCCCATTCGTAGACAAATTCTTGTGGTTTCTTGGCTGTTGCCGTGGCCATATTGAGAACTCCGTGCCGCGTTTGGGTTGCGTTATTCGTTGGTCACGGCGATGACCTCTTCCAAAGAGGTGGCGCCGATCTTGACTTTGACCAGACCTGACTCGCGCAGATCTCGCACGCCTTCAAGGCGAGCTTGTTTGGCGATGTCCATCGCAGTACCCTGAGTCAGGATGATGCGCTGGATTTCTTCGCTGATGGGCATCACTTGGTAAAGGCCCACCCGTCCTTTGTAACCGTTGTTGCAGGATGAGCAGCCAACGGCCTTGTAGGGCTTCCATTTGCCGTCTAGATCTTCTTCTTTGTAGCCAGCTTTGAGCAATGCGTCACGCGGATAGTCTGCGGGAGCCTTGCAGTTTTCACACAAACGGCGCGCCAGACGTTGAGCCGTGATCAAGATCACGCTGGATGCAATATTGAACGGCGCCACACCCATGTTCATCAACCGGGTGAGAGTGGTGGGGGCGTCGTTGGTATGCAGGGTGGACATCACCATGTGACCGGTTTGGGCGGCCTTGATGGCAATGTCGGCCGTTTCCAGGTCACGGATTTCACCCACCATGATGACGTCGGGATCTTGCCGCAGGAAAGACTTCAGCGCGGCCGAGAAATTCAGCCCGGCGCGGTCGTTCACGTTGACCTGATTGATGC
>CAYVOP010000112.1:0-11291 GCA_964453105.1 uncultured Aquabacterium sp. | reverse complement strand
GCCAGCCCGAGTACTACAAGTGGAACCAGTGGCTGTTCATCAAGATGCTGGAAGCCGGCATCTGCGAGCGCCGCACGCAGACAGTCAACTGGGACCCGGTCGACCAGACCGTGCTGGCCAACGAGCAGGTGATCGACGGCCGCGGCTGGCGCTCAGGTGCCCTCGTGGAAAAGCGCGAGATCCCTGGCTACTACCTGAACATCACCCAGTACGCCGATGAGCTGCTGGGTGCCGTGGCCAACCCTGAAGACAAGAATTACCTGAGCGGCTGGCCCGAGCGCGTGCGTCTGATGCAGGAAAACTGGATCGGCAAGTCTGAGGGCGTGCGCTTTGCGTTTGCGCATGACATCGCTGGCGCAGATGGTCAGAAGATCAACAACGGCCAACTGTGGGTCTTCACCACCCGCGCCGACACCATCATGGGCGTGACCTTCTGCGCCGTGGCCGCCGAGCACCCTCTGGCCGTTCACGCAGCAGCCAGCAAGCCCGAGGTGCAGGCCTTCATCGAAGAATGCAAGAAGGGCGGCACCACCGAGGCCGAGCTGGCCACGCAAGAAAAGAAGGGCGTGCCCACGGGCTTGTTCGTGACCCATCCCATCACCGGCCAACAGGTCGAGGTCTGGGTGGGCAACTATGTGCTGATGTCCTATGGCGACGGCGCCGTGATGGGCGTGCCTGCGCACGATGAACGTGACTTTGCCTTTGCCAAGAAGTACGGCATTGAGATCAAGCAGGTCATCACCGTGGAAGGCGAAACCTTCAGCACCGACGCTTGGGCCGAGTGGTACGGCGACAAGCAAAAGGGCGTGTGCGTCAACAGCGATGCACTGAACGGCCTGGGCTACAAGGACGCCGTCAACAAGGTCGCCGACATCCTGATCGCCAAAGGCATTGGCGAGAAGAAGACCACCTGGCGCCTGCGCGACTGGGGTATCAGCCGCCAGCGCTACTGGGGCACGCCGATCCCGATCATCCACTGCCACGGCTCCGGAACGCCCGGGGCCCCCTCCCCGGACGCCTGCGGCCCCGTGCCCGTGCCTGAAAAGGACCTGCCCGTTCGCCTGCCCGAAGACGTGGTGCCGGACGGCAGTGGCAACCCACTGAAGTCGCGCCCTGACTTCCTGAACGTGGGCTGCCCCAAGTGCGGCAAGCCTGCCCAGCGCGAAACCGACACGATGGACACCTTCGTGGACTCGAGCTGGTACTTCCTGCGCTACACCTGCGCCGACAATGCCAACGCGATGGTCGACGAGCGCACCAACTACTGGATGGGCGCGGGCAATGCCGATGGCAACCGCGGCATGGACCAGTACATCGGTGGCATCGAGCACGCCATCCTGCACTTGCTGTACGCCCGTTTCTGGACCAAGGTCATGCGCGACCTGGGCTTGGTCAAGGTCGATGAGCCCTTCAAGAAGCTGCTGACCCAGGGCATGGTGCTCAACCACATCTACTCGCGCCGCACGGCACAAGGCGGCATCGAGTACTTCTGGCCGCACGAAGTCGAGAACACCTTCGACGCCAATGGCAAGATCAACGGCGCCAAGCTCAAGTCCGATGGCTCTGCCATCGAATACGGTGGCGTGGGCACCATGTCGAAGTCGAAGAACAACGGCGTCGACCCCCAAGAGCTGATCGACACCATGGGTGCCGACACAGCCCGCCTGTTCACCATGTTCGCCTCGCCCCCCGAGCAAACGCTGGAGTGGAATGACGCGGGTGTGGAAGGCGCGCACCGCTTCGTGAAGCGCGTGTGGAACTTTGGCGCCCGCAACCTCAGCGCCCTGAAGGACGCTGGCACCGTGGTGCAAGCCGAATTGAGCGCCGAAGCCAAAGCCCTGCGCCGCGAGGTGTATGTGGTGCTCAAACAAGTGTCGTACGACTACGAGCGCATGCAATACAACACCGTGGCCTCGGGCTGCATGAAGTTGCTCAATGCGCTGGAAGCCCACAAGGGCACTACGCCAGCTGACCTGGCTGTGCTGCGCGAAGGCTTTGGCATCTTGCTGCGCTGCCTGTACCCCGCCTGCCCTCACTTGACCCACGTGCTGTGGGAAGACCTTGGCTTCGCAGCCAAGGAAGGCGGCGACTTGCTCGACGCACCCTGGCCTACCGTGGTGGAAGAAGCCTTGGTGCAAGACGAGATCGAGTTGATGTTGCAAGTCAACGGCAAACTGCGTGGCTCGATCAAGGTCAGCCCCAACGCCGACAAAGCGGCCATTGAAGCCGCCGCCCTGGCTTGCGACGACTTCGTCAAGTTTGCCGAAGGCAAGCCTGCCAAGAAGGTCATCGTGGTGCCAGGTCGCCTGGTCAACGTGGTGGTCTGATGCGTCAAGCGCTGCGCCGACTGGCCCTCATCTGCGCATCGGCGCTGTTGCTCGCCGGGGTGGCTGCTTGCGGCTTCCAGCTGCGCACCGCCCCCAAGATGAGCTTCAAAACCATTCAGCTCACCGGTTTTGCCAGCAACTCGCAACTGGCGTCTGAACTGGCTCGCGCCATTGAATCGACTGGGGTCGATGTGGTCGACAGCACCCTGGAAGCCACGCAAGCGGCTTCCAGCGCCACCGTGCCGACCAGCCACATCGTGCTCGACGTACTGCGAGACACCCGTGAGGAAGTCGTACCCACCACCACCGCCTACGGTCAGGTGCGCGACATGGTGGCGCGTACGCGGTTTTTCTATCGCATCTTGCGCAGTGACGGGTCGGTGCTCACCCCCCCCACCAAGCTTGAACTTGCCAATACGCTGACGTACAACGAAAAAGACGCCCTGGCCAAAACCAATGAGTTTGAATCTTTGCACCGCGCCATGCAAACCGACATCGTCAACCAGGTGATCCGTCGCCTGGTGGCGATCAAGCCAGCGCAACTGGTGGCGCCGGTGCCTGCGTCAGCCCCCGTATCGGCCGCGTCATCTGCCATGCCTGCAGACGACCCGACACCAGCCACCCCTCGCTGACCCGCCCATGCAACTGCGTTTGGACCAGCTCGGAGCCCACCTGCAAAAAGCGGGCTCGGCCCTCAAACCCATCTACACACTGTATGGCGATGAGGCCCTGCTGAGCCAGGAAGGCGCCGACCAGATCCGTACGGCGGCCCGGGCAGCCGGCTTCACCGAGCGTCAGGTGCATACCGTCAGTGGCGCGCATTTCGACTGGGCAAGCCTCCTGGGTGCTGCCAGTGAAATGTCGCTGTTCGGCGACCGCCAACTGATCGAAATCCGCATT
Organism: uncultured Aquabacterium sp.; assembly: GCA_964453105.1. Taxonomy (GTDB): domain Bacteria; phylum Pseudomonadota; class Gammaproteobacteria; order Burkholderiales; family Burkholderiaceae_C; genus Aquabacterium. The sequence continues at coordinate 8,064 of CAYVOP010000112.1, read as the reverse complement.
CCATCCGGCAAACCCGGCAAAGATGGTTCGGCCGCCCTGCAACGCTATTGCGAAGCCGCTGCCGGCAACGACGGGGTGCTCACCCTGGTCACCCTGCCCCGACTGGACAAGACCCAGCAAAGCAGTGCCTGGTTTACCGCGCTGGACGGCTGTGGCATGACCCTGCGCTGCGACCCCATTGAGCGACAAGCCCTGCCGCTGTGGATCGCCCAACGCCTGGCCGCGCAAGGGCAGCAGGTTGAATCGGGCGAAGCCGGGCAGCGCACCCTGGCGTTCTTTGCTGACCGCGTCGAAGGCAACCTGCTGGCGGCCCACCAGGAAATCGTCAAACTGGGCCTGCTGCACCCACCTGGCACCCTGACCATTGAGCAAATCGAAGAGGCCGTGGTCGACGTGGCCCGCTTCAATGTGTTCAAGCTCAGCGAAGCCGTGCTGTCAGGCCAGATCGACCGCACCTTGCGCATGATCGATGGCCTGCAAGCCGAAGGCGAAGCCGCCGTGCTGGTGCACTGGGCCCTGGCCGACGATATTTTGGGCCTGCACCGCGCCCGCCAGGCCTTGGACAGCGGCAAACCCCTGCCGATGGTGCTGCGCGAACAGCGCGTCTGGGGCCCGCGTGAGCGGCTTTACGAACGCATCCTGCCGCGCACGAAAGCGGCCTCCCTGGTGCGTCTGGTCACTGCCGCCAGCACGGTTGACGGCATCGTCAAAGGCCTGCGTCATCCCCAATGGCCGCAAGACCCGTGGGAAGCCCTGCGCCGCCTGGCCCTGCAGCTGGCCGACGTCGCCCAAGGACAAGAATCGACCCGCGCGTGAACAAGCGCACGAAATAGGGCCCATTCCCCGCCTTCATGCCCCAAGTGCCAGCATCAAGGGTTCGGTACCTTTGCCGATATCCCAAAGACCTGCATGAGCGCTTGGATTCAAAGGCAAGGTTATGGACGCCGTCGATAAAGCAGTCAACCCGACCCACGTCATTCCCGAATGGTGCAACCCGTCCCTGTTGAAGGACGAGGCGCAGCCTTTGCCCGCCAGCTCCCGCATTGACTGGCTCAAGCCAGCCATGAGCATCTGGTGCGACGGCAGCAGCAACGAACGCAGCGACGGCTCGCGTTCCTTGCCCGCCGCGCTCAACAGCTGACCCGGCCCCCCTTTTTCGCTGACCAGCGCCCGCCGGCATGTCCTTCCCACGATTCAACCCCCGCCGGCTTCAGGCACGCATTGTGGTGGTCTATCTGGGCATGCTGCTGATCGTGCAGGCTCTGAGCTTCTGGTTCATTCAAGACAGCCTCAACCGCAACGCCCGCGCCTCCATTCACACCGCGCTGGTCAATGGCGAAAAGGTGCTCAAGCGCCTGCTGGCCCAAAAAACCGAGAACCTCGAACAAGCCACCCGCGTGCTGGCTTCTGACTACGGCTTTCGTGCCGCGGTCGCCAGCGCCGACCAGGCCACGATCGAATCGGCCCTGATCAACCATGGTGAGCGCATTCACGCCCACGTGGCCATCTTCACCGACGCGCAGTTCAAACTCAAAGCCAGCGCAAGCGACGCGAACCCTCAATCGATGGTCAACGCCGTGAAGGCCTATGCACAGCAAGGCCTTGCAGCGCACAGCGCCCACCAGATCGAGGTGATCGACGGCCAGCCGTATCAGATCGTGGCCGTGCCGGTGCGTGCGCCCCAGATCATTGGCTGGGTGGGCATGGGCTTCAAGGTCACCGACCAGTTGCTCAAAGACCTGAAAGACCTGTCAGAGCTGGAAGTGGCCCTGCTCTTGCCTCGCCAAGATGGCCGCCACGCTGTCTCGGCCTCTACCCTGCCTGCAACCAGCTCTGCCAGCCTGACCCAGAACTGGCCACCCCCACAGCATCATTCCAAGCAGGACCTTGCCATACTGGTGAACCAGGAAGAATTCAGTGTCATGCCCATGGCTTTGCCCGACAGCCATGGGTCTTCGGCCGTTGTGGCCTTGTTGATGGAATCCGTGCCGCAAGCCACGGCCCCCTACAAGCAACTCAAGCTCAACTTGCTGATCCTCAGCGGTGTAGGGGCCTTGGTGTTTGCCATTGGCAGCTTCATCACAGCCCGGCGCATCACCACCCCATTGCGCGTGCTGTCGACCTCGGCTCGCCGACTGGAGCATGGCGACTATGGCGCCCGTGTGCAGGTGGCTTCGCAAGATGAGATCGGAGAATTGGCCCAATCGTTCGAGACCATGCGCCAGGCCATTCAGGCCCGCGAAGGTGAAATTCGCCGCCTGGCTTATCAAGACGCCCTGACCGACTTGCCCAACCGAGAACAGTTCCGCACCGACCTGCGCCAGGCCATCGTGCAGGCCCGCGATCAAAACGCCCCCTGCACCATCTTGCTGATGGACCTGGACCGCTTCAAGCATGTCAACGATGTGCTCGGCCACCGCTTTGGTGACCGCCTGTTGCGAGCCGTGGCCGAACGCCTGCGCCGCGAGGCCCTGGCCTCGGAAGATGGGCTGGCTCGACTCAGTGGCGATGAATTTGCCATTCTGCTGCCCAGCACCAGCCCCCATGCGGCCACCCTGCTGGCACGTCGCATTCTGCAGGCATTCGAACGCCCCTTCTCGCTGGACGATCACACCGTCGACCTCAGTGCCGGCATTGGCATTGCCTGCAGCCCCGACCACGGCCTGGACGTGGACGTGCTGATGAGCCGTGCCGAAATGGCCATGTATGCCGCCAAGCAAAATCAGTCAGGCTGCGTGACCTATCACCCAGGCCTCGACTCATCCAGCGAAGAATCGCTGACCCTGATCAGCGAGTTGCGCACTGCCATCGACCGCGACCAGTTGCGCGTGTATCTGCAGCCCAAGGTGAACCTGCAAACGCGTCAGATTGTGGGCGCCGAAGCCCTGGTTCGGTGGCAGCATCCCACGCGTGGCATGGTGCCGCCGATGAAGTTCATTCCCTTTGCCGAGCAAACCGGATTTGTGCGCCTGATCACCATGTGGATGATCGAACAGGTTGCCCGCCAATGCGCTCAAATGCAAAGTGCTGGCCTGGATCTCAAAATTGCGGTGAACCTGTCCACCCGCGACCTGATGGACCAGGACCTGCCCACCAAGATCGAACGCATCTTGCAGCAACACAGCACCGCCTGCCGCAGCCTGGTGCTCGAAATCACCGAAAGCGCCATCATGGACGACCCCCAGCGGGCCCTCCAGACCTTGAACCGCTTGCACGAAATGGGCTTGAAGCTGTCCATCGACGACTTCGGCACAGGCTATTCCTCACTGGCTTACCTCAAGCGTCTGCCAGTTGACGAACTGAAGATCGACCGCTCGTTCGTGATGAACATGGAAAGCGATGTGCAAGACGCCAAGATCGTGCACTCCACCATCGACCTCGCCCACAACCTGGGCTTGAGTGTGGTGGCCGAAGGCATTGAAAACGCCCAGACCCTGAAGCTGCTGGCCGACCTGCATTGCGACGAGGCCCAAGGCTATTTCATCGCCAAGCCCATGCCAGCTGAGGAATTCATTGGCTGGGTGGAACACTGGCACCTGCCCGGCGCCCAGACCGAGGACGCCGACTCCGACTTCGCCATGATGCTCTGAGCCTCACAGCGAGCGGGCCAACTCCGTGTAGGCCAGAAACTGATCGTCCGGCAGGCCGCTGACCGGCCGATGGTTGCCCGAATTCCATCGCTCCACCTGCGCCTCCAGCAAACGCTGCGCGTCGGTCAGACGAGGCAATACAGGCCCCGCAAACAGCACCACACCCTGGTGGGCCACCAACAAGGTCGGAAACGTTTCCACATCGACGTCGCCAATCGCATCGGCTTCGTCTTCGATGTCGATCCACCGATAACGATGCCCTGGCAAAGCAGCCTTGAGCTGATCAAAAGTCTGCGCATACTCGCGACACGTTCCGCACCACTGCGCACACAGACAAACGACATCCAACTCGGTAGAAGACATGAGTCGATTGTCGCTCAGAGATGGCCTACAGTGGGTGCATGGCACTGTTCAAATTTTTCCGCTCATCGAAGGCCACGCCAGGCGCAGACACGCCCGCTGCTGCAGCCAGTCCGGCGCCTGACTCGGCGCCCCCCAACACCGCGGCTCCGGCAGCCACGCAGGCCCCTGTGGCGCCCGCTACACCTGCCAACGTCATGCCGCAGGTCAAGATGAACATCCAGATGGCTTACGGATCGGCCCCCATGACCATGAACTGGGGCGCCCCCGCCGCGCCGCCCACCGTGGCCGAGTTGTTCGCACAAGCACAAGGCCTGCACAAACAAGGGCAACTGCAAGCCGCCCGGTCCATTTATGAGCAACTGCTCCAGGCCGACCCGCAACACACCCACGCCCTGCACTACCTGGGTTTGCTGAACGTGCAGCAAGGCCAACTCGACAGCGGCATTGGCCTGATCCAACGCTCGCTGCAGCTCGACCCCAACCAATTTGCCGCCCTGGGCAACCTGGCTGGCGCCCTGCAAGAGGCCGGCCGCCTCGACGAAGCCCTGGCTCAGCTGAACGCCGCCCTGGCCCTCAAAGATGACCTGCCCCAGTTGTGGCACAACCGCGGCAACATGTTGCTGAGCCTGAGCCGGCTCGACGAAGCCATTGCCAGCTTCCAGCGCGCCCTGCGGCTTGACCCCCAACTGGCCTCAGCCGCCAACCACCTTGCGGTAGCCCTGACCCTGCAGGGGCAATTCGATGCCGCCCTCGGTGCCGCCGACCAGGCCATCGCCGCCGCGCCGCACATGGCCGACGCGCATGACACACGCGGCTCGGCCCTGCGCCGTCTGGGGCGCCCCCAAGAAGCCCTGGCCAGCTACGAACAGGCGCTGGCCCTTCAACCGCAGCAGTTGAACTACCTGGCCAACCGCTGCAGCGTGCTGGAAGACCTCGACCGCTACGAAGACGCCATCGTTGCGTTGGAGCAAATCCGCGAACTCGACCCGCATTTCAAATGCATCGACGGCCGCCTGCTGCACGCCCAACGCCGCTGCCTCGACTGGCGCCACATTCGCGGCCTGACCGATCACGTCATCAACCAAACACTGAAGGGCCTGCTCACCGACGCTCCGCTGAACATGCTGGCCATCAGCGACCAGGCCCCGGTTCAGTTGGCCTGCGCCCAGCAAGCCATGGCCGATCAGCCCGCGGCCCAACGCCAGACCTGGGCACCACGCACCTTGGGGCCCAACGACAAAATCCGCATCGCCTACGTGTCGGGCGACCTGCGCGAACACGCCGTCTCCTATCTCATGGCCGGCGTATTCGAACAACACGACCGCAGCCAGTTCGAGATCACCGCCATCTCGCTCAAACCCGCGCAAGACAGCCCCATGGGGCATCGCGTGCAAGCCGCATTCGACAGCTTCCTCGACGTCAGCCACTGGTCAGACGTCCAGATCGTCGAACACATGCGCAAGCACGGCTACGACATCGCCATCGACCTCATGGGCCTGACCTTCGGCGCACGCCCCGGCATCTGGGCCCAAGGCATTGCCCCCATCCAGATCAGCTACCTGGGCTACCCCGGCACCACCGGCGCCCCCTACATGGACTACATCCTGGCCGATGACATCGTCATCCCGCCCGACCAGCAGTCGCACTACAGCGAAAAAGTGCTCTACCTGCCCGACTGCTTCCAGGCCAACGACCGTCAACGCGCCCAGGCAGGCCACACCCCCTCACGCGCTGAACTGGGACTGCCTGACGAAGCCTTCGTGTTCTGCAGCTTCAACAACCTCTACAAAATCGGGCCCGACACCTTCGACAGCTGGTGCCGCATCCTGCGCCATGTCCCCGGCAGCGTCCTGTGGCTGGTCGATGACCAGGACCTCGCCCGCCGCCATGCCAAACAAGAGGCCCATGTGCGCGGCATAGACCCGGCGCGCCTCCTCTTCGCACCCCGAGTGGCCTACGCCGAGCACCTCAGCCGCATGCAACAGGCTGACCTCTTCCTCGATACCCTGCCCTTCAACGCCGGCACCACCGCCAGCGATGCCCTGTGGGCCGGCTTACCCGTGCTAACCCAGCCCGGCCACGCCTTTGCGGCCCGCATGGCCGCCAGCCTGCTGCACTCAGCGGGTCTGCCTGAGCTGATCTGCACTGATCGCAGCAGCTACGAAGCCCTGGCCATTGAACTGGCCCAGCACCCGGCCAAACTGCAAGCCCTGCGCCAGCGCCTGGTAGACCACCGTCTGCAATGCCCCCTCTTTGACACCACACGCTTCACCCGAAATCTGGAGATGACCTTGCGCAGCCTGATCGTGTCCGCCAAACCCTAAGGGACTACCCGGATCCTCACGAAACTTACAAATAGTGGCAGGCGCAGTAGGCCAAAATAATGGGCTTCATTACTCCAGCCAAGGACAAGGGCAGCAGTCATGCCGGTGATCGTGGTCGCCAACCCCAAAGGCGGCGTGGGCAAGTCCACGCTGTCGAGCAACATTGCGGGCTATTTCGCCCGCAAGGGGCGTTCCGTCATGCTCGGCGACATCGACCGCCAACAAAGCTCGCGCAACTGGCTACGCCAGCGCCCTGCCGACATGCCTCGCATCCAGACCTGGGAAATTGACGCCGAAAACGTGTCCCGCCCACCCAAAGGCGCCTCGCACGTCGTGCTCGACACCCCAGCCGGCCTGCACGGCCGCAAACTGGCCCGGGTGCTTGAACAAGCCGACAAAGTGCTGGTACCGCTGCAAGCCAGCATGTTTGACATCAACCCCACGCTCGACTTCATCAACGAAGTCGCCAGCCTGCACAACGAAGGCCGACTTGAGTTGGCCGTGGTGGGCAACCGCGTGCGCGACAACACCACCGCGGCCGACCGCCTCAAAGAGTTCCTCGACACGCTCGACGTACCCGCACTGACCATTTTGCGCGATACGCAAAATTACGTTCATTTGTCTGCCCATGGCCTGACCCTGTGGGACGTCATGCCCCACCAAGTCTCCAAAGACTTGGAAGAATGGGCCCCGATCTTGAACTGGCTTAAGCTCTGATCACGCCACCACATCGTTCAACGGCCCAACACCTCGCGTTGCGCTCGATATGAACGACACGCCTGCCCAAAGGCCGCAAATATGCGGCGCGACACTGGGTTGCTCGCAGCCAACCATTCCGGGTGCCATTGCAGGCACAAATTGAAGCCCGGCCCTTCGAAGGTAAAGGCCTCAACCACACCATCGGGGGCCAAGGCCTCCACCTTTAGCCCAGGCGCCAGGCGGTTCACGCCCTGGCCGTGCAAGCTGTTGACCATGAACTGGTGCCCCTTGAGCACTGAATCATCCAGCCCGGCCAGAATCTGATTCAGCAAGCCGCCCGGCACGATCTGCACCGGGTGCGCCAGGCCATATTCCTCGTCCACCGGCTTGCTGCCATCACCACGATGGTCCATCAAGCCCGGCTGTTGGTGCACGGCTTGGTGCACGGCTTGGTGCAGCGTGCCACCCAACGCCACATTCACTTCCTGAGCCCCCCGGCAAATGCCCAGCAAGGGCATACCCTTTTCCAAGGCCTGACGAATCATTGGCAGGGTGAAATCGTCACGATCGAGATCCAACGGTAGGCTCGGATCTAGCACGTCCTCGCCAAAATGGCTGGGGTGCACGTTTGAGGGCGAGCCCGTCAGCAACACCCCATCGGCCAAAGCCAACAGCGTGGGAATCTCTTCAGGCAAGGCCCCGGGTATCACCAAGGGCACGGCGCCCGCCAGCCGAATGGCCTCCACATACTTCCTGCCCGCCACATGAAAGGGGTGACGATCCAATACCCGCTGGCAGGCCGGCACCAGAACCACAGGGGAGCGAACTGCTGAATCGGTCTTCATGGAATGCATCCCGAAGGTGATGCGACCAGTGTGCCAAACCCGCAGCCGGCGTCAATCGAACCGTGGCGGCGGCGCCATAACATTTCCTTGCAACTTGGTGCGTTTTCAGTGCCCCCATGCGGGGGGCCCGCCCTAAGCGCAGCAATGGTTTTGCGATACCTTCCCACATTCACCGCCAGACCGCCAACGATGTCTGGCTACAAAGAATTCAGGGACCTCGGATGACCGACCTTTCCAGCATCA
>CAYVOP010000111.1:0-11365 GCA_964453105.1 uncultured Aquabacterium sp. | reverse complement strand
TTGGCGATCATGCTCATGGGGCGTCTTTCTTCCTGAAAAGAATGAAAAGGACCAGGTCAACTGGCCGGCGCCGCATGAGCAAATACAACCCCCATGCAAAACGCCAGCGTGGAGCTGGCGTTTCGGGGGCAAAGGGAGCTGAGTGAATTAATGCGTGGGGTCACTCAGCCAAGCACGGCCCACCGAGGCCAGCTTGCGCGCTAGCGCTAGTCGTTGCCAGGTGGGTTTGATGTGCTTTGCCATGCGGTGCAGTTTGACAGCGCGGTTTGCGTTCCGTCAACCCCGTCACCGGGAATTCCCGTTTTTCATGGGGGCATCGCGTTGGCCTAGCCTGACGATATGAGGAAGATTGGCACCGGAATTGGGCGCAAAAAGCCGTTGCCCGGGCAAAAACCCTGTACTCCTGCCAAAATAGAGGGTCGCGCCAATCATTGAGGCACCAAGGACCTTCAGCATGCATGGGGAATCGACCCGCCCAACCGCTATTTCGTCAGAACAGCCTGGCAGCGCTTCGCCACAGGTTCAGTTCGTGGCGCAGGCTCGCATTCCAACCCAGTACGGCACCTTCAACATGAAGGTGTTTCAGGAGCAAGGCTCTGGCGTTGAACACGTGGCCATGGTGATGGGTGACATTACCGAGCATGCCCTGATCCGTATCCATTCCGAATGCATGACGGGTGATGTCTTTGGCTCGCTGCGCTGCGATTGTGGTCCTCAGCTCGATTTTGCGATGCGGGAAATTGGTCAGGCTGGCAATGGCATCGTGCTGTACTTGCGCCAGGAAGGGCGCGGCATTGGCTTGATCAACAAGCTCAAGGCCTATGAGTTGCAAGACGAGGGGCTGGACACGGTTGAAGCCAATCTGAAGTTGGGTTTTCCTGCCGACTTGCGCAAGTTCGACATTGCTGGTCAGATGCTGGAGCATCTGGGTGTGAAGTCGGTCAACCTGATGACCAACAACCCTGACAAGATTGCCGCGCTCAAGGCTTACGGCATTGAAGTGGACGAACGCGTGCCTGTGCGCAGCGACGCCCAGCCCGAGAATGAGCGCTACCTGGCCACCAAGTTGCACAAGCTGGGCCACCAGATCGACTGGCTGTGAGTCGCACGCATGGCTGAACTCGACCTCACCCCGCACGACGACCCCGAACAGGACACGCCCGAGCGCCACAAGGTGGCGCAGCGCAGCACCTTGGTCAGCGTCATTGTCAATCTGGTCTTGACCACCGTTCAGGTGGTGGTTGGTGTGCTGGCGCATTCTCAGGCACTGATTGCCGACGGCATTCACTCCTTGTCTGACCTGATTGCCGACTTCGTGGTGCTGGTGGCCAACAAGCACAGCCACAAGGAGGCTGATGACGACCACCACTATGGGCACCACCGCTATGAGACCGCAGCGTCGCTGGTGTTGGGGGCGCTGTTGTTGACGGTCGGCGTTGGGATGCTGTGGGGTGCCGTGGGCAAGCTCAGTGACCCGGAGGTCATCCCCCAGGTCAAACCCGTTGCGCTGTGGGTGGCTCTGATTGCTTTGGCTTCCAAGGAATTGCTGTTCCGCTACATGCTCGCCGCCGCTGAGCGGGTCCGCTCCAGCATGCTGGTGGCCAATGCCTGGCATGCCCGTTCTGATGCAGCTTCATCTCTGGTGGTGGTTCTGGGCATTGTGGGCAACCTGATGGGGTTTCCTCTGCTCGACCCCGTGGCCGCCTTGATCGTGGGCCTGATGGTGACCAAGATGGGCTGGGAATTCGGCTGGGATGCACTCAATGACTTGATGGATCGCTCCGCCTCTCAGGATCAGATTGAAGAAATCATCGTCCTCTTGAAAGAAACCCCCGGCGTGCATGGCGTCCACGATGTGCGCACCCGCAAGATGGGCGACATGATCATGGTCGATGCCCATCTGGAAGTAGATGGATCGCTGACCGTTAAACACGGCCACGATATTGCCGTTGCTGCGCGTGAGCGTGTCATGCAGCGATTGCCTGTGCTGGATGTGATGGTCCATTTGGACCCGGTCTGACTCGTGTAGGAATATCCTTCCAAATAATCTCTTTTCTCCCCTTCAGCTCAGGGAGATTTATCCGATAGTGACCTGGATACCCTTGATGGACAGGGGTATTGATGTCTACAAGGATGCAAAGATGATTGAACTCTTGCGCCGGATTTCCATCGACAACAAGCTGCGTTTGCTGTCGATGGTGCCCTTGGTTCTGCTTGTGCTGGTTTCTGGCTTCATGGTCTGGCAGCTTTACACCGAAAGCGTCGAAGACCGCAAAGTGGCCACCCGCCAAACCGTTGAAGCCGCTTTGGCTATTGTCGATTGGGCTCATTCCCTGGAAACCTCGGGGGAAGTGTCTCGCGACAAGGCTCAGCAAATGGCGCTTCAGGCATTGAACCGCGCCCGCTACTCGGGCAAGGAATACTTCTGGGTAAACGACATGAACCACAAGATGGTCATGCACCCAACCAAACCAGAGTTGAACGGCAAAGACATGAGCGACATGACCGATCCGGACGGCACGAAGGTGTTCGTGCAATTCGTTGACACGGTCCGCCAGAACAAGGCCGGGTTTGTCCATTATCGTTGGCCCAAGCCGGGTCAGGACGAGCCCGTTGCGAAGGTGTCTTATGTGACGGGTTTCGAGCCTTGGGGCTGGGTAGTGGGTTCCGGTGTGTACATCGATGACCTGAAAGCCGAATTTTTTCATCACCTGACAGTCATGGGCGGCATGCTGGGCGGAGCCCTTGCCTTGTCCATCTTCATTGGTGGCTTGGTCAGTCGCATCATCAAGCGCGGCATCCAGAAGGCGGTTCGTGTGGCTGATTCGATTGCCGAGGGTGACATCAGCCAGCCCATTGATGTCAAAGGCAGCGACGAGATCGCTGCAGCTGCTGCAGTCCATGCGCAAGATGTCGGAGCACCTGACCCAAACCATGCGTGAAGTGCATGAAGCGGCGGACAGCCTGTCTCAGGCCAGCAAGGAAATTGCCGCCGGCAATGGTGACTTGAGCAGTCGCACCGAAGAAACGGCTGCCAGCCTGCAGCAAACCGCGGCCAGCATGGATCAACTCACGGGGTCTGTGCGACAAAGTGCCGATTCGGCCAGTGAGGCCAACCACTACGTCGACACCGCCGCTGGCGTTGCCGAGCGCGGGGGCGAAGTGGTGTCCCAGGTGGTTGCGACCATGGATGGCATCAACCAAGCCTCAAAGAAGATCAGCGACATCATTGGTGTGATCGATGGCATTGCCTTCCAGACCAATATCCTGGCGCTGAATGCTGCGGTGGAAGCCGCTCGTGCTGGCGAGCAGGGCCGAGGCTTTGCCGTGGTGGCTGGAGAGGTGCGCACCCTGGCGCAACGCTCAGCCAATGCCGCCCGCGAAATCAAGGCACTGATCAACGCGTCAGTCGATCAAGTGGAGTCGGGCTCACAGTTGGTGCAATCGGCCGGGACCACCATGCACGACATCGTGAACTCAGTGCAGCAGGTCAATGCGATCATTCGTGACATCACCATGGCCACATCCGAGCAACGAGATGGCATCAGCCAGATCAACACGGCGGTCAGCCAGCTCGATCAGATGACGCAGCAAAATGCGGCGCTGGTGGAGCAATCGGCAGCGGCGGCAGAGTCGCTGTATGAACAGGCCGTTCGCTTGTCGCAGGTGGTGGGGCGCTTCAAGCTCAACAACGATCGCGTGCGACACGCCTGAGTCTCTTTGCCCCTTTCCAAGCCCCTGTTACGGCCGTAGCAGGGGTTTTTGCATTTGTTCAAGCCGCGGAGACAAACGGTTCAGCAGCACGCCTACCGGGTCTTCTTTGCGTAGGGCATTGTTGAAGCCGGGGAAGGGCACATCGATGTAGTTGCTCACCCCGATCTGGCTCAGGGCCTGCCTGACCGCAGGCAGATGGTGCCACGGGATGGCCGGAAACAGATGGTGTTCGGCGTGCAGATTGAAGTGATAGCACAGCACGGTAGACAGCCATGTGGGTATGTAGCATGAGCGGCTGACGCTTTGCTGTTCATGCAGTGGCAGCGGATCAGGGTGCTGTGCGGCATCCAGTTTGTATAAACCAGCGTGGTGGGTCAGGTTGATGGTTTCGTACCAAATGAACGAGGCAAGCAAGACGGGCAGATAGATGCTGGCGTAGGCCGAGACACCCCAATGCATGATGGCCAGCGCATGGGGCAGCGCCGAGGCCAAACCCGATGCAACAACCACAGCAGCCTGCCGTGGTTGCCCTTGCTTCCATAAGCGCAGTGGGTAGAGCCACAGCACATTGACCGTGAAAGTGATGGCGGGCACCGGCAAACGCAACACCCAGATCAGCCTGAGCAGGGCCACTGTGGGGCGCGAATGCTGCTGGCGCTGTTCGAAGGTGATGAGGCCGGCTGCCGTGGGGTCGCGGTCTTTGATGCCGACCCAGCGATGGTGTTCGAAGTGGATCTGTCGCCAAGCCAGCAGCGGTGTCAGGCAGACCATGCTGCACAGCACGCCCACCACGTTGTTGAGCCCCCGCGTTTGGAACAGGCTGTAGTGGCCGCAGTCGTGCATGAGCACGAAGAAGCGAAAGATCGAACTGCCCAACAGGAATTGAACCAACAGGTAGGGCCAAGACCAGACCTGCAGTTGCGTTAGCAAGCAAATTCCACCAATGAAAAAGGCGGATTCGAGCGCGACGGTGACCAGGCCCAGCCCGTCATGGGCTTGCAGCAGCCCGGCCTGGGCGAATTGCTTGCGCAGGTCTTTGTATTGCTGTGGCGTCATGTTCAGTGCAGAGCCATTTCAAAGCCGGGGCGCAGCGATTGCAGGGCCTGGCCATGAAGGCTGGATTGTGCGTTGGTGAAGGCAATCAGTTCCATGGGGATGCGGCGAATGCGAAAGCCCGCCAGCCCGGCTTCCAATGGACTGTTTTGGGGCACCATCAGGCTCATGAAATGACGCGATGGCGTGTGCAGTTGGTTGTAAATGGCACGCAGCAGGGCGTTGAGCCACTGCGGGTTGTCATTGCGTACTTCCAGATGGGTCAGGTAAACAAAATGAAAGCATTGCCCTTCGTCAGGAAGGCGGGCAATGCCGCGAACGCGGGCTTCCAGGTTGTAGAGACGACGTAGCCAGCGCATGGGGCCTTGGTATGCCAACACCCTTGATCGACGCAGGTGGGCTTCGGTGTCCCACGGCGCAGCACAGGCCAATACCTGGCCATTGCCATCTTTGAGCAGGAAAAAGTCTTGAAGGCTCAGGCCGGGCCATTGTTGCAGCCGATGTGCGAGCCAGGCGTCATCAACCACTTCACCAAACAGGCGCATGCGCTGTTGGTCTGCCAGAAAGGCAATCAGTGCGGGGCGATCGCTTTCTTGGGCGCGCTGCACTCTGGGGTCGTTGGCTTTGCGATCGCCCATGAACTGCAGCGACGTCATGTTGTAGGCTGTCATGACTTGCGCGTGCGGTTGCCCTTGTCTTTTGACGCCTTGGTTCAACAAGGCGCCTCGCCCTCGTGCATTGCTGCTGAGCACGGCACTGAACATCATGTCCATGCCTTCATGGTTTTGCATGTAGGCCATGAACTGTTCGATCACGGTCGGGAAAATGGTGCCGCGTCGGTAGTCGGGTTCGATGCGCAAGTCGCACGCATAGCCAATATGGCGCACCTGACCGTAAACCCAAGCTGGGCGCGTCAGGATGGAAGCGCAACCAAATGCGGGGCGCCCTGGTTGGGACAGGTCTTCCAGCAGCACCGTGCAGCCCTGGCCACCCTGCGCACGTTGAAGCGCGAAAAAGTCGGGGTCGCGTTCTTCGGCCAGGCACAGGTCGGCAGACATGTCCACTTCGCGAAACAAGGTGCACAGGCGCTGGTTATCGGCCGCGGAGGCCAGGCGCATGCGCCACCCGTCGCCTTGGTAGACAACCTGGTGCGAGGGCAAGGGCAGAGTGCTCATGCTTAAGCTCATATCCAGAACACCACGTCGCGCGTCATGGGGCGCGGTGCGGCCTGGGGCTTGCCTTGGACATCCAGCCCATTGGTTTGGGCGTGTTCACGCAGCGATTCAATGAACACGTGAAGCGTGTCTGCCGGGGTGCTTTTGAAATCGGGTCCTTGCTCTTTGAAGCTGCGGCCCTGATTGGCCATGATTTCCACGTCTTGCTGAATGACCTGGCGCGTGTACCAGGGCAGAAAAGTGCGGAAAAGGGGGTTGGCCCAGCCAAACTTGTAGCAGATCAACGTGAAGACCGTGGTCTCGTGGTCGTTGATCGGGGTGCAGGTACTGGTGATGACAAAGCCGCGCTCGTCTTCGCCATAGATGTAGTCCACCCGCGTGTTGTTTGGCATGTAGAACTTGTCGGTGTGTTGCATCGGCAAGCCCTTGGGGTTGAGTACCTTTTCGGTGAACCCGATGGCGTCTTGGGCGTGATAGGTCACCAGCACGCTGTCTGGTGTGCGCTCGACAGTCGAGTCCACCTTGAGTTTTTTACGATCGCGGAACCAGCCCTTGTGGACAAACACGGTGTGAGGCACATCCATGAAGTTTTCGACCAGCGAGGTCACGCCGTTGTCGAAGTGGGTTTTCATGTAATAGGTGTTCCAGCCCGGCTCGTTGTAGTGCGGCATGGGGAAGGGCTGGCGTGCTGAGTCAGGCTCACCGCCCCCCATCCAAACCCAGATCAGGCCATACGCTTCCTGCGCTGGAAAGCTCTCCACCTTGCGATTGGGATAGGCTTTGCCGTTCTCGCCTTCAGACGGTACATTCACGCACACGCCTTGTTCGTCAAACGTCCAGCCGTGGTAAGGGCACTTGATGCCTTGGTCGGTGATGTCACCGGGGCTGAGAAAGGTGTTGCGGTGCAGGCAACGGTCGCGCAGGGCCACGGCCTGGCCTTGCGCATTGCGCCACAACACGATGCGGGTTTCCATGATGACGACGCTCAGTGGCTGTTTCGCGTTCACGTCTTTCGACTGGGCTGCGGCATACCAGTAGTTCTTCAGGTCGCCACAGCGCTCCCGCATGGGCACCGCTTGGCCTTGCACCGATGGGCTGCCTGCGCAGGGGCTGGCAGCCGGCACGATGGTGATGACTTTGGGGAGTCAGCCAGGATAAGGCCAGAAATAGCACATAAGCGGAAAAGTAATAACGGATGAGATCGTTATGCAGCTTCAGGCCACCCCAGTTCAACTTGCACTGAACCTGATTGCCGAGCCGTTAGCACCCACAACAAGTGGAAAAGCAGTCGTTGTGAGCGGAATTCAGCTCCAACTGTTGCATTTCAAGTTGTTATGACGTGTCCGTTTCTCGGGCGAGAAACGCCCCCGCTCGGCGAGCTGCTCAGTCTGCCGTCTTGGGCGTTGCCCATCCAATTTTGTGAGCAGCTTGCGTAGCATCATGCCGCGCATCGTCTTCGCTGTGCACATAGATGCTGGTGGTGCTGATGGTGGCGTGCCCGAAATTGTCCCGCACGGCTTTGACATCCAGGCCCGCATCGGTCATGTGCGTTCCTGCGGTATGTCTCAGCCAGTGGGTTGAGGCCGCCTCGATCTGGGCTGCCGCAGCCTCCCATTCGTTGCCGCGAGCCCGCAGGCGACCTGCCGTCGCGCGCATGACACCTTTGACAATCTCGTGGACGGCGCTGCGAGCAAGCGGCTTTTCCTTGCCGATGATGGGCAGCACCAGGGGGCGCTCTTCTCCGCTGACCGGCAGTGCCGACAAGCCGTTGACCTTGCGGTAGACCATGAGTTCGGCCATCAACTCGGCCGTGGCGGGAACGATCCGCGTCTTGTCGCCCTTGCCCGAGACCTCTAGCCACCAGCGTTCCACGCCAGAGCGGTCACGCTGGCTGTAGAAGCCGCCCATGCTGCCAGAGGTGACCTCTGAGACCCGCAGCCCGCCGACATAGAGTAGCGAAAACAGCCACCGGCACCGCACGGCGTGGGCCTGTTCTCGTGCTGTGCCTGTGGGCATGGCCTGGATGGTCGCTTTGACTTCATCCCAGTGCTCTTGGGGAAGGAAACGATTGGTCTGCCTTGGTCCGACGCGCCGTTTGCGGCGGCCCAACGAAAGTGGGTTGCCTGCCAGGTAGCCTGCCTCCACCAGCCAAGAGAACATGGCATTGATGATGGACAGCGCGTGGCGCTGGCTAGCGCTCGAAAGTGGCCCGGCAAATGGTCGCCAATGTGGTGAGTCTCGACCTGGGCGCTGGCGCACGGTCATGACCCACCGCTCAGCGGGTTGTGGGTCGGCCAAAAAGCGCTCGTACAGCAGCAGATCCTCGTGCGTCAGCGAGGACATGGCCACGCCGCGCTGGTGCACACACCACAGCAGCAGCCTTTCAGCCTCTTTGCGGTAGCTGGCCAGCGTGGCGGGCGTGTCAACGTAGCGCGCCAGCCAGGCCAGCACCGCTGAACGGTCGTCGTCTGCCGCCACCTGGCTGCGGGCGTGCGAGCGGTTGCGCCCATCTTGCCCGGTGAGATGGGCCGGAATCAAGATCTGATCAATCGGCGCGACGGCGTTCAAGGTGTCAGTGATTTCAAAATGGCGTCAGCCCACATTCTATGGACATAAGATGGTTTATGTCCATAGAGTAGCCGTGTTTGTTAATAATTCAATGTATTACGTTGTATTATTTAGTGATGAGATTGGAAGATCGCCATGACCGATGAGACCCGCCTGCAAGCTGAGATTGAGGCGCTACGCCCTCACTTCCCAGACACCCAGGACCTCTATCGCGAGGTCTGTACGGTCTTGTTCTTCCGCCACGGCATCACACCCACGGCCAACAAGCTGTACCAGTTGGTGCGCAAAGGCAGCATGAGTGCCCCGGCTGAGGCCTTGGCCAGGTTCTGGGAGAACCTGCGCGAGAAAAGCCGAGTGCGCATCGAGCACCCCGACATCCCGCAAGCGCTGCGCGATGCCGCAGGTGAACTCACGGCCAAGCTGTGGGAGCAGGCACGCTCGCTGGCCGACGAGGCCGCTGCCGCAGTTCGGCTCGATGCGCAGCAGCAGGCGGACGCCGCCTCACAGGCCGTTGAGCAAGCTCGGCAGCGCGAAGCGCTCTTGAGCCAGGATGTGACGGCCGCACAGGCCCATGCAGCCACCCTCGCCGATCAGATTCGAGTCTTGGAGCAGCGCCTGGCGCACGACGAAGGACTCAGGCTGGGGCTGGTCCAGCAGATTGAGCAACTGGCGTCTCAACGCCAGGAACTGGTGACCGCGATGGAAGCTGCGCGCATTGCTGAGCAGCGGGCCGCCGACGAGCAAAGGCGCCTTCTCCTGGAAGTTGATCGCGAGCGTGGCCACGCAGCGCGGTTGCAAAAGGAACTCGATGCGCAGAAGGCTGCCACAGACAAGGCAGCCAAGGCGAACGCCGACAGGCTGACTCAGGCGACCCAGCAAGTCGAGACGTTGCGGCAGCACGGCTCCGAGCTGGAAGTCGCCCTGGCCTCGCTGCAAGCGGAGCATACGCAATTGCAAAGGCTCGCGGCCCTGGGCGACGGCGGGCGCCAATCTTTGACGCGCTTGCGCAGCGCTGGCTCCAACAAGGGTGCCAACAGGCGGCGTGTGAGGTGACCTGCGTTTTGGCGTTCTGGTGCACTGGCGCTTTCTTTCAAATGAGAATAGACTTCATCTCAATTGATTGAATACATTGGGTGATGTCCATGGCCACTGCCACCAGCAAACAACCACCAGCCACCAAGCGGGCCTCCAGCAAAAGTGCAAAGGCCATCGCGGCAGCGGGCGTCAGCCAGACAACCCGGGCCCGCAAAACCAGCGGCGGCTTTCATTCCACGAAAACCTCATCCCCTGTCGTGGCTGCCAGTGGCGTGACGTTGGCCTACAAGCGCAGCCAAGGCGTGGACGCGTACCTCAAGCAGGTGCACGAGGCCACGCCTGTGCAAATGGTGGAGATGGAGCGCCTGGGCGTTGCAGGCACATTCATCACTGACCTGTCCAAGCGGATGGAGCTGCCATCTTCTCGGGTGTTTGACATGCTGCGCATCCCGCCGGCGACAGCGGCGCGCAAATCAGCGGCAGGAGCCTTGGTAGATGGTCGTGCGGGCCTGGCAGCTATTGGCATGATCAAACTGCTAGGCATTGCCCAGGACATCGTGGACGACAGCACGGCGGCCGAAGCTGGGAACTTCGACACCGTGAAGTGGCTGGGCCAGTGGATCGAGCGGCCACAGGCGACGCTGGGCGGGCGCAAGCCTGCCGATTACCTGGACACGCCCACAGGGGTTGAGATCGTGGCGCAGTTGCTGGGTGCCATCCGAAGCGGTGCCTACCTGTGAAACTTTGGCGTATCGCGGCTGAGACGCGCAAATATCCAGCAAGTGACCTCAGTGGTGGCGGTGCGGCGGTGTCGCCAGGCCGCTGGAATGAAGAGAAGCAGGCCGTCGTCTACAGCGCGCCCACCATTGCCATTGCTGTGCTGGAAACCGCTGCACACATTGATGATGCTGGCTTGCCGCTCAACCGCTTCTTGGTTGAAATCGACGTGCCAGATGACGTATGGGCGCTGCATGAGGCGGCGGCACTGAACTCTCTGCCGCCAGCTTGGTCGGCCATTCCGGCAGGCGGGGCCAGTGTCAAGGTAGGCTCATCTTGGCTGACTTCGCTGCGCTCCCCCATCTTGCTGGTGCCGTCGGTGATCGTGCCCGAGGAGTGTGCCGCCCTCATCAACCCGCTGCATCCAGCGGCGACCAAGATCTCGGCAAAAGTGATCCGGCCATTTGAGTACAACAAGCTGTTCCGGTCTTAGTCACGCGTACGCTGCCAGGGCAGCGCCGAAAGTTGACTTGACGAACGGAGACTGGCTCACCTAAACTACGTTTAATAGTACAGACTTTAGGCAAATCCGCTTCACATGCCCACCCACGCCTTCACCGTTCGCAAGCTCGCCGACACAGCAGGTGTCGGCGTAGAAGCGGTGCGCTTTTACCAGCGGCGTGGGTTGTTGCGTGAGCCTGCCCGTGAAGGCAATGGCTTTCGGCAGTATGACGAGGGCGACGTGCGGCGCCTGCGCTTCATCAAGCGTGCGCAAGAGTTGGGCTTCTCCCTCGACGATGTGGCCTCGTTGGTGTCCTTGAGCGCCGAGACCGATCAGGTGCGCGTGCGCGAGATCACCCAGCAACGTGTGCTGGACATCCGCCAGCGAGCCACTCAACTGGAGGCCATGGCCGTTGCCCTTGAAGGCTTGGTCACTTGTTGCCAGAAGTCGGCCAAAGGCGATCACTGCCCCATCATCGCGGCCCTGGTCGATCACGGCACCCGACCCGCAGAGCAGGTGGCCGCATGACCATGCCCCGCGCGTTCACGCATTGGATTTGTCGACTGATGGTCGGCGTGATCCTGCTCGCGCAGATGAGCGT